>CAIYNX010000322.1 GCA_903927645.1 uncultured Mucilaginibacter sp.
ATACGCTGGCTTATTCAATTTTGGACTATTTTTTTTGATGTATTTTATGGTGAATAAAAATAAAAGCAAGTATCTTAAAAAATAACCGCGAACTTCAGATTAAAATAATTTTATAACCTGGTTTGTTGCCGCGCAAGTTTGTTATTAAAGATGCCATTAAGGTCAATGTTGGATGGCAGTTGGCAAAATCTTAATGAATATTGTTTACGAATTAATTTTATACATGAAAAATACCTTAAAACTGATATTAGGTTCAACCGTATACTCGTTACTTTTTTTTATAATTACAATGATTACTGATCCGGAAGTACCTTATTCAAGGAATTTATTTCAATCAATATTTGGTGGGATACTTTTTTTTATATTCATGTATTACTTTACAAAGAAAAAACGAACCAAGTTAATTAAACCTTAAAATAAATAAAAGGCTTCCGTTTTTAGGTTAATTGCCACTTATAAACTGAAGTTGAACTTACCGAAGGAACTAAGCCAGTACATGAAAAATATTTTTATACTAATTTTATGTTCATTATTAACCGCTATAATTGGTTTTATATTATTAAATATAATACCCCCTAAGCAATCTGTTTTAAGCAATTTAATACCATCAATAAGTAGTGGGATTGGTTTTTTTATGGTGTTTTATTATTGCTCAAAAAGGAAAAAAGTTAATACTAATAAAAATCCAACGGAGTAAAAACAAAGGGACTACTTAAACCAAACCTACATAAAATTGCACATGAAAACTTTCATAATTACTTTTTTAATAACCGCTGCAACCAGTTTTTTAGTGTTTATCATCCTATCCCCTCGCGAATTGTTTACCGGGCATATACCAACATCAATTGGCATTGGCCTTGGCAGTGCCTTAGGTTTATATTACTATACCAAGAAAAAAAAGGGAACAGTAAATTAACCCTGATACCAACCATACGCCCCCGCAATTCCCTTGTTAATTAGGGTGTAGTTTAATTATTTACTCCCACAACCCAATGAGCTGTAAGTTGTGCGTTGAAGGATTATTTCTACAACCCAAAAACCCCAACCCCCAACTAACCACTCCCCATTCTAACAACTCCCCACTAACTACTCCCAACTCCTAACTAACCATTCCCCACTCACCACTCACCATTCCCCACTCACCCACAATGATTATTCAAATAAACAATTTGCCTCCGGCCACTTCGGTAAACAGTACAGATATTATACCGGTATCGCAAGGTACGGGGCCTAATCAGGTTACAGGCTTGAGCATGGCCATCCTGAAATCATGGATCCTGAATTTTGTAAACACCCTGCTTGGCGGCATTACCCAAGGGCCACCCGGACCCGCAGGTGCCACAGGACCTCAAGGCTTGCAAGGACCTGCCGGACCGCAAGGGGCACAGGGAATGCTTGGTTTGCAAGGGCCTGCGGGTGCGCAAGGCTTGCAGGGCTTAACCGGAGCAACCGGTACCGCAGGGCCCGCCGGCCCCCTTGGGCCGGCCGGAAGCATCGGGCCGGCAGGTGTTGCTGGTCCGGCAGGACCTGTTGGTCCGCAAGGGCCAACAGGCGCTTATAAATTATCAGCAAACCTTATACAAATAGCATTATGAACGCAAATAGCAACCAATTAAGTTTTTTAGTAAAAGCAGGCGCCTATCCTTGTACCAAAATACCATCGGGCACCATTGTAAATACCATTACTACGCTTTTTACCGGTCCGGCAAATGCCGGCCTTATTACCGATGTTTTGTTCAGGAACAATGCCCAGGTAATTGTAAACCTCAACCTCCTGATCGTACCATCGGGCCAAACAGGCGGCTCCGCGGGCACACCCTATGCAGGGCCCTATTTAATTACCACCTTGCAAATTCCGGCCGGTGCGGGCAGCAACGGCAGCACACCACTGGCCTCATTGGCAGGCATGGTGCCACAATTGTTCGACCTTGACCTGGCCGGAAACCGCGTGTTTTTGACCGAAGCCGGCGATACCCTCTTTGTACAAAATACCAGCGCCTTGGCGTCCGATATCAATGTGATGGTGAAAGCAAGAACATTTTAACAATGGAAGCAACGCCCGTTAACAACGAAAATGTTTTTTTATGCCGCAAAGCCAACGTTTGGTATACCATGGCCGATGGCGATTGGTATAACCCCAAGGTTTGGGCCGGCAATGTTTTGGATAAGAAACAAATAACCATGCCCCAACCCGGCGATACTGTTTTTATAAACCATCAAATTACCTATAGTATTGGCGCACTTGGTTTAAACCATGTTTTTATAAATGGCAGTTTGGTTTTTGGCAATGGCAATTATAGCTTAACCGTAAATGGCAATTTGCAAGGTACGGGCAAGCTCGATATGGGCAATGGTGCGGGCACACTAACCTTAAACGGGTATAACAACTACCTACATAATTTTGTGGCAGGCAGCACCTCAACCATTATATACGCCGAACCGTACGACCAGCCAATTATGCCATTAACCTATGCCAATTTGAGCATAATTGGCAATAGCTCAAGTATCAGCAAATATTTAACCGGCGATACCATGATAAACGGGAACTTGCAGGTGAATGGTGCAAGCCTGCAACTGGGCGCCTATAACAGCACCGTAAACGGAGCCACCAATGTGCAATTTAATGGCGGAATGCTAAAAAATGCTGCCAAGGGTTTGGCACTGTTTGCAGGCAATGTTTTTATAGCCGTAAACAGCAGCTGGAATTTTAGCGGCAACGGCAATGTTGAGTTTAGAAATGGCTGGAGCTGGGGCAATGACGACTATGGTTATTTTTATACCGGAACAGGCACGTATACCTTTAGCACCAATGATCAGACAATTAGTCGCACCTACCCCTATGTGGTGCAATCAACCTTTAAATGTACCGTAAAAATTGCAGGCATTACCCTAACCCTTGGCGATGCTGCTAACCAGGTGTTCCTTTTGTTAAACAATGGCAGCAATGGCATTGATGGTACCAATGCCAACTCAAAATTGGTGCAGTATAACGCCATTGTGGTTCAAACCAGTTTAACCATGCCAATGGCCAATTTTGGCAGCTATAATTACTTTGTGCAGGGTGCGGTAAATTCGGCCATTGGGTTTAACCTTAGTACCAACTATACCTTGCCAAACCTGCAATACCCCGGCTTAATTTTGGCCGGAGCCGGAAAAGCAAGCGCGCAAGCCAATTTGGTATGCAACGGCTTGGCAGTTTACTCGTTTTTAGAAATGGGCAGCTACCATTTAACCAGCACCCAAGGCCTTTATGTGGCAATAGGAGCCACCCTATCAAAAACAGGACCAGGCAACTTGCTTTGTGGCGGACAAGCAATTATCGAAAACAATGCCAATGTTTCGTTATCGGGCAACCCAAGTATGGAGTTTAGAAATGGTTTGAGGTTTGGCAATGCAGGCCTATCCGACCCAAGAGTTGATTTAGGTACAGGCCCCATCAGCTTCAGTACCAATAACCAGGTGATAGAAAGCAGTTATCCGGGTAGTGCCTATAATTTCAGAAACAACGTCAGCATCAATGGTATCGTCCTAACCCTGCAGGGCTTTAATACCACAGCTATTGATCTCCTATTTACCGGAAGCCTGAACGGAACAAACGCTGCCTCAAACCTGGTAATAAACGCCGCCCAAATAGCACGTTTTGCCAATGCCATTGCACCCATGCAAAACGGAAGTTTAATAGCCAATGCAGGGAGCAATGTGTATTACCAATTAAACGGCAATCAGGATGTTAAAGCCGGCAATTACGGCAACCTGACCCTAAGCGCCGGAGGCGTAAAACGACTTTTGGGCAATGTATGGGTAAAAAACACCTATGCGCTTTTAGCGCCGGCCACTTTAAACACAAATGGTTTTAACTTAACAAACCCCTAAACATGAATTTTCAGGTAAACGCAAATATCACCGTTTTTATTGAAGGCATTAATGATTGTTTTAGCACCCAACAGGTTTATGTACAGTGGTATACCATGGTATTTGTAAACGGAGTATGGGTGGTAGATACGGGCAAACCGGCCAAAATTGGTGTTTTAGCCGCCGCCGCGAATACCCTGAGCTATACCACATGGAAAGCCATGAATGCCACTGATCAGCTTACTGCCATACAGGCCTATATATCATCACAATACCAATAAGATGGCCGCTTTTATTTTTTTCTTTTTTGCAGGATATTTTAATTGCATGTGCGATTATATCAATACCAGTTATGAGCGCTATGCATCCACTTGGTTTATCAAGCTCAGAAACCAACATTGGTGGGATATATCAAAAAGCAGCGCCAACAAATGGAAAAATGGCCTGAAAGCCAATGGTGAGGCCTTTTTTGGCAGTTCAACCTTTTTGGTTGCCTTTACCGATGCCTGGCATTGCTTTAAAGCCTGTTGGCTATTGTTGTTTTGCCTGGCTACCGCTTATGCCTTTGTATTTGGCGCAGGACTGATGAATATGCTTGCCCACCATGGCTTTAACCTGCAAAACCCTGCAAACAAAGTTTTATACCTCGCCATTATGGTGCAAATAGCATTGGCAAGTTTTGGTTTGGGATGGCAGATTGGCGAAAAAACCATTGTGATAAAAAAGCTTTGAATAAGAAGGCTTATTTACGATAAGCGGATCCTCATCCGAAATAAAAAAAATCTACCAAAAACATCAAAAAATACTTAAGCATGAACGATATTATTTTAGATGATAACATGGACCTGCAAATTGCCGCCGGCGATTTTGTGGTAGACGATAGCCAAAACCAGACCCAGCAACTATTGCTCATTGCCCAGCCCGGCAATTTTAGAAACAGCGCGCTAACTGGAGTAGGCATAGCCAAGTATCTAAAAAGCCAGCTTAGTCCGCAATTAGTCGACGCCCTGAGCAAAAAAATCCAACTCCAATGGCAATACGACGGCTACACCAGCGTAAACGTAAAAATTAATTCATTTACTGATATTGAGATAGAAGGAGGGTTGTAGGTTGTGCGTTAAACGGGTATTTCTACAACCCATAGCCCACAACCTCACACGCAAAACTCATAACCCAAATAAAACTCACAACCTTCAACCCACAACCTGCAACATACAACGTACAACGCACAACGCAAAATATGGCTCAACAAATAACCGATATACAAAACGAGATGCTGGCCGAAAAGGCCAATCATCCCGAACTGACAAGATTAAACAGTAGCAGCAATACCAGCATTTGGCGGTTGTGGATGTTTATAACCGCCACCATTATTTATTATTTTGAAACAGTGATGGATTTGTTTAAGGCAGATGTTCAAAATTTGCTCAACAACAGCGTGTATGGTACCGATGCCTGGTGGATTAATAAGCTCTACCAGTTTCAGTATGGCGATACACTCAGCTTTATCAACAATATATTTCAATACGCCTTGGTTGATGCCGGCAAGCAAATAGTTCAGTTTGCCTCCATCACCAGTTTAAATGGCGTTTTGCAAATAAAGGTAGCCAGGGCAAATGCCGGTTTACCCAATGCCTTAACACAGGCGCAATTAAATGGGGTAATTAGCTATTGCAACCAAATACAACCTTCGGGCATACGCTTCGGGGTGCAATCAATGGCTCCCGATACACTCAAGTTAACCGCCAACATATATTATGATGCCTCGGGCGATATTAGTTTGATACAATCGGCAGTAGAAGTTGCCATTAATGCCTTTTTAAACCATAAAAATGTGAGCAATTTTAACGGTGTTTTATACATCAACCAGCTTATTGATGCCATACAAGGAGTGCCGGGTTTGGTAGGCAATAAGGTGGATATGGTGTATTTGGCCGCAAAAAACGGACCGGGTAGCTATGCCCAATTTACCAGCAGCTACCAACCGCAATCGGGTTATTTTACCATCGACCCTGCCTTCCCCCTCAACAAACAGATTACCTATATACCATTTTTAGCCTGATGAAAAAATATTCCTTTGATGTTGTAAAAATGATACGCTGGCTCCTACCATTTTTTTTACTAAAACCCATACACCTGGCATGGCTTAAAACCCTCAATGTTAGTTTGAAAAACCGCTATGCCGATTTTTTGAGCTACCGTGCACTTACCTTGGCCAATGCAACCATCAACTCCTCGGTAAACAGGCTTACGCAGGCTTTGTGGGATAATTTCGACCCTACGCAGGCTACCTATTTGCTCCAAAACCCAAGCTTTCATCAGGCGGCAGTTATTTATTTGCATGATGAATACCCCACGCCGGCTTTTGATTATTTGAGCCTAGAAAAGCTAAACACCGAATTTGACTACCTGGCCAGCGAAGAAAGTTTGTTGGGCTATAACTTTGTGGTTAGGATACCCCTTGCCATTGCCGCCAAAACAAATGCTATTTACGCTTTTGTAAAACGATACATTTTTAGCAGCATTACCTTTACCGTACAAACCTTTTAACATGAAATTAATACGCACACAAACAGGCGGCTACCCCCGCACAATGGATCCTGTATTGAGCATGCAGGCCGAAATGATTGCCGGCATGAACGCCAGCTTCGCCAACTTGGGTAAAGACATGGTGTTGCAGGGCTGTGTCCTTACCAACAACGGAAATGGCACGGTAAACATAGCCGCCGGCATCATGTACGTAAGCGCCCAGGTTTTGCGCTTCGACGGCGCCCAAAACATACCTGCCGATGGTTCGAAAGCCATTGTGGTGGGCAGTGCGGTTGATAGCAATCCGCTGGTATTTGGCAACCAAAGCACCTATAATTTATACACCGAGCAAAAAGCCATCATTGTGCCGCAGGACCCCAACAACTTTGTACAAATGAAGGTGGGCACCTCGCTATACAGCTTACAACAATACATGGCCGACCAAGTAAACGCCTCTGTAACGGCGCAGATAAATGCGTCTGTATCTAACCTGATTAATGGCGCGCTGCAGTCGGTTGTAAACGCCACCTTTCCGAAAGGCTCCATCAGGGAGGTGTATGATATGGACGGCACCTTTTTGCAAAACTTTGACAGCAGCGGCAAAGGCATAGCGGCTCCGTGGATAAATTGGGCCATTGACAATGGCAACAACGGCACAAAAGACTCGCAAGGTCGTGCCACCATAGGCGCAGGCAGCTACACCGAAAGCGGCAGCACCAGCACCTACACCAGCGGACAAAAGCTTGGCGAAGCCAACCATTTATTAACCATAAATGAGATGCCTCAGCACGCGCACACCCTATCGGGCATAAACACCGGCGGCAGTTTCCAAACCGCGGTAAACAGCTATCAAAACGGATTACTCAACACCGGCACCACCAACACCCTCCCATCCGGCGGCAGCACCCCCCACAACAACCTCCCCCCGTCCATAGCAGTATACCGAGTAGTAAAAATTTCCTAAAAAATTATGGGAATGGTTTTTAAGGTTTATGGGGGTGGATTTTTGGGGGGTAAGTTTGGAGTGGTTTGTTACCTGATAAAAACCAAAAAAAAACTATGTTACTACAAGCCAGCCATAAAAGAAAATTGGCTAACAGCGGGTTTAATTGTTGTACCAATATAGGTACGCTTTAGCGTGTTGTCTCCATGTAGACGTAACCTGTCCCAGCACATTACCGACCCGCCCACATGTTGTAGGTCATAAGACACAACAACGGCCAACATGTAGAACACCAGCAATAGGACAACGAGAGGATGGCAATTATCATCTTTGCCTATTTTCTAAGGTCTAAATTCAATATTCTTATGCGCTTTAAGTATAGGTTTGATTACTCGTTCGGTAAAAGAATCCCGACCAAACGATTCTTTTTTATCAATGTAAAAATTCCTTCTGGAATATAAGAAAATATGCCCATTATTGCCTGTCATGAAAAAGTAATCAGAAATCGGAATACTAGAAGAGTAAAAAGATTGAGATTGCACAATGCACTTAGTATTGTCTGTAAACATAATAATTTGTAAACAATTAAACTTTCTAATTATAGAAAGTTTCTTTTTTTTAATAATAGTAAAAACCAAACTACTATCATCTTGATTTACTTTACATAAATAATCAAGTCCTAAGCGTAATGTGAGAGTATCTTTATATTTTGAATCAACAAGTGCAATTTTCTCAGCAATTTTAGTCTGAATGTGTTTATTTGTCATTTTAGACAATTGATTATTCGTATGCAAAATATCTAATTTATAACTAAAAGTTATAATTATTGTTAGAACAAATTCCATCTTAGTCATAATAAAAAATTATGTTTTATTAAATAAATAGTTGACAATAATTCAAAATATTTCTA
>CAIYNX010000323.1 GCA_903927645.1 uncultured Mucilaginibacter sp.
ATTTTTGCAATGGCATAGGGCTCGTTGGTTGATTCCAGTAAACCTGTTAGTAAGTATTCCTCTTTTAAAGGTTGCGGTGCAAGTTTAGGGTAAATGCAGCTGGAACCTAAGAACATCAATTTTTTAACGCCATTAAGGTAAGCGTTGTGGATAATGTTATTTTGGATCTGCAAATTATCATAAAGAAATTCGGCGCGGTAGGTGTTGTTGGCTACAATTCCACCAACTTTTGCCGCTGCCAAAAAAACATAGTCGGGTTTTTCAGCTGCAAAAAAATCAGCGGTTTGCTGTTGATTGCGAAGGTCCAGTGTGTCTGAAGTCCGGGTAACAAAATTATTAAAACCTTCTGCTTTTAGTTTTCGGTAAATTGCTGAACCCACCATTCCCCGGTGCCCGGCTATATAAATTTTTCCACTTTTTTCCATAATCATCAAAATAATAGCATCCAGTTACTCCTTTAATAACTGCCATGGTAGTGCTTGTTGCAAATATGCAATTTTGTGGATAGCAAACATTCAAAAAAGTAAAATACTGGTCGCTTTTTATTATAAGCTTTCAAAATGGTGCAGATCAAAAGCGTTGATGGTTTGAAACGTTACAAACATTTAATACAACACCTTGCGAATGGGTTTTTTTGTTAGTGTAAGAATGGTTATTGAATTTAATAGGAGGCCGTTTTTTATACAGCTGTACGTCGAATAACCGCTGTTTAGAAAAAGATAGGTATATTTGGCGCAAGGAGTTGAAATAATTTTCAGGCTTTTTTTAAACATTTTATCAGTTTTTATAGGAAAAAATATCATATTATCATTTTTTATGAGATAGTGTTAGATATTCATACTGTTGGCATTTAATCCAGATGGGCACAAAAGCGAATGGTTTTTTGAATCACCACCAAAATAACCCAGGTTGAAATTACAAATGATGCGTTTATAGCATCTAAACTAAAAGGCTTTGTTAGCCTTTTAGATATAAGTTGAAATAATGAAAATATTACACATAATTGGCAGTATGGATCCTGCCAGTGGCGGGCCTTGTCAGGGTATACGCAACAGCAACCCCGAAATGGTCCGGCTGGGATCGAGCAGGGAAGTTGTTAGTCTCGACGACCCCAATGCTGCATTTTTAGGAACCGATGATTTTCCGATTCATGCCCTTGGTCCTGCGATTGGGCCCTGGCAATTTACTTCGAAGTTGCGGCCCTGGCTATTTGCCAATATCGGCCGCTTTGATGTTATCATCATTAATGGACTTTGGATATATTCAAGCTATGCAGGCTGGCGGGTGATGCGTGCGCTAAAGAAAAATCAGGCCGATAAAAAAGAGAAAGTACCCAAATTATTTGTGATGCCGCATGGTATGTTGGATCCTTACTTTCAACGAGCAGCCGACCGCAGGTTAAAAGCATTAAGAAACCTGATTTACTGGTGGTTTATTGAGAAAAAGGTAGTGAATGAAGCAGATGGTGTTTTGTTTACCTGCGAAACAGAGTTGTTGCTTGCCAGGGAAACCTTTTCAGATTATCACCCTAAAAAAGAAATTAATGTAGGGTATGGCATTATACCGCCACCTGAACACACCGGGCAATTAAAAACTGCATTTGTTGAAAAATGCCCCGGGGTAGGGCAGGATGAATATTTGCTTTTTTTCAGTCGGGTTCATCAGAAAAAAGGTGTGGATATATTAATAAAAGCATATGCGGCAATAAAACAACAGGCAATTGCCAGTAATCGGATTATACCAAAATTGGTTATTTCCGGCCCTGGTTTAAAAACATTGTTTGGAAAAAAAATGACCCGATTAGCTGATTCCTTTCCAGAGATCGCCGACTCAGTATTCTTCACCGGGATGCTAACCGGAAACGCAAAATGGGGTGCACTTTATGGTTGTCAGGCATTTGTTTTGCCAAGTCACCAGGAAAATTTTGGCATTGCGGTTGTAGAAGCCTTATCCTGTGGAAAGCCAGTTCTTATTTCCAATCAAATCAATATCTGGATTGAAATTAAGGATGGCGGCGGCGGAATTGTTGTACCGGACACTTTAGAAGGTACAATAGCGATGCTTAATCAATGGTTAAATTTGTCGGACGAGGACCGGAGGAAGATGGCCAATTGCGCATTGCATGTATTTAAAGATTATTTTCACATCGAACCATCATCAGCTTTCTTTTTAAAAGCAATTGCGTTATAAACCTGATAGAAAGCGGGCCATAAATTTATTTCAACGGTTACTTTTTGCAACTATTTTCGTTGACAATGCTTGCCACTTAAATTTACAATGTGCTTATTATTTAAAATTGACTTGTTATGATCTAAACATAATATTAATCTTTTTTTATTAAAGACTGTTGATTTTGTGATTATTGCACCTTCTATTGAATTTTGTTGCCAATTTTGTATTTAATAATAAATATTTTGCTAATTTTATAGGCAATTATTTGCGGTAAATACCTGCGGGAACTTGGTTTGGTACTTGTAAAAAAAAATATCAAACAATTGGTTGGCAGTTTATTTGGTTTAAATTGAGCGGGCAAGTATTACAAGTAAGTTTTAATATTTAAAATCCGGGTCTAAATGATATTTTCAAATCATGATATTAACAGCACTGATCCTTTGGTGAAACCTTTTTTTAATTTTAAAGATAAATTACGCCGGGTATTATGGAATATGGTTTGGTTGATAATGTGTAGCTGGACGCCCAATTTTGCCCACAAATGGAGGGTTTTTATTTTGAGATTGTTTGGGGAGA
>CAIYNX010000324.1 GCA_903927645.1 uncultured Mucilaginibacter sp.
AAATACACCACCGCCAACTTTTTATTGGGGTTGGCCTTCCCGAATGCGAACAAAAAAGTAGAATTGGTTTTTTCTGATATTGAAGACGCTGTTTTGGATGGCAGGGTTGATGCCGGACTCATTATCCACGAAAACCGCTTTACCTACCAAAATAAAGGACTAAAAAAAATAATTGACCTGGGCGATTATTGGGAACAGCTAACGGGTTGCGCCATACCACTGGGCGGCATTGTGGTAAACCGTGCTTTGCCTTTGGATATTCAGCATAAAATAAACCGGGTTTTACGTAGCTCTGTGGAGTTTTCTCTCGCGAATCCAAAATCGGGCTTAGAATATATTCGACAGCATGCGCAGGAAATGAGTGAGGAGGTAATGTACAAACACATTGATTTGTATGTAAACAAATACTCGGTTGATTTAGGTACCGAAGGTAAAAAAGCCATCAAGCTACTTTTTGAAACAGCCCTGGAGAAGAAAATTATCCCCGAAATAACAGAAGAAATTTTCTTGAACCCGATGCTAACCGACTTGGCCAAATAAAAACAAAGCAGAAAAAATAGAACCTTACCTACTAAAAACTACATTTGCAGCATAATTGCGCTTTTGGCCTAAATATACCAAGGCGCAGATAAACAAAACTTGTGAATAAGATAGAAGATTTTATTGAAGGACAATTGCTCTTGGTAAACAAACCTTATAAGTGGACCAGCTTTGATGTGGTGGGTAAATTGCGCAATGCCTTTAAGCCGCTAAAACTAAAAGTAGGCCATGCCGGAACGCTCGACCCTTTGGCTACCGGCTTGCTCATTATTTGTACTGGCAAAATGACCAAGTTGATTGATAGCTATCAATCGCAAGATAAGGAATACACCGGAACAATGGTTTTGGGAGCCACCACCCCATCCTACGATTTGGAAACGGCAGTTGACCAAACTTTTGATATTTCGCAAATTGATGAAGCACAAATAAAAAACACCTGCAAGCAATTTATTGGCGATATACAGCAATACCCACCCGCCCATTCGGCTATAAAGATTGATGGCGAACGCTTGTATGAAAAAGCCCGAAGAGGCGAGGAGGTAGCGTTACGCTTACGGAATGTAACCATATCCGAATTCGAAATTACCGAAATAAACCTGCCTGAAATTAGTTTTAGGGTAAAATGTAGCAAGGGCACTTATATACGCTCATTGGTGAATGATTTTGGTAAGGCGTTGAACAATGGAGCCTACCTCTCCAAATTAAGACGAACCAAAAGCGGCGAATATGCCATTGAAAACGCCAGCGAGGTAATGGAACTGGTGAACCATATAAGGAAATTAAAAGCAAATGTAGTTACCGAATAACAAAGCCTTAAAGCGATATGCGCATTTACCACCATATAAACGATTTTAAGCCCTTAAAAAATGCGGTTGTTACCATAGGCACTTTTGATGGGGTGCATTTGGGGCATCAAAAAATAATTGCCGGTATACGTGAATTTGCCGAAGAAGTAGGTGGCGAAACGGTATTGCTTACCTTTTTTCCGCACCCAAGGATGATTTTAAAACCGGAAGACGAAAGTTTGAAGATGATTAATACCATTAACGAAAAGGCGGAGCTATTGGAAAAATTAGGAATCGATAACCTGATTATTACCCCCTTCTCGCGCGATTTCTCGAACCAAACTGCCGAGGAGTATATCAGGGAGGTATTGGTAAACAAAATAGGCACAAAAAAAATTGTGATTGGCTATGATCATCGTTTTGGAAAAGACCGTAAGGGCGGATTTGAAGAGCTGCTAAACTTTAGTTATACCTATGGTTTTGAAGTGTACGAAATTCCCGAACAGGACATCAACGAAGTTGCCATCAGTTCAACACGCATCCGTGAAGCTTTATTGACAGGTAATATTGAATTGGCCAACCAGTTTTTGGGTTATCCGTTCTACCTAACCGGCAAAGTAATAAAGGGCGACCAAATTGGCCGTAAAATAGGTTTCCCTACGGCTAATATAGTAGTGGAGGAAAGGTATAAGCTTATCCCATCCGACGGTATATATGCCGTAAAGATGAAGATTGGTTTTGAAACATTTTTTGGTATGGGGTACATAGGTTCCAGACCAACCGTTATGGGCCAAACCCGAAATATTGAGGTTAACCTGTTTGATTTTGATACCGAAATTTATAACCAAACCGTACAAGTTGAATTTTACAATTTTATACGAGGCGATAGCAAATTTGAGGGACTGGATGAATTAAAAGCCCAAATAGCCAAAGACAAAATTGCCGTGCAAACTATTTTTGGTTTGATTTGAAAATAAAAGTTAATAATCCCCAATTTCCAGTAACTCCATTTTATTACCAAAGGGATCTAAAAACGCGAAGCGGATACGACCGGGCAAATAAGGTTCTTCTATAATCGGAACACCCCTGCCTTCTAAATAAGCACGCACCTCAACAAGGTTTTCAATTTGCATGGCGGTATGCCTACGGGTTTTGCTTGTTGGTTGCTCTACACCTATATGCAATTGGATATCGCCCATTTTAAACCAGTAGCCTTTACTGCCATCCAGTTCTTTAGGGCGTTCAATTAATCGCAAGCCAATAACATCTGCATAAAAGCTTTTTGCTTCGGCAAGGCGTTCGGGTGGTACGCATATATGTACATGGTCGGCTCGTAAAAAATTGATCATGCTAGGTCTTCAGCAAAGGTGAGTACATAGCCATTATTATCCACTATCGAAAATTCGGTGGCTCCATAAAAAGTAGTTTCCAAAGGTTTTAAAATGGTCACCTTATCCTTCAAAGCATCAAAAAAGGCATGTATATTTTTTAACTTGATGTACAGCAATTGCGAAGCTCCGTTGGTTCGGTGAATTTCGGGCAGTTCATGTCCCAAACTTTCAAAAGTTTGAAACATCATGGTTACGCCACCGTTTTGCATCATGGCCCATACAAAATCGGTACCGGTTTCGGGTACGGTTAAAACAACTTCAAACCCCAATACTTTATAAAAAGCAATGGTTTTATGCATATCCTCAACAAAAATATTGGGCGACAAACTTTCCATATTAAATTAAAATAATGAAGTAAATTTATTTTTATTTTCGGAAACCCAATCAATTAATTAAAAACAATGCAAACCTCCCCAGACCCACAACCTAGAACGCACAACCATCAACCCAAAAGATGCCATTGGCCGGGCAATGATGCCCTTTATATAAAATATCATGATGAAGAATGGGGTAAGGAAGTGCATGATGACAAACTGTTTTTTGAGTTTTTGATACTAGAATCGGCACAAGCGGGTTTAAGTTGGATTACCATACTGCGCCGTCGTGAAGGTTACCGTAAGGCATTTGCAAATTTTGAGGTGCAAAAAGTAGCCGCCTTTAATGAAGATGATGTAGTACGCTTATTGGCTGATGAAGGCATTATCCGCAATAAGCTAAAAATCAACTCGGCCATAAAAAACGCCCAATTGTTTATAGCGATACAACAAGAGTTTGGCTCGTTCAATAATTATTTATACAGCTTTATGCCCGATGGAAAGCCCATTATTAATCATCCGGAAAAAAGTCCTGTAAGCAGTCCACAGTCCGACGCTATCAGCAAAGACATGAAAAAAAGAGGATTCAAGTTTTTTGGCACCACCATCTGCTACGCCTACATGCAAGCCACCGGCATGGTAAACGACCATTTGCCTGATTGTGATTTTAGGGGTTGAAAACCGGGCGATATTAAATTTTATTTAATGGAAGTATTTAACGCTTAGAAAGATTCTTAAATAAGCAGAGTTTAATAGTCTCTCCGCTGGCTAGCGGAAGATTTAGAGGA
The DNA here is from genome assembly GCA_903927645.1 of uncultured Mucilaginibacter sp. Classification (GTDB taxonomy): domain Bacteria; phylum Bacteroidota; class Bacteroidia; order Sphingobacteriales; family Sphingobacteriaceae; genus Mucilaginibacter. The sequence goes on from CAIYNX010000324.1 coordinate 3,819, forward strand.
GGCTATATTCTTACATTATTTCCTCAAATTTTTCTAATTTCGTTAATAAGGATATATCTTGCATAACCTAATTACTACAAGGTAAATAGCTTCAATATTGGTATAACATGAAAAAAAAATTATTTCTTCTGGATGGCATGGCACTTATTTACAGGGCGCATTTTGCCTTAAGTAAAAACCCAAGGTTTACCTCCGGGGGCCTCAACACTTCGGCCGTAATGGGTTTTACCAATACCCTGCTGGAGGTTCTGAAAAAAGAAAACCCTACCCATATGGCAGTGGTTTTTGATACCCAGGCACCTACCGAACGCCATTTGGACTTTGCCGACTATAAGGCGCACCGCGAAGCCATGCCCGAAGATTTATCAAAAGCCCTCCCCTATATATTTAAGCTCATTTTGGGTTTTAATATCCCGGTAATTACCTCTGATGGTTATGAGGCGGATGATATTATAGGCACCCTCGCCAAAAAGGCGGAGGCACAAGGCTATCAGGTTTTTTGCATGACACCCGATAAAGATTTTGCCCAGTTGGTATCCGACAATATATTTATCTATAAGCCCGCCCGCATGGGTAATGATATGGAAATATTGGGTGTAAAGGAAGTACTGGAGAAATGGGAAATAGAAAACGTATTGCAGGTAATTGATATTTTAGGTTTATGGGGCGATGCGGTTGATAATATTCCCGGCATACCCGGCATAGGCGAAAAAACAGCAAAAGCCCTCATCAAACAATATGGCTCGATGGAGGAAATTATAAGCCATAGCCATGAGTTAAAAGGGAAAATGCGTGAAAATGTAGAGGCCTTTGCAGAGCAAGGATTGCTATCGAAAAAACTGGCCACTATTTTATTGGATGTACCTGTTGAGTTGGATGAGGAAGGCTTGCAGGTTGGTCCGCCTAGTAAAGATTTATTGGAGCCTTTGTTTGCCGAATTGGAGTTCCGTACACTGGGTAAACGGGTTTTTGGCGATGATTTTAGCATCACCGAAACCAAAGCCGTATCCATGCAAACCGATTTATTTGGCGACCCTGTGGCCACCAACCGTACCACCATGACAGTGGATATTGAAAATATTACCGAACCGGAATTTACTGCGGTCTCCAAAAACATTGAGAACGTAAAGCATACCTACCATTTAACCGAAACACCCGAACAGCGTAAGGAACTGATAGCCATATTGAGCAAGCAACAAAGTTTTTGTTTTGATACAGAAACAACCGGAACAGATGCCAACCAATGTGAACTAGTCGGACTATCATTCGCCATAAATGCGGGTGAGGCCTGGTATGTACCGGTACCCGAAAATCAGGATACTGCACAGCAAATTGTGGATGAGTTTAAATCTGTGCTTGAAAACAGTGCAATAGGCAAAATTGGTCAGAATATAAAGTTTGATGTGCTGATGTTAAAATGGTATGGCATAGAGGTAAAAGGCAATTTGTTTGATACCATGCTGGCACATTATGTGATAGACCCTGATACCCGCCATAATATGGATGTGCTATCAGAAAATTATCTGGGCTATAAACCGGTTTCTATTACTGAATTGATAGGTGCCAAAGGCAAGAATCAAGGCAGCATGCGCGATGTGGAGCTGGAAAAAATTAAAGAATACGCGGCCGAAGATGCAGACATAACGCTGCAACTAAAAACCGTTTTTGAGCCAAAACTTAAAGAAGTTGAAAGCGAAAAATTGGTGAATGAGATAGAATACCCACTTATTTATGTGTTGGCAGATATTGAATACGAAGGTGTATTGATTGACCATGCCACGCTCAAAGAATTTTCGAAAGAGTTGGAGACCGATATTGCCAAATTGGAAAAAACCGTGTTTGAAAAAGCAGGGGTAAGGTTCAACATCGCATCGCCAAAACAATTGGGTGAGGTATTGTTTGAGAAATTAATGCTGGATCCAAAAGCCAAAAAAACCAAGACAGGCCAATACCAGACAGGGGAAGATGTATTGCTATCACTAGCAGCCAAGAGCGATATTGTAAGGGATATTTTGGATTTCAGGCAATTGCAAAAACTAAAATCGACCTATGTGGATGCCTTGCCAACGATGGTAAACCCAAAGACTGGTAGGGTGCATACTTCCTACAACCAGGCGGTGGCAGCTACCGGGCGTTTAAGCTCCAACAACCCCAACCTGCAAAACATCCCCGTAAAAACCGAAAAAGGCAGGGAAGTGCGCAAGGCCTTTATCCCGAGGGATTGCAACCATAGCATTGTATCGGCCGATTATTCGCAGATAGAGCTACGCATTATTGCCGAAATTAGCAAGGATGCCAACATGATGGATGCCTTTATAAAAAACCTCGACATCCATACCGCTACCGCCGCCAATGTGTATGGCATCGCTTTGGAGGAGGTAACCAGCACCCAGCGCCGCAATGCCAAGGCGGTAAACTTTGGCATTATTTACGGGCAATCGGCTTTTGGGCTATCCCAAAGTTTGGGTATACCACGCAAGGAAGCTGCGGAGATTATTGAAAACTATTTTTTACAATTTCCGGGTATAAAAAGCTATATGGCCGATACCATGAATTTCGCGCGCGAAAATGGCTATGTAAGTACCTTAATGGGCAGACGACGTTATTTACGCGACATAAATTCCGCCAATGCAACGGTACGTGGATTTGCCGAGCGAAATGCCATCAACGCGCCCATACAAGGCTCTGCAGCGGATATGATAAAAATCGCGATGATAAACATACACAGAGAGCTAAAGGAACAAAAGCTGGATACCCGCATGACCATGCAGGTGCATGACGAATTGGTTTTTGATGCCCCCCACCACGAAATTGAGCTGATAAAACCCATTATTATGGAAAACATGAAAAACGCCATCAAAACCGAAGTGCCTATTAAGGTGGAGATTGGTGTAGGGGCAAATTGGTTGGAAGCACATTGATTGGAAAATAAATAATTATGTTATGATAAAGTATTTAAAAAAGGTGTCGATAACATTAATACTAGGTTTGTGCTTTTTAAACAACGCATTTGCACAAAAACAGCCCTATGAAATTATTGTTGATAAGGATGGTTTCTCGTCTTTTGATGGGCACGATTATACAAACATTACAATCTTTTTAAATAACAATACAGATGAAACGCTTTATTTTAATGGAACAGATTGTTATAACACTTTTTTTAGCCTAACACCCAATTCTTATTTTCATTTAGCTGATGGAATTTGTAAAGATGTTAACTATTCCAAAATGGCGCTACCTCCACATCGCTCGCAAAAAATGGAATTATACCTACAAACCGATAAGCAGCCCGACCGAAATGTTTTGCTTAATTTTAAGTTGGATTTCAATAAATTGATATTTAAGAATAATCCTAAACAAAATTTAGGTTCAACAAATGTCCAATCAATGGATTCAATTTTATTGACGTATAATTCTAACTATCAACAATATTATTCGTATAATGATTTTGAAAAAGAGTCTAAGAAGAAATCGCGTATTTTACCTAATAAGGATATTTATTTACTAACCGATAATGACCGAAAATTATATACCTTATCAGTAAATGAAGGAATGATTGCAAAATCGCACGACACATTGGTAACTAGGTTTACCAAAAGCAAGTCAGAATTAGGTAAGATTATCAATGTGCCGATAGTGATTCATAATAACAGTGACGACACCCTGAAATTTTATTCTATGTCTTGTTCATGGTCGGATTTTTACGGAACAAACTCTAAGGATATTAATATCTCAGCTTGGCGCTGTGAAAAAAATGTTCCAGAAATAGTAGAAATAAAACCTCATGGTGTATATAAGCAGTATTTACCTATTATCTATAATTCTAAATTAAGAAAGGGTGAAAAATATAAAATAAGCTTGAGTCTAAATAAGTGTTCAAATACAAATAATTCTCTTTGGGGTTTTGATATAGAAGAATACACAAGGTTTAATAAAATTTGGAGCAACGAAATTACAATTAAGGAGTAGAGGCTTAAAAACATACAAATCGTAGATATAATCAGATTTAGTTTTTTCTAAAAGCATTCACCACCCCTTCCACCCCCACAGCCAACCCTATCCCTACAACATAACACAACAAATCGCCCCATAAAAAGGTATTACCCAACACCAAACGACCAAACAGGGTTTGCCGCAAACCATCAATCCAAGGGGCCTTGTAAAGCTGACTAAATTCTATCCCAAAACAAAAAATCAAACTATATAGAGTGATGGTTTTAATGGGCTTGTTTATAAACACCAATCGCAGAAATAAATAAACGGCGGTTGCCCAAAGAATATCGCCCACAAAAATTGGTACATAGGGTAAGCGTCTGGATAATAAACCTATGATGAGCGTGAGTAATAATATAATACTAAAAAAAAGTCTTGATTTTAGCATATATAAATAACTGATAAAAAGGCTTCTTTATTTTATTGTATGATGGGGTTTTAAAAAAAGAAAATTAATATTGTGATAGCACCTTTACCAATTCATCTCCCGCAACCTCAACCGCATAGTTGTTCAGTATTTTTATACAACCGCTTAGGTCTGTTTGTATTTGTTGGCTACGTTTTATGCGTTCGGCTATTTGTTGGGTATCCTCACGGCCTCGGTTGTTCAGTCGGTTAATGAGCACTTCTTCACTGGCGGCAATTAAAACCGTTATAATTTCAGGATATAAATTACTGGCAACCGGCAAATACTCGCGTGAGCCATTTACTACTACGTTACAACCCGCCTGCAACCAATTATTTATCTCGATACCTATGCCATAGCAATTATCATGACTTTCCCAATGTAGGGCAAAAAAGTTGGCTTCCCTGCGTGCCTTAAATTCTTCGATGGTTAAATGCACATGGTTTTCATTTCCTGCAAATGGGTCGCGGGTAATGTATCGGTGGGCGAACACTACATTTTTGCTTCCGTTTAGGTTTGTTCGGGCATAAGTCATTAAGGTATCCTTCCCCGCTCCCGAGGCACCGATGATGTAAAATAGTTTGCCTAAAGTCATAAGTATGGGCTATTATAATTCAATTATCAGATCATCAGATGCTACACCGATCGAGTTTTCAATCAGCGTAAATGTTTGGTCGGCAGCTAATTTTAGCGCATTTTCAAATGCCTTGTTTTTATAAAAATAGTCTAATAAAAACAAAGCCAAAAAAGCATCGCCCGTACCACCATAATTTTTTGGTAACAAGGCATGCATATAGGTAAAGCCTTTATCTCCTGTAACTTCAAAACCTATATTATCGTCATCGGTTGTGATGCTGGTTATAATGAGTTTGGTTTTTGGGTATTTTATTTCAAACTGTAGTTTAAGCCAATCCAGTTCCACCTCGGCATCCGGAGCATTGTTTGTCAGTATTTTCAATTCAGTAATATTGGGGAAAGCCATATCAGCCAGAACAATTAATTCCGGCCAGCGGGCAATCACCGTATCGGGCACGTATTTGCGACCATGGTCGCCACAAACCGGGTCAATAATTATGGTTTTTATTAGCGGTCTGTATTGTTCTATAACCTCAAGGATTCCATCAACCTGATTGGCATTGCCCAAATAACCTATATACAACACCAAATCGAGCTTGCGGAATTCGGCCAGCTCGATAGTGCTTTTTAATAACTCATCAAAAGGTGGTTCAAACTTTTTAACCAAGCCCATATTGGTAAGGCCATTTAACAGTAAACTAGGTACGGGCAATATCTTTTCGCCCAAAACGCTGATAAAGGTTTTTAAACTTGCGGTGCCATGTACCGCGAAACTGCCTATTGCTAAAATATGGGGTTGTTTCATGGCCTTTTTAATTTAAATAACCAAGGTTGTTGCTATGCCAAAATGGTCGCTTGGGTAAACGCCCGATTCCGGATCAACATTGTTCAGCACCACACCCGAATTGATAAATTGGGGATATTCTTTTTTCCCCGGCAAAGGCAAGGAAAATATATGGTCGATGCAAACATGTTTATGGTCATAATACTGACTGGTTAGGCTATATCGGGGTTCTGGTCCGCCGCCTGCCTCGTAACAATCTATCGCTTTGGCAGTTTTAATAAAGGATGTTAACTCTTTCGATCCTGTTTCGGCATTAAAATCGCCACACACCAAATTGTATTTATTGCCTTTGCCCCTTAACGCAACCTCTGCCACTTCTATTGCCTGTAATATACGACCCGGTATGGCATCTTTTAAATGAGTAAGATGCAAATTGGTGATGGCTATGTTGCTGCCATCGGGCAGGGCAATGATGGTTTTAATGGCCTTGCGGTCATCGTCTTCGGCAACAATAGGCAACTGAAATTGGTTGGTAGCCTTGATAGGGAATTTAGACAATATGCCCAAGCCCGAATAGCTATCTACCCATTTGTTTTCGAAAAAACGCTTTTTAAACCTACCCGGGAAAAAGGAATATTCCATTTTCAACTTGCCCGATAAATAGTGCAAAGTATCAGCTTCGCCCTCCTCGGTATAAAAACATTCCTGACAAGCAATAATCCCGGGCGACAAACCTTTTAATTGGTTGGCCATTGCCTCCATGCGGGCCCTGTAATTACCATCACATTTCCAGGTATTTATGGTTATTATAGGAATTTGGAGCATGTATGTATATAAAAAAACTAAGATGTACAATTAGCGTTCAGTTATCATTAGCTTATGGTTAGCTTTGTGTTAACCCACGTTTAACCGCAATATACACCAAAAAAACGAAAATAAAATGATGGTGGGCATTTTGGGAGGGGAATATAAGAAGATTTTTATTCCATACTAAACCTTATCTTCAAGTTAAAATCTTAATCAAGTAAATCCTTCCGTTCCATTTCTATATTTATTTCTTTCCCACCACCCACCACCAAACCAATGTGTGAATTATACAATTTTAACCCTTAATTGTATAACAATAAAGGTCTTTTGGCGAGGTAAATTTGTGCTGTTGTTGTTTCTTGTTTACTATTTATAAGTTAATAGCAATAAGGTTTTAATTTTAAAAACAACAGGTTAATAATTAAACAGTTAAAAAGATGGAACAAAATATTCATAATTTAATAGGGTATAGCATACAGGCCACGGATGGAGAGATTGGCAAAATAGAGGATTTTTATTTTGATGATGAAACCTGGACCATTAGGTATGCGGTTGTACAAACGGGTACCTGGCTATCAAACAAGAAGGTATTGATTTCGGTAGCTGCTTTTGCAGGGGCTGATTTGAATGCAAATTTGTTTCCGGTAAACCTAACGATGGAGCAAGTGCGTACAAGTCCGGATATTGATACAGATAAACCAGTTTCGCGCCAGAAAGAAGCCCTGCTTAATAAACACCATTTCTGGGAGAATTATTGGGGAAGCGGCAGTTATGGTGGCGAAATGAGTATCCCTAATCAACGCCCTGTAAGAATTAAGGCTGTAGATCGTGATCCGGCAGAGGATGTACATTTACGCAGTATTGCACAAGTAAGCGGTTACGCAATTCATGCCACTGATGGCGAATTTGGACATGTTAACAATTTTATCATCGACGATAAAACTTGGCATTTGGTTGATTTAGTGGTAGATACGCACGATTATATTGGCGGTAAAAAAGTGCTGATTCCGGTTACAGCAGTTCATTCCATATCCTATTTGCTTTGGACTGTTTACCTCGACCAAAAAAAGGAAGAAATTAACAATGCCAAATTATATGAAGTTATTTAGTTTTAGTAGAAATACCAATTAAAAAACTAATTGAGCGGTGTTTGCCCATAAAATATTTTTATGTACAAGCACCGCTTTTTATATAATGAAATGTTTAAGTAGAATTTAAACGCCCTTTAAACACCATTTAAATCTCGGCTAATAAAGCATCCAATTGCTCATAGCCCATTAGTGTACCTTCTTTAAAGCCCATTTCGGCAAAGCGTTTTACAGTTTCTTCGTCGCTAAAGGCTTTGGTTACTTCTACCTTGGTACCATTGCTTTCGGTTTTCGAGAATTTGGTAGTTGTGAGCGAGCGTGGCGCGCCTTCCACAACGCTACCATGCTCGTCCGAGAACATGTAGATTCCTGCGATTACGCTTTCATGTACAATATCGGTAAATTCAATGCGGGTATAGCCACGTTTACCATCGGTAATCACCATAGCATATAGCCATATGCCGCCTACAATAAAATCAAATTTTACGGTTTCGAGCGTAAAAGGTTTGGGGGCCAACCATTTTTCAATCAGCTCGGGCACGGTAAAGGCTTTCCATACTTTATCAATGGTTGCGGTAAATTCGCAGGACAGGTAAATTAGTTTTTCGGTGTAGTTGGGTTCAAATGTAAAATTGCTTGTCATAATACTATTGGTTTATAAATCATTTAATAAGTTATCTAACTGCTCAAAACGGGTTTCCCATAATTGGCGGAAGGCCTGCATCCAGTGGTCCAGTTCTTTCATTTTATCAATATTTAATAGGTAATAAATTTCCCGCCCGCGTTGTTGCTGATCAACCGCGCCACATTCAGCCAATATTTGCAGGTGTTTTGAAACTGCTTGGCGACTGCTGCCAAAGTGCCCGGCAATGGCATTGGGCGTCAAAGCCCCCACGGTAAGCAAGGTTAATATAGCACGACGGGTTGGGTCGGCAATGGCTTGGTAAATATCTCGTCTCATATCAATATGCAACTGTTTGGTTGCAAATGTATATGCAATTGTTCGGTTGCGCAAATATTTTTGAAAATAAATTTAACAGGCATCCACCATAACCCTTTGAATGCCGTTTTTTCAGAGCGGTGATTATTTGGATGCCTTTTTGTCTACCATTTTAGGTTGGTTTAACTTTTGTTGCCAGGTTTTTATGGATAATTTTTCAGAAACAGTAATAGGCGCGGTTGATAAGTTAAAAAATAGCGTTGTTAAGATTGAACGAATTGTAAACAAAAACAATAAAGATATACCCGAAGGCAGTGGCTCGGGCTTTATGTTTTCGAGCGACGGACTTTTATTTACCAATAGCCATGTCATCAACAAAGCGAAACACCTAAAAGTGGTTTTGCATGATGGTACCGTATGCAATGCCGAATTGGTTGGCGAAGATATGGTTACAGATTTGGCCATCCTTAAAATATCCGCCAATGATTATACACCCGCCCTGTTGGGTAATTCGGATAAGTTGAGGGTTGGCCAGTTGGTTATTGCCATAGGCAACCCGATGGGTTTTCAGCATACAGTTACAGCCGGTATAGTAAGTGCCCTGGGCCGAACCATGCAAAGTTATAGCGGCAATATGGTGGATGGCATGATACAGACCGATGCCGCCCTGAATCCCGGAAATTCCGGAGGCCCCTTGGTAAATGCCAATGGTGAAGTGGTTGGCGTAAATACGGCCATTATTAACGGAACACAGGGATTATGTTTTGCAGTTAGCATAAATACCGCCAAAGAAATTGCCAGTCAATTGATGCGATACGGCAAAGTAAAGCGGGCCTACCTGGGTTTTGAAATGCAGCAAATTGAATTAGTGCCCAAATTACGATCAATTGCCGAGGTGAGTAATCAAACAGCCTTGTTTATTACCAAGGTGCAGGAAAGAAGTCCGGCCGATAAGGCAGGAATTTTGAGTGGCGATATACTATTTCAGTTTAACAACCATAAAATTGAAACCGCCGACCAGCTTTTTAAACAACTAAGCGAAGATAAAATAGGCATGTTTCAGTATGTGGGCATATTGCGGTACCAGGTAAAAAAAGAATTCAGGATAACACCTGTTGAAAGGTTGGCAGCCTGATGAATAAAATATTTGGGTGGGGTTTTAATAGGGATAAAAGGCGTAATAAAAAGTATTTTTAAAATTGATTTAAACACGAAGCCCTAAAACCAAAAAACAAGGCCCAAGATAAAAGCTTCATCGCGCAAACAATGTATTATTTCCGTTTAGCAACTGTTCATTTTCGTACAGTTAGCAAAACAAA
>CAIYNX010000325.1 GCA_903927645.1 uncultured Mucilaginibacter sp.
CCCCAAAACCCCAAAACCCCTTCAAAATGAATAATATATTAATTTCAAATTTATAAATTAAACTTATGCTCTCAATAATTTTTATAATTAATAAAATCATCTGAACCTTGCTTAGGGACCCTAACTGCTACTATTAGTTGGTGCTTATTTTCTTTTTTTTTAATTAACCATTCCAGTATTTGTATTATTTCCTCTTGAAGAAATATTATTTTAAGCACTGGCAGGTCCTTATACTGCTTGAACACTTGCCCCAATACTGTTTGAGCTTCCATTATTGTTTCCTAAATTTTAATTTTGATATTGTTGCTAAGATAAATACTAATTGTTTTATTATGATATTGGCTATGAGTTTTGTTTATTGGATAGTTGTCCGAAGTTCTGCTGGGGATTAACAGGAATTTAAGATCTAAAATTATTTTATTGCTATTGCTGGAGCACTTGCTGTTGCTACTGCATCTAAAGCTATTACTAAAGCTACTGAGCCCTGCCTTAGTTTTAAAATATCCTTTAATTTAAAAGATCTCTTTTGCTATTACTGTCATTTGCTTGATTATTGTTAAAGGCTAGAAGATTGGAGTTCTACGTTCCTAACAGTTGAATATTATTGTTTGGCAAATTATTTTACTGCTGTTGCATCGTGATGTTGGGAGCATAGTTTTAACCTCTGTTAAATTGTTAAGCTAAGACAAATTACTAGTTGGCTTTAGCTGCTGGGTCTAAGGCAGCCTAGTTGTTGAAGTTATTTTAACTTGGGTTATTACTTAATATTTTTTACTACTCCTGAGGTTGTGTTGCTTGTGCTTGCTTCTAAGCCAATTCTTGCTAGCTCTGGATAGTTTGCCAATATATTCCATCTCCAATTGGCTTTCCACTCCCACAAAAAATAGGAAAAGGATAGAGCCAAGGATTTGTTCCAAATATTTACTTCCAGTTTTCAGTTATTCCAACATCATAAATACTTTTAAACGGTTTTCCTTGCTTATCAAGATTTTCTATAGTAGTTTTATTTTCACTTGCCAGCATAATATGGAATTTTAAAAATGCAGTCATTAAACACACCACGATAAAGTTCATAATAAAAGAAATCATAATGAAAATATTATTGCTCAATTATTTGTCATTGGTTTAAAGATATCTATAGTTGAACCCCCAAAGAATGGCTTAATAAAAGTCATAAGCCAACGTTACAAATGTGAAATATGTTATAATTAATACATAGATTAAAAGCAAAAGGAAGTATTTCCTGTTCCAAAATCCAACACAATTATTTATCCAAGGACAGTGATGATCCATATTTAGAACACACCTGTTACAAGCTGAGCAATGGTGACACCGTTCTGGTTTAAAGACATTGCACATCAAACAATACCTTCTTCTTTTATTTTCATTATCTCCTAAATGGAACCCCCAAAACACTGGGACTTAGCCTGGATCAGTTGTCATTGTTTAAAAGAATGACCATAGTAACATAAAGAATATGAGATTATATATGATTAGTAGAGCTATTACTCTAATATCTAATTATGCGCGAGGACCCCACACTATAAAAGTATAAGTGTAATATATAAGGGCCATTATTGACAAAACGACTAGAACAAAAAAATTTCCAAATACTTTTGCGGGCCTTACTGGCAATCGTCTAGGCATTTTTATAAATTCAAAATTATTATAATATTTATAATAGCAAACTTGTTTATAATTTAAAAATTTTGAGAAAACATTTCGTGCGCCAATACTTAACAAAATAATAAACCCTATAATGATATCGAAAATAAATTCTGATAAATACTGAGTATAAAAATAAAAGGTTTTGGAATGTACAGCAATCGCCAAAATAAACAACAGCAATGTAAAAATTGAATTATTCTTATATCGCTCCAAGTTTATGATATTTTTAAAACTGAGTATTGCAAATAAGCTACCAATAAATAAGGTAAATGGCCCTTCCCAAAATAAAAACATGCAGATTTTACAAATCAAATTATATAGTTTATTAGTAAAAGGTAAACCTATATGATGATATCCTAAAAGAGAAAATATTAAGATGAATATTACTGAAAACAAAGCAATTACAATTGTTTTATTAGTACTTATTAACAAAATAAATGGAAAAAATAAATAAAATTGTTCCTCAACCGAGAGCGACCAAAAATGATCTGTAAATTTATTATTGAAACTATTGATTGGTAAATTCTTCATATATAAAAAGCCACCAATAAAACTCTGGAACCCTAAATTAAAATTGAATAAATAATTTAGGATTATAATTGTAAACAAATAAAGATAAGCTACTGGGATAATTCTAAGGGCTCGCCTTATATAAAATTTACTTAAGGATATGCGATTAGTTTTTACCTTTTCTTTCAATAAAATGGTGGTAATTAAAAAACCACTCAACACAAAAAATATGTCAACCCCGAGCCTTCCTAGTATCCAGCAATTATACCTGCGTAAAAAATGATTAATGCCTAAATGATAAAGTAATACAAAAATAATAGCAATACCACGTAAACCTGCCAGCTCACTAAAATAAGAACCGCTCAAATATTCGGGTACTGTGTCAATTTCTTGTCTTAATTTAAGCGTCAATGATGATAAATAGCGCATTTGTTATAAAAGCAAGTTCCGAATATAATAATTAATTAGGAAGCTATATTCTCATCCTTATAATTTGTTTTTGCGCATTTACAAACTTACATTTACTGTTACCAATTATAGCCATGCAAAATAAAAGTCAGGGAAATTTCAGGTGGGTAATAGCCACGCTACTTCTGTTTTCAACTACTATCAATTATATGGATAGGCAGGTTATAAGCTATGTAAAGGAATTTTTTTGTACGCCAATAACCAAAGGTGGCTTTGGTTGGACAGACGATCAATATTCATACGTCACCTCCTTTTTTACCGCTTTTTATGCTGGGGTTACCATTTTTGCCGGCTGGATTATCGATAAAATAGGAACTAAATTAGGTTTGGCTATTTCACTTATTGTATGGTCGGTTTTTGGAATGGCCAATGCCTTTGCCGGGAGCTCGGTAGCTGTGCATATTGTTATAAGGAGCTTTTTCGGAATAGGTGAAGCAGGTAACTTTCCGGCATCTATAAAAACCATTGCCGAATGGTTTCCAAAAAAAGAGCGTTCGCTTGCTACCGGATTTTTTAATAGTGGTACAAACATGGGAGCTATGGCAGCTTCTTTATTTGTTCCATGGTGCTTAATACATTGGGGAAGTGCCTTGGGTTGGAAATTGGCCTATTTATTAACAGGTGCTTTTGGATTTTTGTGGTTGATATTTTGGTTTATTTTTTATCATCATCCTGCAAAATCAAACCGAGTATCAAATGAAGAATTCAATTATATTCATCAAGACGATTTATCAAACCAGGATAATCAGTCGGAAGATATCAATATCCCGGAAAAATTAACATGGTTCAAACTTTTAAGGTATCCGCAAACATGGGCATTTTTCTTTGGAAAGTTTCTTACTGATGGCATATGGTGGTTTATGCTTTTTTGGCTACCCGATTATTTTAAAAAACAATTTGGAATGGATTTACACCATGTTATTTGGCCTACTTTTATTGTTTACTCCATAGCTATTTTTGGAAGCATTTATGGAGGTAATTTGCCACGAATTTTAATAAAAAGAGGAATGCCGGTATTTAAGGCACGAATGGCAGCTATGTTTATTATTGCGTTGTTTCCTTTATGTTTATTACTAACACAATATTTTGGCAACCAGGCTATTTTTGGTGCTTACTCTGCAGTTTTAACAATTACAGTTATATCAATTGGTGCTGCTGCGCACCAAGCATGGTCGGCAAATCTTTATACCACTGTATCAGATTTATTCCCCAAAAGAGCGGTTGCATCTGTAATAGGCATAGGTGGCTTAGCTGGAGGAATAGGTGGTGTGCTAGTTCAACGCCTTTCTGGTATATTAAATACCCATTATTTCGAAACCCCTAAAATTGCGTATTTAATCATGTTTACTTTAAGTGCGGTGGTATATTTATTGGCATGGTATATCATGAAAGTTTTAACAGCGAGGTACGTCAAAATACCAAGCTAAATAAATCAATAAGTATACTATCTTTTATTAAAATTTGTATTTTAGATGCCAACTATTATACCTCAGCAACCAATTAATAAAATATTTATTTAAAAAATTAGCGCCCATATGTTATTATTAGGGATTGATATTGGCACCTCATCTGTAAAGGTTTCGGTAGTTGATGCATTATCGCAAAAAGTAATTGCAACAAGCCATTACCCTGAGCATGAAAGCACAATAATTTCTAAACAACCCGGATGGGCAGAACAACAGCCCGAAACATGGTGGGAAGATCTTCAAAAAGCAATAATTATTTGTAATCAAACAAATCTATATAACCCGCTAGACATTGGCGCTATTGGCATAGCTTACCAAATGCATGGTTTAGTTTTAGTTGATAAAAACCAAACTGTATTAAGAGATAGTATTATTTGGTGTGATAGCCGTGCAGTGCAAATTGGTGATAAAGCTTTCCAAACCATTGGCGAGGAATTATGTTTAACGCATTTGTTAAATTCTCCCGGAAATTTTACTGCTGCTAAACTGGCCTGGGTTAAAGAATATGAACCTCTGTTATATGAAAAGATAGAAAAGATAATGCTCCCCGGTGATTATATTGCTATGAAACTTACAGGGGAGATTACTACCTCCGTTTCGGCATTGAGTGAAGGGATATTTTATGATTTTGTAAATAAACAGTTATCCGAACATATTTTAAACTATTTTGGTTTTCACAAATCCTTATTTCCCGAAATAAAGGAAGTATTTTCAGACCATGGTAGATTATCAGCTAAAGTTGCATTAACGCTTGGATTAACGCCAAATATTCCGGTTTCATATAAAGCAGGTGATCAACCAAACAATGCACTTTCGCTCAATGTGCTTAACCCTGGCGAAGTAGCTGCTACTGCAGGAACTTCAGGGGTTATTTATGCGGTAAATAATCAATTAGTGTTTGACAAACAATCGAGGGTAAATACCTTCGCTCATGTAAATTACAACAATAAAGAAATAAGAACGGGAGTACTCCTTTGTATTAATGGAACAGGCAGTTTGAACAGGTGGCTTAAAAACACAATGGGCAATACCCTAAGTTATCAACAAATGAATGATTTGGGAAGTGACGCTCCAATTGGCAGCCAAGGTTTATCTGTTTTACCATTTGGGAATGGGGTAGAGCGCATGCTAAACAATAAATTGATTGGCGCTCATTTTATGAATATCGATTTGAATTTGCATACTCAAGCACACATTATCCGGGCATCTCAAGAGGGGATTGCTTTTGCTTTTAGATACGGCTTAGATATTATGCGTGAGAATGGGATTATTCCTAAAGTGATAAAAGCCGGCAAAACAAACCTATTTTTAAGTAAACTGTTTACCGAAAGCTTTGTAAACATTACTGGCATTCCTGTTGAACTTTATAACAACGATGGTAGCGTTGGCGCGGCATTAGGAGCAGGTATAGGAGCAGGTATTTTTTCATCTGCAACAGAAGCTTTTAATAATACTAAAGCGGTTGAATTAATAGAACCATCCCATCAAAACTTAGAATCCGCTTATAAAAGTTGGAAAAATGCCTTACAAAACCAATTAGCAACCAATTAATTAAATAATAAAATTATTTCAGCATGTCGAACATTATATTAGGAGAAAGAGAATATTTCAAAGGTATTGGTCAAATTAAATTTGAAGGCCTGGCATCAAATAATCCTTTAGCATTTCGCTGGTACGACGCCGATAAGGTTATTGCCGGAAAAACAATGAAGGAGCACTTGCGGTTTGCATGCGCTTATTGGCATTCTTTCTGTAATACCGGGGGCGATCCATTTGGCGAGCCTACGCATATTTTTAAATGGAACGAGAAAGCCGATGCTGTTGAAAGAGCAAAAGATAAAATGGATGCGGCATTTGAATTTATTACCAAAATGAATTTACCATTTTATTGCTTTCATGATGTTGATGTTGTTGACTATACCAACAATGTAGCCGATAACGAAAAACGATTGCAAGCGCTAGTTGCATACGCCAAACAAAAACAAATAGAAAGTGGTGTAAAATTGTTATGGGGTACAGCCAACCTATTTTCAAACCGAAGGTATATGAATGGGGCAGCTACTAATCCCGATTTTCATGTTTTAGCACATGCCGGGGCTCAAGTAAAATTCGCGCTCGATGCTACCATTGCCTTAGGTGGCGAAAACTATGTGTTTTGGGGTGGTAGAGAGGGCTACATGTCGTTATTAAATACCAATATGAAAAGAGAGCAGGAACATTTGGCGAAGTTTTTACATACAGCCAAAGATTATGCACGTAAGCAAGGTTTTAAAGGCACTTTTTTTATTGAACCAAAACCATGCGAGCCAACTAAACATCAATATGATTATGACGTAGCAACAGTTATTGGTTTTTTACTAAAGTATGATTTGATAAACGACTTTAAATTAAATATTGAAGTAAATCATGCAACATTGGCCGGGCATACTTTTCAACACGAATTACAGGTTGCCGCTGATGCCGGCCTGTTAGGATCTATTGACGCAAATAGAGGCGACAATCAAAATGGTTGGGATACAGACCAATTCCCTAATGATATAAATGAACTTACCGAGGCCATGCTGATTATTTTAGAAGCCGGAGGCTTTGGTGGAGGAGGTATTAATTTTGATGCTAAAATACGTCGTAATTCAACAGACCCCGCCGATTTATTTTATGCCCATATAGGTGGTATGGATACATTTGCACGCGCGCTGATAACTGCCGACCAAATTCTGCAAAAATCTGAATATAAAAAAATAAGAGCTGATAGATATGCTTCTTTTGATACTGGTAAAGGAAGAGCGTTTGAAGAAGGCAAACTTACGCTTGAGGATTTAAAATCCTTTGCCGAAAAAAATGGCGAGCCAGCTGTAATAAGCGGCAAACAGGAATATTTAGAAAATTTGGTAAATAGGTATATTTAAAACCATGTTCGCTAATCTGGAACAAACAATTCGTTGGTATGGCCCTCCTGATTTGGTAAGCCTTGCAGCTATCAAACAAACGGGGGCAACCGGAATTGTACATGCATTACACCATATTCCATGTGGTGAGGTATGGTTGAAGGAGGAAATTCATCTCCGTAAAACCATGATAGAACAGGCGGGTTTTAAATGGAGTGTTGTGGAGAGTGTAAACATTCACGAATCAATTAAGTTAGCCTTACCCGAAAGGGATTTTTATATTGAGCATTATATCCAAACGCTTAATAACCTTGCAAATGCAGGAATAAAAACTGTTTGTTATAATTTTATGCCTGTGTTAGATTGGACACGAACTGATCTTAATTACCATTTATCAAATGGTGCAGTTGCTTTAAAATTTTATCTACCTGCGCTTATTGCATTTGATTTATTTATTCTTGAACGTGAAAATTCAGCTGATGATTATACTGATCTTCAAAAAAAATTGGCAAAAATTTATTTTGAAAAACTAGATTTCGAACAAAAAAAAGAGCTTACAAATACCATTTTAGCTGGCTTACCTGGAACCGGAAAAACAATTAGTTTATTAGATTTTAAGGAATATTTAAAACTTTATAAATTAGTTACAGCAGAGGTTTTAAAAAATAATATTACCTATTTTCTAAAATGTGTAATTCCTTATGCTGAAAAATTTGGTATAAAAATGTGTATCCATCCTGATGACCCACCCTCTTCCATATTTGGTTTACCAAGGATCGTTTCGACCGAAAGAGATTTAGAGCATGTAATCAATTCATATCCATCAACTGTAAATGGCATAACCTTTTGTAGTGGTTCCTTAGGAGCTAGGCCTGATAATGATTTACCCGGAATTGTAAAAAGATTAGGGAAACATATACATTTTTTGCATTTACGCAATGTACAAAGAGAACCTGATGGTAGTTTTTACGAATCAGACCACCTAAACGGCAGTAATAATATGTATGCTGTGATGAGGAATATCCTACTTGAACAAAAAAGAAGGTTTGAAAGCGGGGAAACTGATATAGCAATACCGATGCGCCCAGACCATGGCCATAAATTGTTGGATGACGTTAACTACAATACGGTTCCAGGTTACCCAATTATTGGAAGATTAAAAGGCCTTGCCGAACTTCGTGGGCTTGAAATGGGGATTAAGGGAAGTATTTAAATTTATTTAAGATGATTATTTCAGGAAATATATAGCATCGATTTAAAAAAACCTGTCGACTTGATTTCATATCCTACTTTTTGGTAAAATGCATGCGCATCCAATCTTTCGGCTCGGTTACCGCTACTTATAACTACATTATCGGCATTTTGTTCAATTGCCCATTTCTCCGAAGCCTCGATTAATAGTTTACCAACACCCATCTTTCTAATCTCTTTTTTTACCACAAAGGATATTATTCGTACATATTTACCACTTCGCTCAAACGAAAAGCCACGCATAAGCCCGGAGAAACCTACTACTTCGTTTTGATAAATAGCCAAGATTGTACGATAATCAGGATGAGCCAAAATTTGAAGCATCTTAACCTCCATTTCCTCAACGGGGGTAGGATACCCAAGATGACTCATTAAATTGGCTATTTGAGGTATGTCTTCAATTGTGGCATCTCTAAGCCAAACTTTAAGTAATTCCTGATTTTCCATCTTAAAACAAAAATGCAATAAACCATGTTACTTTCATATTAATTTTTACAAATTACATAAAAGTTGAAAAAAGGAAGGTACACACTAAATGAAAGTTACTATTAAACCAAAGCATGTTTTTGTACCTTTGTTTTTGTGGTAGCACCAAAAAAAAGAACCTCCTTTCAATCAAAAACTGGTACAAAGAGAAAGTCCACTGTTAGAAAAAAAAGCAGCCAACCATTTCTAATAAGGTCAAAAATCATATTTATAGCTATCCTCTTAGTTTTGTTATCTCCATTTTATTATGGCTATGTATTAAGGCTTTTTTCCACCTGCTTGCATTGGATAAAAGACTATGGTTACCACCCGCATTACCATTTATATAAAGGCTTTCATATACCTATTCCAGATAAATATTCCATTCATGGCATTGATGTTTCCTTTTATCAAGGTCAAATTGATTGGCAAATGGTTAAAAGAATGCATGAGGATAGTGTGCATATTACTTTTGCCTATATAAAAGCTACTGAAGGTATTGCTCAGGTAGACCCATACTTTCAACGCAACTGGCATGAGGCGGCCAAAGCTGGAATTATTTGTGGACCCTATCATTATTTCCGACCCGAAAAAAATGGTAAATGGCAGGCCAGATTTTTATTGCAAAATGTAAATCCTGAAACTGGTGATTTACCTATTGCAGTTGATATAGAAGAACTCGACGGAGTATCACCTGAGAAAATGAGAGCCGAATTAACACAATTTTTAAAATACATCTCGGCTCATTCAGAATCAAAGCCAATTATTTACGCAGGCTTAAAGTTTTATAAGCAAAATTTAGCAGGTTACTTTAATAATTATACTTTTTGGCTTGCCCATTATTATGAAGAAAGCTTGGATGGCGACCATGGGGTTAAGTGGGTATTCTGGCAACATAATGATAAAGGCAGGGTAAATGGAATTAATCATGTGGTTGACTTTGATGCATTTAATGGTGATAGCATTGCCTTTAAAAAGCTTTTAATAAAAAAATAACCTTTAAATGGTTTATTGTGTTAATTCTAGTTAATATTTGTTAAAAAATTTCGGCACCTCAATTCTATATCCTATATTGTAACGTAGAAGAAAAAGTTGACAATAATGAAACTTTTTTGATTTCCTATACCACCATAATTATTCACAATGAAAATAAACCTTTACTTACTATGCTGCTTAATATTGATTTCATTTTGCACCAA
>CAIYNX010000326.1 GCA_903927645.1 uncultured Mucilaginibacter sp.
TGTTTGCAACAAAATTTTTACTGATTTTTTTTTTAAAAAACACGAATTAAACCCATCATTTGAAAAAATAATTGTTGAAAAGCCTAAAAAAAATTTGAAGGTCCTTTTAACTTACATACTTTTATTACAATAAAACCCAATAATGCGCCACCTAAATGAGCAAAATGAGCCACGTTATCGCCCGCTACATTGCGAAAACCGGAAAATAACTCTAAAAGAATAAACCCGGGTACAAAATATTTAGCTTTTATAGGAATAGGGATAAACAGCATCATTAATTCTAATTCCGGAAAAAGCATAGCGAAAACAACAACCATACCAACTATTGCTCCGGAAGCACCAACCGTTGAAATATGGTAAATATTATAAAGTTGTTGTGCATTGTTACCAGCTGCTCTAAAATAGGATTCATCAATTAAAGGGGATGAAATAGTAAAAGCTCCTGTTAAATGATAAACTTCAATTGCCTGTACAAAAGTTTGAATAACAATTGCTCCAATACCGCATATAAAATACATGTTGAAAAATTTTTTTGATCCTATATAACTTTCTACAATTGGGCCAAATGAAAACAAACCAAACATGTTAAATAAAATATGCTCAAAACTACCATGCATAAACATGTGTGTTATTATTTGCCATGGACGCCAATAGGGTGAATCAAAATAATAAGCTCCAAAAATCTTAGTAACCGGACCAATGTTGTTTCCGTGGTCAAATAATACAAATGCCAGATAAAAAATCAGATTAATAATCAAGAGGTTTTTTACAACCGGTGTTATATTGGCCAAAGGTGATTGCCTGTTTGCATTCATATATATAATTCTATTATTTTAATTTTTATTTTTCAAATCGTGCTAAAAGTTCGCTCATTGCAAACGTGGTAATAATTAGTTTACCGTTTAAGGCCAAATTGGGCATTTGGCATGCAAAAAGCTGATCAACCAATAGCTCCATTTCTTCATTAGTCATTTTTGTTCCGGCCTTGGTGGCAGCATTTCTGGCCAATGATTTTGCCAAACTGTCTCTTTTATCCAATTTCAAGTCTGATTGATTGTTTTTATACTCTTCCAATAACTGTTCCAATATTTCATTTTCGTTGGTATTGTTAAGATCGGCCGGAATTCCTTCAACTACCACTGTGTTTTTACCAAATTCCCTGATATCAAATCCAAGTGCTTTTATATCGGGCAATAATTCGGTTAATAGCGCAAAATCTCCGCTATTTAAAGTAACTGATTGTGGAAAAAGACTTTGCTGACCAAGTCCGGAATGGTTTTGAAGCTGTTGTAAAAACCGTTCATACAAAACACGTTCATGTGCCGCCTGCTGGTTAATCAGCATAATTCCAGATTTTATTGGCGAAAGTATAAACCTGTTATGAATTTGAACAAGCTGACTTGCAATAACTTTATTAACCTCCGTATCAGTAACGGTATATTTTTCTTCTATATAAGTTGTTTTTTGTGTAACCTCTTCCTTTTTGCTTATTTCGTATAAAGTATCCCAATTAGAAGGAATTGGCGATTGCTTATAAGCACCATCCTTATAATAATTACCTTTTGATGGTTCCTTATCTTCATTAAAAGGATTAAAATCCGGATTAAAAATAATTTTAGGCGCAACAATTTCATCCAATGGCTTTAAGGTTACCAAGTGTTCAATGCTGTTTTCCTGGTCAAAATCAAGGCTTGGGGTAATATTGTACCTACCTAGTGAACGCTTCACTGCCGACCGGATAATAGCATAAATTGATTTTTCGTCTTGGTATTTTATTTCAGTTTTGGTTGGGTGAACATTGATATCAATTTTTGATGGATCAATGTCTATATATAATATATATAAGGGAAAAGTCTCATCAGGTAATAATTCCTGAAAAGCAGACAAAACAGCATGGTTGAGGTAAGCATCGCGAATAAAACGATTGTTTACAAAGAAGAACTGTTCGCCCCTTGTTTTACGTGCAAATTCAGGCTTTCCTACAAAGCCATGTAAATTAATAATATTGGTATCTTCTTCAACCGGTACTAAGCGTTGGTTATAATTATTACCCAACAAATGAACAATGCGCTGTTTTAATGCAGTACTTGGCAAATGAAATACTTCCTGACCATCGTGATGGAGCGTAAGAAATATTTTAGGATTTGCCAGCGCTACCCTTTGAAACTCATCTATGATGTGCCGCAACTCAACCGGGTTACTTTTTAAAAAATTACGTCTTGCCGGCGTATTGTAAAATAAATTCTTCACAGAAATTGAAGTTCCGGTATCAGCATAACAAGCCTCCTGTTTTACCACCTCTGAGCCTTCAATATATATCATTGTACCTAACTCATCTTCATAACGGCGGGTTTTTAACTCAACCTGGGCAATAGCTGCTATCGATGCCATCGCCTCACCCCTAAAGCCCATTGTACGTATAGCGAATAAATCGTCGGCTTTTTTTATTTTCGAAGTTGCATGCCGTTCAAAACTCATGCGGGCATCGGTAGGGCTCATGCCGCAACCATTGTCAATTACTTGTATTAAAGCCTTTCCTGCATCTTTTAAAATAACCTGAATTTTATTAGCACCCGCATCCACCGCATTTTCAATAAGTTCCTTTACTGCCGAAGCAGGTCTTTGTACTACTTCGCCCGCGGCAATTTGGTTGGCAACTGCATCCGGTAAAAGTTGTATGATATCTGGCATATTTATTCGTATTCTGCTACCAGCCACAGGG
This sequence comes from uncultured Mucilaginibacter sp., assembly GCA_903927645.1. GTDB lineage: Bacteria > Bacteroidota > Bacteroidia > Sphingobacteriales > Sphingobacteriaceae > Mucilaginibacter. The sequence continues at coordinate 2,723 of CAIYNX010000326.1, forward strand.
CTGTTTTATTGAACTGCAAAATTAATATTAATGTGCATAACTTTTCTAATTTGATTTTGCTATTAGTTTTGTAGTTTACACCTTAAATAAATACAAAACAGGAAACACAGTCAACAATTTAAATAAGATTATATGATTGCAAATAAGCATTTTAAATTGGCTAAAATTTAAATTGGCTTAGCCTAAAATTTATAGTGAATATTTTTTTAAATAAATAAGTTCTCCGAAAAAATTATATTGCCGGAAATATAGTATATGAGAAAATATAAAACTCTTTTGCCCAAGCTATTTATACTTTCTATTTTTTTAAATCAGGCTTGCGCCCAACCAATGATGTCTGGAAAAGATTATCTGGCCGAAGAAAAATTGGCAGAGCAATCAACCATTTTATTTAATAACCAGAATTATTTGGTGCCACTTCAAAACTTTGACCAGCTTAAGGTTGCCAGTGTTCATTTCAATAACCCTCAATTTGCAGGTTTTGATAGTTTATTAAATAAGTACACCAGGATTAATTCATTCAATGGCAGCGCTTATTCGGCACCAAAATCATTAGCCGACCTTTCGGCCGATTTAAAATGGTTCAATACCATCATTATTCAACTAACAGATACTGATCTTTCCAATTCAACCATCATCGATTTTATAAATTCGACCCAAAAGATTAAAAACGTAATAATATCGCTTTTCGGTACCAGTGATGCCTTAATTAAGTTAAATTTTCCAACAGTGCCTATTGTGTGGTGCCAACGAACAACTTCTGTAGCCAATTTCTACAGCGCTCAAGTTATTTGTGGAGGAGTTGGCATTGGCAATAAATTAAAAACAACCATTTCACCTTTATATAAGGTAAGTATGGGTTTTACAACCACTAAAACCCGGTTGCAATATTCTGTGCCCGAAGCGGCTGGTATAAATTCGAACAACCTTTTAACTATTGATAATATAGCCAATGAGATGATACAAAACCAAGCTGCTCCCGGTTGTGTTGTTTTAGTGGTAAAGGATGGAAAGGTTATTTTAAATAAAGCTTATGGTTATCATACCTATGAGAAGCAAATACCAGAAAAAATAACGGATATTTTTGACTTGGCCTCCATGACAAAAATTTCGGCAACTACCATGGAGACCATGCAGTTATACGATCAGGGAAAACTTTTACTCGATTCAACATTGAGTTATTATCTACCACAAGCAAAAAAAACGAATGCCGGTGATATCACTGTCCGTAATATTTTATTGCACCAAGCAGGGTTAATACCTGATATTCCAACATTTGAATTAATAAAACCAACCGATTTGAGTGCTGATTCTTCTACCTTATTTCCTACTAAGGTGAATGATCGATATTTTTTGAGGAAGGATTATTTTAAAGAGGTAATGTGGCCACAAATGCTCAACTCGCCTCTAAAAACAAAAGGGCAATATGTTTACAGCGATTTGAGCATGTGTATGATGCAGCAAATTATTGAAACAATAACTACTATACCCGAAAATGAATATGTATATCAGCAATTATATAAACCTTTAGGTTTGCAAAGAGCAGGATTTCTTCCACTTAAAAATTTTCCATCAAAAGAAATCATACCAACTGAAGATGAGGAAGTTTACAGGCATGCATTATTAAATGGTTATGTTCACGACCCAACCGCAGCCCTAATGGGTGGTGTAGCTGGTCATGCCGGCTTGTTTGCCGATGCAAACGATATAGCTATCCTTTATCAAATGATGTTAAACCGCGGAACATACGGAGGCAATAGTTATATAAAGCCCGAAACTGTTGATTTATTTACTTCAAAACAAAGTGCAATTAGCAGGCGAGGTTTAGGTTTTGACAGATGGGATCCTGATAGTACAAAACATTATCCATCCAAACTTGCTTCAGCATTAACTTATGGGCATACAGGTTTTACCGGTACTTGTGTTTGGGTCGATCCTAAATACAATCTAATATATGTATTCCTATCAAATCGGGTAAACCCCTTTATCAGCAATAAACTTTCATCATTAAATATCAGGCCAAGAATCCATGATGCCATTTATGATGCTATAATTAAAGGATTATAACCCGCAAATCAAACCGTTTAAAACTTGATATTTAATTGCAAATAAATTAATTTTTAAAATACAAATCATTTTACACCTTTTTTACATTCTTGTAGTAATAAGCAGTTAAACTTGCATGCGTTAAAATCCTTAAAAGGATTAATACTTTTAGCATTAGTAAAATAAGAATTAATGAAAATAGGAATAGTTTGTTACCCAACATTTGGTGGAAGCGGAGTTGTTGCCACTGAACTTGGAAAAGCCCTTGCTGAACATGGGCATCAAGTGCATTTTGTTACCTATAACCAACCCGCCAGGCTCGACTTATTTTCTGAAAATTTATTTTACCACGAAGTTTCCGTTTCTAATTACCCATTATTTGATTTCCCGCCTTATGAGCTGGCCTTGGCTAGTAGGTTAGTGGATGTTGTTAGATTCGAGAAATTGGATATTCTGCATGTTCATTATGCCATTCCACATGCTTCGGCAGCTTATATGGCCAAACAGATATTGCTTAGCTATGGAATTTATATTCCTGTTGTAACAACTTTGCACGGTACAGATATAACATTGGTAGGTAAAGACAGGACTTTTAAACCTGTTGTAACTTTTTCTATCAACCAATCTGACGGGGTTACGGCAGTATCAGAGAATCTTAAAAATGAGACATACCAATTTTTCGATATTCAAAAAGATATACGTGTAATTCCAAACTTTATTGATTTGGGAAGATTTAACCTTAAACCTAAGGATCATTTCAAAAAGGCCATAGCACCAGCCGGAGAGCGGATTGTTGTGCATACATCTAATTTTCGCAAGGTAAAACGCACTACCGACGTTGTAAGAATTTTTGCTGAATTGGTGAAGCAAATACCATCAAAGCTATTAATGGTGGGCGATGGTCCGGAACGTTCCATATGCGAACAACTTTGTCGAGATTTGAATATTACAGACGATGTTAGGTTTCTTGGTAAACAAGATGCAATAGAAGAAATTCTGTCAGTTTCTGATTTATTTTTATTACCATCACAATCAGAAAGTTTTGGGTTGGCAGCATTGGAAGCCATGGCTTGCAAAGTTCCTGTAATTAGTTCGGATGCAGGCGGGTTGCCCGAATTAAATGTAGATGGTGTTACAGGCTTTTTGAAACCCATTGGTGATGTAGAAGGGATGGCGGAAAAAGCAATCTATATTTTAGAAGATGATGATCGCCTTCAACAATTTAAAAATAATGCACTTCAACGAGCTAAAGAATTTGACCTTACCAGCATTTTGCCCATTTATGAAAAATACTATATTGAGATCATTGAACAGTGCAGCAACAAAATGTAAGAATTAATGGCCAATAAGTAAAAAATATTCCATTTTTATAAGAATTTCAATTATAGAATCAATCAAATAAAAAAACCATGAAAACTCTAAGTTTAAGATTATTAACATTATTTATTATCGGTCTGGTATCAATTACCGGTTTAAAAGCCCAAAGTACTGATAAGTCAAAAAGACCCAGCCCGCCTGCAATGGCAACCGGTAAAATTGGCGAAGCAAACATTACTATTGATTATAGCAGCCCATCAGTAAAAGGAAGGAAAATTTTTGGCGGGTTAGAACCTTATGGAAAAGTTTGGAGAGCGGGAGCAAATGAAGCTACTACTATATCAACTGATAAAGATATTACTGTAGGAGGTAAAACCTTAAAGGCAGGTAAATACAGCTTTTTTGCAACACCTGGTGAAACTGAATGGACCGTTTTCTTTAATTCTGAAACAGGACAATGGGGAACAAAAAAAGGAGGTGAAACAAATATGGATGCTACCAAAACTGTGGTAAGCCTTCCTGTAGCCGTTAAAAAACTCGACCAACTTGTTGAAAAATTGGAGTATGTTGTATCCAAAAATGGTATAGAACTAAGATGGGAGTATGCCTCCATATTTATTGAGGTTAAGTAACCCGCTAATTAGGAATAAAAAAGGGTGTTTGAAGCTAATTTCAAACACCCTTTTTTATTTCTATTCTTTCCTAAATTTCAACACCTCAACATATTGCAAACTGGTATAATCCATTGTTGAAATTATCTCAATTTAGTTTTTACACTTTATTTAATTATTTTAAACTCTTTTTGGGTGTTGTTTATAATTAATTTCAATCCATATGCACCTTTAGCAAGTTTTGATAAATCGAGTTGTAATACCCCTGATTGATTTTGGTAATCGGCATTAAAAACTTGTAACCCTGTGTTTGCGCTGTAAATTTTCACACTCACTGTTGATAAATTAGTGCCACCTAAATTCAAGTTTAAGGTATTCTCAAAAGGCATAGGGTACGGCGATATGTTGAACGATGGATTGATGAGCAAAATATTGAAAGATCGCCTAGCTCAGTTAGCGCACTTTATATAA
>CAIYNX010000327.1 GCA_903927645.1 uncultured Mucilaginibacter sp.
TAAAACAATCAATCATTCAAAAAAATGAATAGGATTGAATTATTTTAGCAGGCAAATGTTTTAATTTTCAAAAAATCCTTTTAGCTTAGCTGTATAAACTTAACCAACTTAAAACAAGTAATTTAGAAATGAAAAAATTTACTGAAGTAAAAGAATTAATTGCATCATTGGAAGCAGATGCCGAAAAATTTTATCACAAGGGTAATAGTGCAGCAGGTACACGTGTACGCAAAGGTATGCAAGATTTAAAGAACCTGGCTCAAGCTATTCGTCTTGAAGTGCAGGAAGCAAAAAATAAAGAAGCTTAATTTTAACAATAAGTACCGCAATAAAATTTTTATTGAGCTCAATGGCTAACTATAGTTGTTGGGCTTAAATTATTTATTTTATCAAGTTCGGCAGCAATTAAGGTCTCTGTTTCCTTGCTTACCGGTACCAATGGCAGTCTTAAGGTATCACCGGTAACGCCCAATTGCTTAAGAGCGGCTTTTACCCCTGCAGGGTTACCCTCTTTAAACATGAGGCGGGTAAACTCAATAAGGCTAAAATTTATTGGTTGGGCTTGTTTAAAATCCCCTTTCAAACATAAGTTCACCATTGCTGTGGTAGCTGCAGGTAAGGCATTCCCGGTTACTGAAATGATACCTACTCCGCCCATTGCTACCATCGGTAAGGTAATAGGATCATCGCCCGAAATAACTAAAAAATCCTTAGGCTTATCTCTAAATAACTGGTTCAATAAGTCAAAGTTTCCTGAGGCTTCTTTAATGCCTATAATGGTTTTAAATTCACGGGCTAGTCTTACCGTTGTTTCGGCATTTACATTACTGCCTGTGCGACTGGGCACATTGTATAATATAATCGGAAGCGGTGAATTTTGGGCAATAAGTTTATAGTGCTGATAAATGCCTTCTTGTGTTGGTTTATTGTAATTAGGACTGGCCGATAGGATAGCATCATAACCCTTATGGTCAAATTTCTTTATTTGTGATACTACTTCTAACGTGTTATTGCCACCAATACCCGCCACCAAAGGAACCCTGCCGTTAACATGATTAGCAGTAAAGGCCCAAATAGCTTTGCGCTCTTCTTCATTAAGTGTAACAGTTTCTCCGGTGGTGCCTAATGAAACCAAATAATTAACCCCACCATCCAATAAATAATCAATTAGGTTCCCTAATGCCTGAAAATCAATCTCGCCATTGGCTTTAAAAGGGGTAATCATTGCAACCCCTGTACCATAAAATTTCTCCATCCTAAACAATAAAGATGCTAATATAGTAATTGTTGCCAGTTTTTGCTATGCATCCCGCCGGTACAATTTATTTTTAAGGTTGAAATGTAACGGTTAAATTCTAATTTAAATAGCATCATTATCTATAAATTTAATGCCCCTTTCTTTACCAAAGTGTAATTTTTCGATAGCTATTTATAATTTTAGTTTTAAAATGCTTCCTTAATAATAAAAATTCAAATATGTTTTGTCTATAATAAATTCATAATATTAATATTTGAAACACGTTGGAAATTCAAATAATCTTAAATTTCTAAACTTACCATCTACGAAATCACAGAAATAGACGCTAATTCTGTTGTATTTCCAAATAGTAACATATTTTTCTAATTCATCTTTTCCAAATTCCATTTTGGTATTTGTTTGTTTGAAAAAATAATTTGCAACATAAACGGCATCAACCAACACAATAAAATCCTTGAATTTGTAATAACCAAAAGGTCTAAAGTAGGGTGTAAAAATCGCAAAAATTCTAGAGTGATCTATATTACTTATCTGAAATTCAGCATTTGGAATTCCTGACGTATTCGTATCGTAATCAAAACTGCTTCTTATAGTTAGCCAAATAATCCGTGATGGAGGATTATTAAGTTTTGAAACAACACTATCAATAAGATCAAATTTAATATCCGTTTTTGGTGTTAATAATGGCAAAGTAATTTTTTTTCCAGTGTCTGGACTTGCTTGTAAGAACAAAAATAAATTTAAAAAAATGGCTAAATGCATAATAAAAATGATCAGAGTTTTAAATTTATTTTATCGGTAGCATAACGAATCTTAGGGTAATTGTTCCTAAATTAAATAAATATTAAGTTCATTAACCCAGACTAATTATCGACACTTATTATATTTAAAGTAAATATCCTGTCTTTAAAAACATAAACCAAATGAAAATCTAAATTCTTTTTATAGGTCTTTAATTTATAATTGAGTTTTTAAATTTATTAAATGATTATGGTACGCATAATATTTAAAAACTCAATCCAATCCTGAAGCCTTGATGTATATTGCTACCGGTATGGTAGCTGGTACCATACATTACCCTCAAAAAGCCAAGATATTGTACCCCGATGCCTAATTCGGTATAGTTATTTAAAGCAGGTGTGGTAAGGTAATTTACATCAACAATTTCTTTTAGCTTTAGCTTACGGATGAGGGGTAATTTATTCAAGAAAAAACCCGAAAAATTTTGCTCAAAATGTGCTTCTAAATATTGCTCCTTGGTGCTATAGGTATAATAATTGAGCAATAGAAAATTCTTTATTCCACTGGTATACAATAACAATTGGTTGCCACCAAATTGGGCATAATCAGGATAATATAGTTTGTTGGTATTTAAAAATTTGCCTGCTCCAACATAAAAGGAAGATTGCCCAAAAATACCATCATCTATATCTGTTTTGGTGATATCGGCGCTTATCATATCATAATCAACCTGCGAACCTAGCAATCCGTTAATCCCTTTGGTATAATATAAACCAACCGTAGGGTATGGCGAAGGTAAATATCTCCTGCCATTGGGGTAGGTTTCGTATTTATCGCTAAAATCATAAGTTGTACCCAAAACAGTTTTCAATATCCTGTTTGCGGGGAACAAAGGGATATCCTCCTCAGGGTAGAAGGGGTTATTGGAAGTATATTCATGGTGTGCCGGGTGGAAAAGACTGAAATTGTTTGCATTGGGCAGCCAAGTTCGATAACCCCAGCTTAGGTATCCCTGCGCTTTCCAACCTCCTGTAATGCGTGTATCGGCATTAAGTGTAATAAATTGTTTTTGGTAAAGCTTTAGTCGGTTTTCTCTAAAAAACTCACTGTAAAATTCATTTATAATAGGTGTAATGGTTTCCTTACTGTTGATATCCAACATTTCAGAACCAACCGATAATGAAACATTTGTATTTGCTCCGGTTTGTAAGGAGCTATATATATAGCCATTCAGGTTGCGGTTGGCAAAACCATAACGAGCCCTGCCACCCAAAACCAGGTATCTGTTATTATTACTGTCTATTCTTTTGCTGTATTTGGCACCATATTTTAACACATATCCTTCTACTGTATTAAAATCCGATTCGCCTAAAATTGAACCAAAATCATAATATTCATGCTTAAACCTGTTGCGGAAATGAAAACCCTTTCCAAATATCATATCCGATACTTTGAACTTATTATATACCTTATCCAAAGAGTCGAGATAGGTTTTTGATTCCCTTTTTTTAGCAAGTACTTCCTTCTTTTTATAGTCGTTTTTTTCTTCGGCAGTTAGCGGTATGGGGCGCTCGTTTTCCCAAAAGGTAGAATCCTTTTTATTTACCCCCTTGGTAATTTTTAAAACTTCATTAAAGTCTTTTTTATTAAGGGTTGGGTTTATATTATAATCTTTATAAATCAAAATATAATAGCCACCAAGCTTAATCCCTAATAATCCACCTACGAATTCAAACTTATTGGTGGTAGGCATCCAAACATCCTTATTAACCGGTAAATATTGTTGATAAAGGCGTAAAGTATCAATAATATTGATGTTTTGCTTTTTGGTAATGTAAAGGTCAACCCCATACAAGCGCCAGCTATCATCAACAATATAGATGTATCCGGTAAAACAGGCATCATAGCCCCGTTTGGGTATTACCTGAATTTTATTGATGTTTTCTCCATTCTCAACCGTAAAACCTATGTATTTATATTTGTAATAAAACATGGCATTTTCGGCAATGGGCGATATTAACGGACGGTAACTAATATCAGCCCAATTTTGTATGTTTTCATAAAAATTAATATCAATATCTGATGCCCTATTTAAGCTAAAACCCCTGTTAGTACCCGATACCTTTGATGATACCATTTCTTCATGTGCATGATTAGGTTTTTGGAAGCTATATTTTGATTCAGATTCTGAAAGGTACACAATACCTCTACGGTTTGAATCCAGACCAATTTCGGGAGCTGCTTTTTGGATATCAAAACCTAACAGTTTTTTAGGTGCCGATAATATTTTTTGCATCCCTTTTGTATAAACATCGCAAGTAAAGGCATTTACCTGGTTTAAATAGTATTTTCGTTTTTTTTGCACCTTGCGGATGATGGCATAGGCCGGATCTTCGGCACCAACTTTTATAACCACATCCTTTAGCTGATAGTTTTCTGCTTGTAAAACAATATTGATGCTTTGATTTGCATTGATGTTAACATCTCTTTTCTCAAGCTTAAAACCAACTGCTTTATATACAACGGTATACTGTCCTGCACCTATTTGTAAAGTGTAATTGCCATCAGCATTGGCCGAAGTGCCCTTGGTAGTGCCTTTTACATATACACTGGCATAAGGGATAGCATGGTTTTGTTCGTCGGTTATTTTACCCATTAAGGTAACCTGCTGGGCAAAAAGTTGTGAGGTAAAAAAAAGTAATAAGGCAAAAGGTAAGGTTGCTTTCATTCAATATGTATAGTGTTTAGATAAATATTTTTAACAAACGTTACACGTAAAAAATGCTTATTTATTGTTTAAGGCAATAAAAGATAGAAAATTCTAATGGAATTTTAATGTTTTTTTAGGTTTGATTAAAATTTTTCCTAAAAATTTTACAATATATAAGGTGGTTTGCATATTAAGTGCAAATAAAAAAAGCCAATCTAATTATGTTTAGATTGACTTCTTCATCTTATAAAATGTTATATAACGTTATTTTCTATTCGTGCAATACCAATACCGCCTTTACCGTACGTTTCATTACTTTGTTTACGGTATCAATATTAAAAATGCGGTACACTACATTGTGGTGATGTTTTACCAGGCAAAGAATATCTGTTTGGTTTTCTTCAATAAAGTTCATGATGCCGTTTAGCGGACTGATATCATTGATGTAATTAAACTCCAACTCAATGTTTTTAAACAAATCTCGTATCCTGCTTTCGCCTACGGCTATATGTTTTTTATCCGATTTTTCGGTTACGTATAAAATTTGTAATTTTTTCGAATCGAAAGCTACCAACATTTCATTAATGGCATTCACATCATCGGCAGAGAATTTGGTCTCATAATCTGTAGCCAATGTAATTAATGGTACATGCGAATATTTACTCTCTATTGGAACAATTAAAGTAGGTATATTAACAATCGAAACGATCACATCGGCATTGGTAGCTATGATGCCACTCAAAGCACTTGATTCTGTTACACCCATCACCAAGAGCTCCACATGGTTTTCGTCGATGTAGCGGGTAATAACACTTTTTAAAAAACCCACATCGCACTGGGTTATTACATTAACGTCTTTAAATTCTTCCTTACTAGTATAAGTATCGGCCCATTCTTTTAGTTGGGTTCTTTTTTTGGCGTAATAATCTTCAATAAATAGGGCATCATAAACATTGTTGTTGAGGCCTTCGGTTGGGTGTATGGCATGTAAGGCACAAAGATCAAGCTTTAATGTTTTGGCAAGCCACATGGCATATTCCATTGCATTTGATGCATTGTTCGAAAAATCAGTAGCAACAAGTATCTGTTTCATTTCTTTTTTTTGATTTAGAGTAATACCGATTGGTTAGCCGATAAATAAATGGAAAAACATAAATAATACATACGCTAATATAATGGAAACGGGTAATGTTAATACCCATGCCAAGGCAATATTTTTTAAGGTATTGCCATTCAAATTTTTGGTACCGCCAGAGGCCGCCATAGAACCTGCTATGCCGCTTGAAAGTACATGGGTGGTACTTACAGGCAAACCTAAACCCGATGCTAAGCCTATGGTAGAGGCGGCCACAATTTCGGCGGTGGCACCTTGGGCATAGTTGAGGTGCTCATTGCCAATTTTTTCGCCAATGGTTACTACTATGCGTTTCCAGCCTACCATGGTGCCTATGCCTAATGAAATAGAAATAAGCGCAATGGCATATATAGGTGCAAAATCTGTTACCCGGGTTAATTCGGTTGTGGCCGACTTAAGCGATTTTTGATCGGCTTCCGAAAGTTGAATGGCTTTGTTACCGGCAATAGCGGCAAGATCTTTATTAACACTTTTTATTGCCTTGCGGAATTTATAGGTTTTAGCAGTATCTTTTTTATCAACCAATAATGCCTTTGCCTTTACTACTGCTGCGCTTGTTTTAACCAATAAGCTTTGCGCCGCAGTATCGGTTGTTTTAATAACTTTTATCACCTGTTCTGTTTGATTCAATGATGCCAAAATTTTAGCATCAGATATGGCATGGTTTACTGCGAATTTGGCGGGTAAAAAGGCAATTAAAATAAGCATCAACAAGCCAACACCTTTTTGTCCGTCATTACTACCATGGAAAAAGCTAACAAGGGTACAGGTTAATATCAACAATAAACGAATTAACAAGGGCGGATGTTCATCTTCTCCTTTAGGGATATGTAGTAAACTTTTTGATTTTAATACATTGATGATGAACCACATTAGCAAGGCAGCTACACCAAAACCTACCAAGGGCGAAAGCAATAATGAATAACCTATTTCTTTTGCTTTATCCCAGTTTACACCCGAGCCTTTGTAAAGGGTGGTAAACCCTAAGCTAGCCCCAATCATGCCACCAATAAGGGTATGCGAACTAGAGCATGGGATACCAAAGTACCAAGTACCCAAATTCCAGGTAATAGAGGCAATAAGTACGGCCAGTACTACACAAGCACCTACACTTATGGGGTGGGTCATCAAATCATCCAGTGGTAATAGTTTTAATATACCCATGGCTACAGCCACACCGCCAAAAAATACACCTAAAAAGTTAAAAGTACCACTCCATGGGATGGCATAACCTGGCTTTAACGCCTTGGTATAAATAACGGTAGCTACCGCATTGGCAGTATCATGAAAGCCGTTTACAAACTCAAAGCCTACTACAGCAAGCAAGCATATAAAAAAAACCACCAGTATAGAGCCGGTTAAATTAATTTCGCCAAGAAAAGGTAAACTGATTGTATTTAATAAGAAAGATAACACCATGTTTTTTTTAGGATTGAGTTGGGCAAAGGGAATATTTATTCACTGAAATTGAGGGTAATAAATTTTAGATTAAGGTCATGTAAGTATGTTACCTTAATGTTAGCCCTATATGATTAATGTGTTAACAAAGTATTAAATTAAGGGATGGGGTTTGGGATGAAGTAAATCATAAGCAAGGTAGTTTAAAGATGGTTTGCTATTACCATTTAAGTGTACTTGCCTAAATTAGCAATATTATTATTTAATGCTTGGACGTATAAAAAGGAGTAGGGTAAAATAAAATTTATTTTGTTCACTACTCCCCAATCAACCCAAACAATTCTTCATCACTAATAATAGGGATATTCAATTTTTGAGCTTTCTCCAATTTGGCGGGTCCCATATTATCACCGGCTACCAGGTAGTTGAGCTTTGCCGATATGGAGCTTAGTATTTTGCCACCATGTTGCTCAATTAAATCCTTCAACTCATCGCGCGAGTATTTTTCAAAAACTCCTGAGATTATAAAGGTTTTGCCTACCAGACTTTCACTTGCCAGTTTTACCTCCACTTCAACGGTTTCAAATTGTAGTCCGCTCGCTTTTAGGTTTTCTATTTCCGCACGATGGTGCTCATCTTTAAACCAATCTAAAATACTTTGCGCTATGCGGTCGCCTATTTCTTCGGCCAATAAA
>CAIYNX010000328.1 GCA_903927645.1 uncultured Mucilaginibacter sp.
ATTAGTTTGAATTTAGAAAACCTAAACAATTTATTGGCAAAAGTACACGCTGTGAAAAACATCTCTATTTTTTTTATTTTCAATTTATTTTATAGCTATGCATTAGCACAAGATGTTGTTTTGAAAAAAAACAGGTTAACAGATTCTGTTACTGAACATTATTATGTATTAAAATCAAATGAAGATATAAAAAATGGAAGCTATGAAGCATTTTTTAAAAGAAAGAAATATGTTGCCGTTGGAAAATTTAAAAACAATGAAAAAATTGGTATCTGGCAATTTTTCAATAAAGATGGAATTTTGGTTGAAAAGTTTGATTACGATATTTACAAATTTACCTTTATTCAATCTGTAACCAGTAAGAACATAAATTTTCTTTTTGATGATACGATTAAAGCTACCGACAAATTTACACGACCGTTAAAAATAGGCGGCGAATATTATGGTTTTATTCCATACCTAAATATTTTTAAGTTACCTTTTGAAACTTTTGAGTTAGAAACAAGATTATTTGATGCCTATGTTGAACTTTTAATTAGTCCCTTAGGCCGCCTTGCTTGGTATAAAGTTTATATTAATTCAAATTATTATGATTATCATCAAAGCTTTAGTTTAGATGTTAATCTGTTTTCTGATGAAGAAAAAACTTACCTACCCGCCACTAAAAATGGAGTACCAGTATTATCAAGAATTATAATCAGATGTTCAATAAATGATGATGCAGGGCTTGATTTTTATCACAATCCATAACAAATTACCCGATTCATTGTTTACATTTTTAACAAGCTTGCAATTGATTTAATTACCTACAAATAATGTTGTTTGTCAGTCTTTTAATTGATCTGGGTTATTTTATTAATAATTGAATTGATGCATTTTTATTAAAATGGAAATATCCGTTAATAATTTAAAGATTAAGGGCTTAAATAACGATGAAGTCTTATTGGCCAGAGAAAAATACGGCTTAAACCAATTAATTGTTAAAAAAGAAAGTCCTATTCTTGATGCCTTAAAAACGCTGATCAAAGAACCAATGGTAATTATATTATTGGTTGCAGCATCCATTTACTTTGTAAGTGGCAAAAATGCAGATGGCTTCTTTTTAGCCTTTTCGGTAATTTTGGTAGCTATAATTTCCTTATATCAAGATTCAAAGAGTAGGAGTGCAATTAAATCGCTCGAGACCTTTATCAAACCTTTGTGCAAAGTAATACGTGAGGGTAAAACACTCGAAATAAAAACCGAAGAATTAGTATTAGGCGATAGCATGATAGTTGAGGAAGGTACATCTGTTCCAGCCGATGGGTTTATTCTAAATGCGCATGATTTTTCAGTAAATGAAGCTATTTTAACAGGTGAATCTTTTTCAGTTTTCAAGGATCAAAATTCCAAGGATAATTTAATTTGGTCTGGTACCCATGTAACGAGTGGGCTTGCCATATCAAAAGTAACAGCCATAGGCAGCAAAACACGATTAGGAGAAATTGGTCAATCAATTTCAGCTATTAAAGAAGAAAAAACATTATTGGAGTTACAAATCGGCAGTTTTGTTAAGGTAATGGTTATCATAGGGACTGTTGTTTTTTTAATAGTTTGGATTTTAAATTATATCCACTCTTTAAATTTATTTGATAGTTTGTTAAAGGCATTAACACTTGCAATGAGCATATTGCCCGAAGAGATCCCCGTTGCCTATACCACTTTTATGGCCTTAGGTGCATGGAGGTTAATGAAAATAGGAATTGTTGTAAAAAAAATGAAAACTGTAGAGGCATTAGGCAATGCCACAGTTATATGTACCGACAAAACAGGAACTATTACCGAAAATAAAATGAAGCTTGCCAAGCTTTATCAAGCAGAAAACAACCAAATTATTGATCTAGATGGCTGTAAGTTGACAGAGGATGATAAAAATTTAATAAGGTGGGCAATGTGGGCCTCTGAACCAATTCCATTTGATCCGATGGAGATTGAGATACATAAAATTTACGGTGAATTTGCAAAACCTGATGAACGAGTTGAGTATAAAATGACTCATGAATATCCTCTTGAAGGCAAACCTCCTATGATGACCCATGTATTTATGAATTCAAAAGGGAATAGAATAACTTCTGCTAAAGGAGCACCAGAAGCCATTTTAGCAGTTTCTGACCTTCAGGATGATAAAAAAAATGAAATTACAATGGCTACTCAAAAATTAGCCAACCAAGGATATAGAGTATTAGGTGTGGCCATGGGAACTCTGGAAGGAATAAAATATCCTAAAAAACAACAAGATATCAAATTTGAGTTTAAGGGATTAATCGCGTTTTATGACCCGCCAAAGAAAAACATTGCTAAGGTTTTTCAAGGATTTTATGATGCAGGCATAGCTGTTAAAATTATTACAGGTGATAATGCTGAAACTACCACTGCTATAGCTAAACAAACTGGTTTTAAAGGATATGATAAATTTATAACAGGGGATGACCTGATGAAAGCCAATAATATTGAAATACTTAATATTGTTAGCAAAAAAAATATCTTCACGAGGATGTTTCCTGAAGCTAAACTAAAAATTATTAATGGTTTTAAAGCAAATAAGGATGTTGTTGCAATGACGGGGGATGGGGTAAATGATGGTCAGGCACTAAAGGCTGCAAATATTGGTATTGCCATGGGTAAGAAAGGTAGTGAAATAGCAAAACAAGCTGCATCGTTAATTTTAGTCGACGATGATTTATCAAAGATGCTCGATGCCATTGCTATGGGTAGAAAAATTTATGCAAACTTGAAAAAGGCAATTAGGTATATTATTTCTATTCATATCCCAATTGTATTAATTGTTTTTTTACCCTTGGTATTAGGTTGGATATATCCCAATATTTTTTCGCCTGTACACATTATATTCTTAGAGCTAATAATGGGACCAACTTGTTCAATTATTTACGAAAATGAACCAATTGAAAGAAACACCATGTTGCAAAAACCACATCTTTTTACCACCAATTTTTTTAACACGAAAGAATTATTTACCAGTATACTTCAAGGCTTAATAATAACAATTTGTACTTTAGCCATATATCGGTATTCTGTTTACCTTAATTACAATGAGGCTATTACCCGTACCATGATATTTTCAACTTTAATTGTAGCAAATATTTTTCTAACCTTAGAAAATAGATCCTTCTATTATAGTATTTTAACAACCATAAGGTATAAAAACAATCTTGTTTTATGGATTATTGTAGCAACAATAACCACAACTGGATTATTGATTTACGTTAAACCATTCGCGAAATTTTTTATGTTTCAGGCGCTAAATTTTTGGGTATTGTTGCAGTGTATCGGCGCAGGTATTATATCCGTAATTTGGTTTGAGTTGGTTAAAATAAGGATAAGGCAAAACAAGAAAAAATTAAAAAGGCCACGAAATTTCTTTTATGGCCTTTTTAATATAAAAAGATATTGATTACCAAAAAAGAGTATACAAAGCTGCAATAATCCCAAATACAATTAAAGCCCCAACTGCAAAACCGTTGGTAGTACGGAACATTTTAGTATCAACCTCCAGTCCATTTACACGAGTGCCTTTTAAATTTTCAATCATTGAAATGATATACATACCTAAAACGCTAATTATAAAAACAATAGCCATCCTGTCTAAAAAAGGAATTTCATAAAGTAATGTTCCATCACTTTGTTTAACCAACGTAGAAAAACCTATCACTTTTAAAGCAGAAAGGTTTATATAATGTGGTAGCAACTTTAAAATAACCGACATGATGAAACCTGCAATTGTAGCAAACAATGCTGCATTTGAGGTTGCTTTTTTCCAAAAGAAGCCAAGAATAAACATGGCAAATATACCAGGAGAAACGAAGCCAGTATATTCTTGAATAAATTGGAAACCTCCTTTTTTATCGATACCTAAAAAAGGTGATATCACAATGCCTAAAAACATTGCTATTACAACAGCTACCTTACCCACCAAAACCAGATTTTTTTCTGAGGCATCAGGACGTATTTTTTTCTTATAAATATCAAGGGTGAAGATTGTGGCTATACTATTTGCTTTCCCGGCAAGAGAAGCTACAATTGCTGCTGTTAAGGCGGCAAATGATAAACCTTTAAACCAATGAGGCAATAGATTTAATAATGATGGATACGCATTATCCGGGTTTAACTCTCCATTTTGCAACATTTGGGTATGGAAAATATTTTGTTTGTATAATATAAATGCAGCTATACCTGGCAATACAACTATAACAGGCATTAATAATTTAAGAAATGCTGCAAATAAAAGTCCACCTCTTGCTGTTGGTAAATCGGCTCCTAGTGCCCGCTGGGTTATATACTGGTTACAACCCCAATAGTTTAAATTGGTAATCCACATACCACCTATTAAAACTGAAAGACCGGGTAAATCGGCATAGTTTGCGTTGTCACGTTTAAAAATCATATGGAAATGCCCGGCAGCTTCTCTTTTCATTAAACTTAGCCCACTTAAAAAACCCGGACTACCAAAGTGTTCTGCAACTTGAGTAACGGCAATATAAGTAGTAACTAAACCACCTAAAACTAAAAAAAACACTTGAATTACATCAGTATATCCAATTACCTTCATTCCCCCAAGCGTAATAAAAACAGCAAAAACTGCAAGGCCAATAATACACGCTGTAAAATTAATGCCAGAAATACCATGAACGGCAATTGCGCCCAAGTATAATATTGAGGTAAGGTTTACAATAATATATAACAAAAGCCAAAAAACAGCCATAATCATAGCTACAGTTCCGTTGTAACGTTGACTTAAAAATTGGGGCATTGTAAATATTTTATTTTTAAGGTAAACCGGAATAAAGAAAATGGCTACCAAAATCAAAGTGGCTGCAGCCATCCATTCATAAGCCGAAATAGCCAAACCCATAGTAAAGCCAGAACTATTCATACCTACCATTTGTTCGGCAGAAATGTTTGATGCTATTAATGATGCACCTATTGCCCACCATGTTAATGATCCTTCGGCTAGAAAGTAATCTTTTGAAGTTGTTTCTGATTTTCGTTTACGTTGGTACACCCAGTACCCATATGCGGAAACAATTAGAAAGTAAATTACAAATACAATGTAATCACCAATGGTTAATGTGCTCATTTATTATTTTAGGATTATAATTTAGTAAACAATTATAAACTTTATAAAATTGATATACAAATTTTCAATTTAATTATATGTTTAATAATTATAACATTGAAAATCAACCTTTCGTATGATTTTGCTTGTAAAAATTTTTAAAGTAAGAGAAAATTCAAAGTAACAAGTGGGGATAATTACCAAGCTGAAAGCTAATATTATAAATTTAAAAAAAAATTAGCGTCCTTTAATTATATATTTAAATGATGGAATACTTATACTTTTATTATCCTTTTTACACTTAATCTAAAAACTAATTAGGAAATAACTAAAATTATTTCAGCCTATTCTCAAAAAATGACTGGGTAATTGCCCAAGCCTCTTTTGAAGCGCTTTGATTAAAATTTGGGCGTTCATTATTATTAAAAGCATGTTGTGCATTTGAAAAAACAACATTTATATATTCTTTCCCAGCATTTTTAACGGCAGTAATAATAGTTTCTACTTTTTCTGTTGTGATGCTTGTATCCAATCCTCCCCAAAAAAATAAATGTGCTCCATTTAAATTTACCGCTTTATCTGTTAGTAATTCTAGTCCTCCGCCATAGTAAGAAACAGCAGCTTTTAAGGGTAAAATACTATTTGCAATAAATGCCACTCTCCCGCCCAAGCAATAACCAATACAACCAATTTTATCTTTAATAATAATTGCTTGGTTTTGTAAAAAGTTATAACATGCGTTTAAATCGGAAGAAAGACCCTCCATAGTTATTGCCTTAAAATGAGGCAAAACTATTGAAAAGTCGGTGTACGGAGCCTCAATACGATGAATAGTGCGATGAAATAGATCCGGTGAAATAACAACATAACCCTCATTGCAAAATTTCTCAACTAAACTCCTTATATGTGCTGTAACCCCAAAGGCTTCCTGAAAAAGGATAATGGCCGGAAACGGGCCATGGCCTTCAGGAAATGCAACATAAAGCTCCATTTGGGTTTCATCATCTATTTCAATAGTATTGAACGAATGATTAATTATCATGTTTTAAAGATTAATTTATTAGAGTGAATGACCCTTTTAGAGGTCATTCACTTTATAGGTTAGTATCTTAAAATTAATGGTCATGATGACCATCCGGACCGTGAGCATGACCATGAGAAAGCTCTTCCTCGGTTGCAGGCCTTACATTTAAAATATTTCCTTTAAAATGAAGCTCTTGACCGGCCATTGGGTGGTTCAGGTCAACAATAACTGAATCTTCAGCTACTGATACAACCTGACCTTGGAAACGGTTTCCGTTATTATCTTGTAAAGGCAAAATACTTCCAATTTCGGGAACTTCTGTTCCTTTGAACATATCCAGAGGTAAATTTGCAACAGCCTCCTCATCATAATCCCCATAGGCGTCTTCGGCCGAGAGGCGAAAATCATAAGTATCACCGGTTGAAAGTTGGCTAAGATTTTCTTCAAATTTAGGTAGCATTTGACCTACACCAAAAAGAAAAGTCAATGGCTGTTCTTCTGTTGCACTTTCGGTTAAAAATTCTGTACCTTCTTCATTATCTACGTATAAATCGTAAGTTACTGATACTACATGATTTGGGTTAATTTTCATTTTTAAATTTGTTTTTATTTTATATTGAATGAATTTTGAATATATGATGGACAATGAAATTGTAAATAAAAAATAGTTTAGGCATTTATTTGCTCAATAGCTTCCTGAACTGAAAATGAGGGCAAACCACAGGTTTTGTCCTTACATATAAAAATTTGCGTTTTGTCTGAAAACTTATTTTCTAGCAAAGGTAAAATTCCTTTTGTACCACCCAATATTATTTTATTAGGAATATAGTTTTTTTCGAATTCTTTTCTAAGGTTTTCTGCATTATTACCGGTAATTGCCACCTCATAAGTACCATAAATTTCAGATAATAAAAGTATAATCCAATTTGAATAAGACGAAGGATATTTGCTCAATTCAGGATAAATGTTTTTCAACATTTGGGCAGAAGTATCCAAGTAATGTTGGTTTTGAAATAGCAATCCTAATTTCTTTAAATTATTTGCCATTACCGAGTTTGAAGATGGAATAACACCATCCATAATTTCCGATTTCCTGGCAATCAACTGTTCATCATCATTTGCCGTAAAATGAAAAATTAACAAATCATTATTAAAGTAATGGTCAAATGTAATTTTTACCAAATTATCTGCAATCTTAAGCCATTCTTCATCAAGCGTAATTTCATAAAGTGATATCATTGCATCAATAACATTTGCATAATCATCCAAAAACGCAATTGGCTTTGTATTACTAATTAACTCATTTTTATTATTGTATTTATCATATACCCTTTTTATTCTTCCATTTCGGGTAATCAAATTATCAATGATAAATTTTGCGTTTTTTAATGCATATTCAAGATAATCAGGATTGCCCATTGATTTATATGCATCACACAATCCTTTAAGCATTAAACCATTCCAGGAGGCTAATATTTTATTATCAAGGCCCGGTCTTATTCTATTTTCCCTTGTTTTGAAAACTTTACTTTTTGCATTGTTAATTTTTTGTATTAATTCAGATTTGTTAATGCTTAATAGTTCGCAAAGTTTTTCATCAGTTTCTTTTCTAAACAAAACATTTGAATGTTCTTCCTCCCAATTTCCGTCATCAGTTATATTGTAATAAATACAAAATAAATCAGCCTCATTTCCTAAAATTAATTCTATCTCTTTTTTAGTAAAAATATAAAATTTACCCTCCACGCCCTCGCTATCAGCATCTAAGGCCGAATAAAAGCCAAATTCAGGAGATGTTAAGTTGTTTAAAATGAAATTAATTGATTCTTGAACAACGTTTATATAAAGCTGATTTTGCTTATTTGTAAAGGCTTCCGAATACAAACTTACAAGTTGAGCATTATCATAAAGCATTTTTTCGAAGTGTGGAACATGCCACCTGCCATCAACCGAATAACGTGCAAACCCACCACCAACATGATCATAAATACCACCAAATGCCATTTTTTGGAGCGTAAGGTTAAGCATTTCGCTTATAAATTTATCTTTAGCTAAATGAGCGTATCGCATCAAGGCAATCCAGTTATTAGACATAGGGAATTTAGGTGCATTACCCAGACCTCCTTCTTTGTCGTCGAAGTATTTCTTCCAATTTTCTACAATGGTGGATATATTTTTATTGTTAAATTCAACCATTTCTTTTACAGGAACAATAGATTCAAATTGATTTATACCTTCTGTTAATCGTTTGGCATAATCTTTGGCTTCTAAAGGTTTTTGTTTGTAGAAATCAGCAAGGTTAAATAGTAAACTAGTCCAATCATTTTTTCTAAAATACGTACCTCCATAAATTGGTCTTTGATCGGGCAAACAAATGCAATTTAAAGGCCAGCCTCCTCTCCCACTCATTAATTGAACAGCACTCATATAAATTTGGTCAATATCTGGTCGTTCCTCCCTATCCACCTTTATACAAATAAAATGCTCATTCATTACTGCTGCAACTGCTTCATCCTCAAAACTTTCATGTTCCATAACATGACACCAATGGCAAGCTGAATACCCGATACTCACCAAAATGAGTTTATCTTCTGATTTTGCTTTTTGTAAAGCCTCTAAACCCCAAGGAAACCAGTGTACGGGGTTATTGGCATGTTGGAGTAAATAAGGAGATGTTGAATTTGCTAATTTATTCATGAGTTGAAATATTTAGTAAAGGTCGGCATTTTAAAAACTATTAATTATTGAAAATAGTACTAACTAATATCTGCAAATAAAAACAAACTTTGAATTATTACCTTTGCAAAAAAAATATACATTATGATGTTAAGCCCTTTAACTGCCATATCACCTATTGATGGTAGATATAGAAACACAACAAAGGATTTAGCTGCCTACTTCTCGGAATATGCACTAATAAAATATAGGGTATTTGTTGAAATTGAATATTTCATTTCATTATGCGAATACTCCTTACCTCAATTAAAGCACTTTGACCGTGTTAATGCAGAAAAATTGCGGAAGGTTTATACAAACTTTACCGAAGAAGATGCCGAAAGCATTAAGGAGATAGAGAAAACCACAAATCATGATGTAAAAGCTGTTGAGTATTTTATAAAGAAAAAGTTTGATTTACTTGGTCTGGCAGAATTTAAGGAATTTATTCATTTTGGTCTTACATCACAGGATATAAATAATACCGCAATACCTTATACATTTAAACTCGCCTTAAATGAAATTTATTATCCGGTTATTTTTGAATTAATTGAATTGTTAAAAAAGAATGCTGTTGAATGGGATCAAATTCCTATGCTAGCCCATACGCATGGGCAACCCGCCTCCCCAAGTAGGTTGGGTAAAGAGATAATGGTATTTGTAGAAAGGATAGAAAATCAATTACATTTATTAAAAGTAATACCTCATTCAGCAAAATTTGGAGGAGCCACAGGAAATTTCAATGCCCACCATATTGCATTTCCTCAAATAGACTGGAAAACCTTTGGCAATTATTTTGTAAATGATATTTTAGGGTTGAACAGATCTCAGTTTACCACACAAATTGAACATTATGATAATTTTGCTGCTCAGTGTGATGCGCTCAAAAGAATCAATACAATATTAATAGACCTTAATAGAGATATATGGACCTATATTTCTATGAATTATTTTAAACAACGTATTAAAGAGGGTGAAATTGGCTCATCAGCAATGCCACATAAGGTAAACCCAATTGATTTTGAAAACTCAGAAGGTAACTTAGGAATTGCCAACGCAATCTTTGAGCATTTTGCAGCCAAATTACCCATATCCAGGTTACAACGAGACCTTACCGATTCAACCGTATTAAGAAATATTGGTGTTCCCTTTGCACATAGTTTAATAGCTATCAAATCAACCATTAAAGGACTTAATAA
>CAIYNX010000329.1 GCA_903927645.1 uncultured Mucilaginibacter sp.
AAGATACTTGGTTAACTAAATAATTAACCAATAATATTTAATTCAAAAAGCAGGGACCTTATTTGGCTTCCCTGCTTTTTTTAATTTGATAAAATCATGAAAAAGATAATTTTAATTGCGCTTATGGGTATGATGGCATCACGCTCATTTGCTCAAATTACTGATAGTGCCAAACGTCATGTTGTTTTACAAGGTGCCGCAAATTTTAGGGATTTGGGTGGATACACTACAAAAGATGGACATCATGTTAAGTGGAACGAAATTTACCGAAGTGCCGATATGAGTAAACTTACCGATGCTGATTTGGCTGTTTTAAAAGATAGGAAAATAACGTATGATGTAGATTTTCGCGGTGTTAAAGAAGCTGCTTCACAACCTGATAAAATTAATCCCGGAACAGATTATACCCTATGCCCTGCTGGTAGTAATAGCAGCATGAACGATTGGATGAAAAGTATTGTTAGTGCAAAAGGTAAAGCCGGCGACTCGCTAATGATTGTTTACTATAGCAAAATTGACTCGCTACCTGCGAGGTACCAGCCTTTTTTTGATAAGTTAATTAACCTACCTTCAAATCAGGCCTTGGTGTTTCATTGTACTGCCGGAAAAGATCGTACTGGCATAGGAGCAGCTTTATTATTATATACTTTAGGTGTACCTTATGAAACCATTATGCAAGATTACTTAGCCTCTAATTATTACCGAAAGGCCGAAAATGCAAAGATGGTTAGTCAAATGGTAAAGTTTATGCATATTGATGAACAAGTAGCAACATCAATGGCTAGTGTTAATAAAGAGGACCTGGATACTACTTTTAATGCAATTGTAAAACAGTATGGTTCTATTGATAAATTCCTGAGAACCAAAATTGGGCTTGACGACAAAAAAATAGCTTTATTAAAGAGCAAATTTTTAGAATAATTATTTGCCAACTTCAATTTTTAAAAGCCTCTTAGCAAAAATGCTAAGAGGCTTTTTTAATCTGGCTATTTTGAATTCCAAATATTATCGCTTCTGTCGTTATCAGGTAATTGGTGATCTGGGTCTAATTCAATTGATTTAATTGCCGAGGTGGATGGATATAAGAATGTCCAATTGCCACTACGTTGCCAAATATTAACCGGTAAGTTGATTATTTCAATATTACCATTTAATAACACCAGCTTTAATGTAACCGGCATCGCTATTTTTTCTTTATTAATTAAGGTAATTAAGGCGCCTTGGGCAGGGTCATTATTTTTGTATTTAACATTGGTTATTGCCTGGTCAAGCTTCCAGGTGGTAAAAAACCAGGGTTTAAAAAACCAGTTAAGGTCTTCACCAGCAGCATCATTTATACTCCTAAAAAAATCATAGGGTAATGGATGTTTAAAAGCCCAATGTTTGATGTATTGATTAAATGCAAAATCAAAACGATCAGGACCCAATACCACATTTCTAAGCATATTTAAACCTAAAGCCGTTTTGGTATAATATTGTCCATATTCATTTTGTGCTTCAGGGGCAGTCATTAATGGGTCTTTTTCTGTTTTCATTAATTGGGCAATTTGATTAGCCAATCTGTATTTTGAATTTGCATATTCACCATTATTAAACTTTTCTGTTGAATATTGATTGATAAAAGTATTGAAACCTTCATCCATCCACATATACTTGCGTTCGTTTGAACCAACTATCATCGGGAACCAATTATGACCAATTTCGTGGGTAACATCGCCCCAAAGGTTTTCATTTTTTAAGTTATCCAAACAAAAAATTATTCCGGGATACTCCATTCCTAAAGCAACACCTGATACACTTACTGCTGAATTCCAAGGATATTCAAAATATTTAGCAGAATATATTTCAATACTATTTTTTAAATATTCGGTTGATCGTCCCCAAGAATTATTTCCTGAACTTTCAGCAGGGTAGGCGCTCATGGCAATGGTTTGTCTGCCAGATGGCAAATTAACTTTTGCCGCATCCCAAATAAAAGCTTTTGAGGCAGCCCATGCTATATCGCGAGTATTGTTCATTTTAAAGTGCCAGGTTAAAGTGCCTTTAAATGGATGTGTTTTTGATAAACCAACTTCATCTTTACCAATAATGGTGACTGTTTTGTCACTTTTTCTAGCTGCATCTAAACGTGCTAATTGTGTTGCGGTTAGTACCTTATCTCCATTTAACAAATCGCCCGAACCTACTACAGTCATATCAGCCGGAGCGGTTATATAATATTCATAGTCGCCATAATCACAATAAAATTCGCCCAAACCCATGTAGGGCAAGGTATTCCAGCCTTCAACATCATCATAAACACACATGCGTGGATACCATTGTGCAATTTCATACACATAACCATCTTTGAATTTTTTACGCCCCATCCTGTCTGATCCATAAAATGGAATAGAAAAGCTGTAATTAACAGTTACTGAAATTTTATCACCATTACCCCCCATACCTACAGGAAGGCGTAATTGCATACGAGCATCAGTAATAACGGGAACTATTTTATAAACCTGACCTTTATAATTAACTGATACATCTTGTATATGGTAACCCCCGCGACTAAAGCCTTTTACATCAAATCTATCGCCTTCAAGTGGAACGGTAGCAGCGCCTCTCGAATCTGGTTTAAAAAGATTTTGGTCCAATTGCAACCATAAGTAATCCAATGAATCCGGGCTGTTATTGGTGTATTGAATTCCAACTTCGCCGGTAACAGTAGTATCATTTTTTTCTTCATTCAGAGTAGCTTTAATGGTATAATCTGCTCGGTTTTGCCAGTAATTATGCCCGGGTTTACCACTAACAGACCGGGTACCATTGGAAGTAACAGGCCAAACTAAATTGCCAAAAACATCATTATGGTTATATTTTAATGTTGAATCGGAAACGCTTTGTGCCGAAACGGTTAAATTACTTAGGAATAATCCTATTGCAATTATTAGGGTATTAATTTTAAAAAAAGACATTTGATTTTTATTAGTGTGCCAAATTAATTAAATAATTTAAAAATTTCTATCGAAAGCCTTATCACAATACTTTTTAGATGTAGAAATACAGTTGTTGTTTACTATGTCAAAGAAACGTAAAAAACTATGGAAACTTTTTATTTAATTTAAGTTTCCATAGTTTTGTATTGTTATGTCAATAGATCAAATAGAAAGAATAGTGCAGGGAGGAGAAGAACTTTTTCTCAAGGCAGGGATCAGGAATGTTACCATGGACGATATTGCAAGGCATCTCGGCATGTCGAAAAAAACAATTTATCAAGTTTTTAAGGACAAGGATGAATTGGTTATGGCACTTGTAAAAAAGAAGTTGCAGGAAGACGAAGAACAAATGAATGTGATTATAAAAAGCTCAAAAAATGTGATTGAGGAAATGATCAATATGATGAAATGTTCTGAAGAGATATTTGCTAGAATAAACCCGATTGTTGTACACGATTTACAAAAATACCATCCCGAAGCTTGGAAACAATTCCAATCTTTTAAATCGGCTGTAGTTGTGCAAAAAATGGAACAATTACTCGCAAAGGGGATTACGCAAGGTTATTTACGTCCTGAAATAAATATAAAAATAATAGCCCGTATGCATGTTAACATGATTGAAATGGGCTTTAATAATTCAATTTTTCCACAAACCGAATTTAATATTTGGAAAGTGCAAACTCAAATATTAGAACATTTTACCTATGGTATTTGTACAATAAAAGGAATAAAACTGTTGAACGAATTTAAAAATATAAAGGATGAATTAAACTAAGTAACTATGCTGACATAGGGTTGTCAAAACCCATGTGCACCTTTGCAAATGCCTAACCGAATAAATGTTAAATAAATTAACTGAATAATATGATGAATAAATTTTTTATAGCCTTGCTGCTAAGCTGCATTACCTACAGCAGTTTCGCACAACAGCCACCAACCCCAAAAACAACTAATAATTTTACACTCCAGGATTGTATAAATTATGGTTATGAACACCAAAATGCCTTAGTAAACGCCAAACTAGATGTTTTAAGCGCTGATTATAAGGTTAAGGAAACCATAGGTATTGGATTACCACAGGTGAATGGATCAATAAGTTTTCAAGATTATTTGAAAACACCTACAGTAATTTTTGGCACACAAAAATTCAGTATTTACCAAAAATATAATTCCATTTTTGGTGCTACCTTAAATCAAATAATTTTTGATGGTACTTACCTGGTAGGTTTAAAAGCATCACGTACTTATAAAGATTTGTATGATAAAAGTTTTACCCGTACTAAAATTGAATCAAAAGTAAGCATCACAAAGGCATACTATATGGTTTTGGTTAGTAATGAACAAATTAAATTATTGGATGCTGATTTAACACAACTAAAACAACAAGTTGAACAAACGGAAGCCGGAAATAAGCAAGGATTTGTTGAAAAAATTGATGTTGACCGTATTAAATTTCAGCTAAATAATTTACAAACAACCAAGGATAATATAGTTAGGTTATTAGATTTAAATTATCAATTGCTTAAATTTCAAATGGGTATGCCTGTAGAGGAAGAACTTATTTTAAAAGATAAGTTGTCTGACGTAAATATGCAGATGGATGCAACTGACAATGTTGATACTACTTTCTACAAAAAACGGATTGAATATAGTTTGTATGAAACAAATGTGCAATTAAACCAGCTTGACTTAAAAAGGAAGAAGGCACAATATTTACCCGGTTTATACGCGGTTGCCAATGTTGGCGATCAATTTCAAAATAATTCAATTGGGAATCTGTTTAGTACTAATTTCCCATCAGCTTATGTGGGTCTTAGCTTAAATATTCCAATTTTTGCTGGTTTTCAACATAAATATCAGATCAAGCAAACTGAAATAAATCTTCAAAAAGCCAAAAATGACCTATATGATCTTAAGAATGCACTTAATTTGCAAGCTAACTCGGCAAAAATAAGCTACATAAATAGTTTAAAATCATTAGAAAATCAAAAGCAAAACCAAGCATTGGCTCAAGAAGTTTTAATGGTAACTAAAATAAAGTATCAACAAGGTGTAGGCTCAAGCATTGAGGTAACTCAAGCCCAAACTGCCATGGAAGATGCCGATAATAAATACATACAAAGCCTTTACGATGTTTTAATCAGCAAGGTTGACCTCGACAAAGCATACGGAAAGATTAATTAAACCAACAATATAAAAACTTTAAACATGAAAAAATTATTATATATCTCTACCATACTTTTTTTAGCGGCTTGTAATAACCCCGCTGATAAAGCTAGTCAGTTAGCCGATTTAAAAAAACAGCAAGCAGACATCAACCAAAAAATTAGTGACATAGAAAAAACCTTACCCAAAAAGGATTCTGTTAAAAAAGTTGACGTAAGTACAGTAACAGTTAGCGCAGGTAATTTTACCAATTATGTACAAATACAAGGTAAAATTGATGCGCAGGATAATGTAATGGCCTATCCACAAGCACCGGGTATTATCAACTCTATTTCTGTTAAACCCGGCGATCATGTTAGCAAAGGTCAAGTTATTGCTGAACTTGACAAAAGCGTAATTAGCCAAACCATTGATCAAACGCAAACACAAGTAGAATTGAATAGGACGTTATTTGAAAGGCAAAAAAATCTTTGGGACCAAAAAATAGGTACTGAAGTTCAATATTTGCAAGTAAAAGCGGGTTATGAAGCTTCACTAAAAGCCCTAGCATCCTTAAAAAGACAAGCTGAGCTATCAAGAATAGTTTCTCCAATAAATGGCACAGTTGATCAAATGGACTTAAAAATTGGGCAAAGTGCTTCTCCGGGTGCAACGGGTATTCGAATTGTAAATGTTGATTTGTTAAAAGTTAAAGCAGATGTACCTGAATCATACTCTTCCAGAATTAATCAAGGCGACTTGGTGCTTGTATCATTTCCTGATTTAAACGATTCATTAAAAGCCAAAGTTACTTTTGCTGCAAGAGCAATTGACCCGGCATCACGAAGTTTTGCCGTTGAAATTAAACTTCCTTCTAATAAAAAATTTCGCCCTAATATGACAGCCATTTTAAAAATTGCTGATTATTCAAATAATAAGGCCTTAGTTGTTCCTATCAATGCTATTCAACGCTCTGAAGGTGGTGATTTTGTATTTGTAAATGAAGGCGGTATTGCTAAAAAGAAAAATGTAAAGCTTGGTGCTACCTATGCTGGTAATACCGAAATATTATCGGGCTTAAATGCAGGCGATCAACTAATTACCTTAGGCGGTAGCGAAGTAGAGGAAGGTGATAAAGTAAACGTATTGAACCAGGCTAACTAAACCTTTAAAAGGATTTGATATGAAAGATATAGAAAAAGAATTTGGCCCATCAAGTTGGGCGATTGAAAATAAAACGGCCATATACGTAATTGTATTTCTGATTACAGTTTTGGGTCTGGTTAGTTATTCAAATTTACCTAAAGAAAATTTCCCGGATATTGCTCAGTCTAAAGTATATGTAAGCACAGCCTATTTAGGGCAGTCGCCACAGAATATTGAAACCTTGGTAACCAAGCAGATAGAAAAGCAATTAAAATCGTTAAAAGGATTAAAAAAGGTAACTTCTAACTCCCAGCAAAATGTATCCATTATTACTGCGGAATTTAATGCCAATGTAAATATTAGGGATGCTAAGCAAGATGTGAAGGAGGCAGTAGATAAAGCGAAGCAGGATTTGCCGCAAAACGATAAGCAATTGCAGGAATCAGTGATCTCTGATATTAATGTGGCCGATTTGCCAATATTATACGTCAACATTTCGGGTGATTATGACCTTAAGAAGTTAAAGGAATATGCCGATGCTTTGAAGGATGATATTGAGGCTATGAAAGAAATTTCGAAAGTGGATGAAGTTGGTGCTTTAACCCCCGAAATTGAAATCAATGTTGATAT
Source organism: uncultured Mucilaginibacter sp. (assembly GCA_903927645.1). Lineage (GTDB taxonomy): Bacteria > Bacteroidota > Bacteroidia > Sphingobacteriales > Sphingobacteriaceae > Mucilaginibacter. The sequence goes on from CAIYNX010000329.1 coordinate 6,900, forward strand.
GAACAAAATGTCGGCAGCTCAAATAGGTTACGATGATATTAAAAATGCGATTGGATCTGAAAATATAATTTCTTCGGCGGGTACTGTTAATATATCAGGCGTACAACGCAGCATTGATATTAAAGAAGACTTTAAAAATGCCGACGAGGTTGCTGCCATGGTGATTCGCAACCCACTAGGAAAAGCAGTTTACCTACGCGATATTGCCGAAATAAAAGATGCTTTTCATGAACAAGAAAGTTACGCCCGTTTAAAAACCAATAACGATAAAAACTTTAAAAACGTTATTACCTTAAATGTAAGTAAAAGAACAGGTGAAAACCTGATTGAGGCTTCTGATAAAATTGCTAAGATTATTAAAGCAAAGCAATCTACCATTTTCCCTAAAGGATTAAACATTACCGTAACAGGCGACCAATCTGATAAAACGCGTACTACTTTAAACGATTTGATAAATACCATCATCATCGGGTTTATTTTGGTAACCGTTATCCTAATGTTTTTTATGGGTAGCACCAATGCCATATTTGTGGCATTATCTGTACCATTATCAATCTTTATAGCCTTTTTGGTAATGCCGGTTATTGGTTTTACCATGAATATGATTGTTTTATTCTCCTTCCTGTTGGCATTAGGTATCGTAGTGGATGACGCCATTGTGGTGATTGAGAATACACACCGTATCTTCCGAAACGGTGCTATCCCAATTAAACAAGCAGCTAAAATGGCTGCAGGTGAAGTTTTTTTACCTGTATTATCGGGCACTATGACTACGTTGGCACCATTTATTCCTCTTGCTTTTTGGAATAGCTTAATTGGTCATTTCATGTTCTTTTTACCAATAACGCTAATTATTACTTTATTGGCCTCCTTGGTTGTTGCATATATCATCAATCCGGTTTTCGCGGTCGATTTTATGAAACCTCACCATGAAGGCGAACACGACAATCCAAAATTTGATAAGAAGGTTATAAGAGCTTTAATTTTCCTGGCCATTGCAGGTATTGTAGGATATTTAATTAATAAAGGTGTAGGTAACTTTGTAGTATTTGCGGCTATTTTATATCTCTTCAACCATTTCTTCTTATTAAGAGTTATTGATGGTTTCCAGAAAAATTTATGGCCTAAATTCCAAAACTGGTATGCCAAGTTGTTAGAAGGCGCTGTGCATTATCCATATCGGGTTTTGGCAGGTATTATTTTATTATTTTTTATAAGTATTGGCATTACTATAGCCAGAAAGCCTAAGGTGGAGTTCTTCCCCGCCGGCGATCCTAACTTTGTATATGTGTATGTAACCATGCCTATTGGTACAGATCAGTCGTTTACCAATGAGGTGGTTAGGGGTTTAGAAAAAAAGGTAGCTAAAGTGGTTGAACCTGATTCGAGTATTGTTTCATCTATCATATCAAACATTACAGTCGGGGTAACCGACCCTCAGGATGAAGACCAAGGGAAATATACCAACAAAGGAAAAATTACGGTTGCTTTTGTTGAATTTGGAAAACGAAATGGCAAAAAAACCAGAGATATTATGGAGCGTATCCGTAAATCTGTTCAGGGCGTGCCGGGAGCAAAAATTGCTGTAGCACAAGAAAATGCTGGTCCGCCGGTACAAAAAGATTTGAGTATCGAAATTATTGGCGATAACCTGGATACTTTGGTGCATACCACCAGCAGATTGAAAAGCTTCCTTGAAAAACAAAATATTCCAGGTATTGAACAGTTGATACCCGATGTTCAAAATGATAAGCCTGAAATTGTTTTTGATGTTAATAGGGAAAGAGCAAATAGGGAGGGGGTAAGTACCCTTGCCATTAACTCTTCATTGGTTTCTACAATTTACGGTTCAAAAGCTGCCGATTTTAGAAATACTAAAGAAGACAATTACGAAATAAATATACGTGGCGAAAAATCTCAACGTACAGATATTGACGCGATTAAAAATTTGAAGTTAACCTACCGCGACATGGGCTTAGGAGGCATAATAAGGCAAGTACCTATTTCGGCATTTACCGATGTAAGATATACCAATACCTATGCTAATATTAAGCACAAACAACAGCGTAGGGTGATTACCTTAAATTCAAACGTGTTAAAGTCAGCAAACGTAAATGAGGTAAATGCGAGCGTTCAAAAGTCTATCCTTGATTTTAAAACTCCTGATGGTGTATCTATCAGAATGGGTGGTGGTCAGGAAGACCAAGCAGCTGCAGCCTCATTCTTAGGCTCAGCCTTATTAGTTTCATTCTTCTTGATTTTGTTGATTTTGATAGCGCAATTTAACTCTATAGGTAAAACCTTTATCATATTGAGCGAGATATTCTTCAGTATTATTGGTGTATTACTGGGGTTAAGTATTTTTGGTATGACGATCTCGATTGTTATGACAGGAGTTGGTATCATTGCCCTTGCCGGCGTAGTGGTTCGGAACGGTATATTACTGGTTGAATTTACCGATATGCTAATAGCTCAAGGTAATAACTTGCATGATGCAGTTGTAGAAGCTGCACGTACCAGAATGACCCCGGTATTATTAACAGCCACGGCTGCCATATTGGGTTTAATACCATTGGCTGTAGGATTTAATATTGATTTTGCCGGTTTGTTTACTTCATTTAAACCGCATATTTTCTTCGGTGGTGATAACGTTGCTTTCTGGGGACCATTATCATGGACCATGATATTCGGTTTAGGTTTCGCAACCATCATTACGCTGATTTTGGTACCATGTTTATACATTATAAGGGTTAATATAAAAAATGCCTTAAAAGGCAATAAACCCGAAGCCAAAACTGGTGAATTTGATATTGCTACAGCTTAATTAAAGTAGAGCACATTGTAGAAAAGGCCAACTTTCATCCGAAAGTTGGCCTTTTCTTTTTAAAATGATATAACTTAAAATAGCAATTACGCTTTATTTGCCAATATTCTTTTATTGATTTTTTTGATTAAACCCGGTCCTTCATAAATAAATCCGGTATACAATTGTATGAGTGAAGCTCCGGCACTCATTTTCTCCAAAGCATCCTCTGGTGAATGTATGCCACCAACGCCAATAATAGGGAAGGCCTTGTTTGATTTTTCCGAAAGGTATTTAATTACTTCTGTCGAACGTTTGGTCAATGGTTGTCCGCTTAAACCACCAGCTTCTTTAACAATTTCGGCATTGGTAATCAAGTTATCACGATTAATGGTTGTATTTGTTGCGATTACACCAGTGATACCAGTCTCAACAACTATTTCTACAATATCGTCCAATTGTTCGTTTGTTAAATCGGGTGCAATTTTTAATAGGATAGGGCGACTAATGCCATTTTTCAGGTTACGACTTTGCAGGGTTTTTAAAATATTGGTGAGTGGAGCTTTCTCCTGCAAATCCCTTAAACCGGGGGTATTAGGCGAACTTACATTCACCACAAAATAATCAACTAAATCAAACAAACGGTCGAAACAGATGATATAATCGTTTACAGCCTCTTCATTAGGAGTTAATTTATTTTTACCGATATTCCCGCCAATAATCACCTTTTTTTGCGCTTCAGTAGCGTTTTTACGGAATTTAGCGATGTTATTAGCCAAAGCCTCCACCCCTAAATTATTAAAGCCCATTCGGTTAATGAGTCCGCCATCGGCAGGTAATCTAAACATTCTTGGAGTAGGGTTGCCGGGTTGCGGGAGCGGGGTAATGGTACCCACCTCAATAAACCCAAAGCCTAAACTTGCCATTTCTGCTATCAATTCTCCGTTTTTATCAAAGCCAGCCGCTAAGCCAACCGGATTTTTAAAATGCATACCAAAAACTTGTTTTGCAAGATTTGGATTTTCATAATCCCAAACAGATTTTAAAAGGGTTGCCCCGCCTGGAAAACGATAAATTTTTTGTAAATACTTGGTAACAAGGTGATGTACTTTTTCTGGGTTTATTTTAAAAAGAAGCGGTCGTATGAGTTGATACATGCCAACAAAGGTAAATTTTTTAGGTAATTGTTTTATCCCTTGTTAATTAAGCTTTAAAATCATTGCAAGTTTGGTAATTCAAATTTACCTTTAATTTTATCATATTCATTTTTTGTGAATTGTACCAGGAGTGGATGTTTTTCGGCCCTGATCCAATTTAAAACCTTTAACAAATTAGCCTCTGTCATGGCTGTGCAACCGGCTGTGCCGCTGTGGTCATTTTCCCAAATATGCATAAAAATACATGAGCCATTGCCTGGATTTACGTTTGGTGCATTATGGTTGATGAATAAACCCCACTTATAATAGTCCTTTTTAAGGTGCATGTTTTCATAGCTATTATAATCCACTGTTTTTTCCCCTTTGTTAATAAGGGTATTGTAAAAAGCCGATTTCATATCATCTACACAAATTAAAGTATCACTAGCTTTTTTGTACGGGTATTTCAACCAGTTGGCCTCTTTATAATCAGCATAACCAAAAGCAGTGCCAAATGAAAAAATACCTGCCGGAGATTTCATATCACCTTCTTTTTTAATGGGGGCACCATCAATCTTAAATGGTACCAAACCTTCACCAACTCCTAAACCTTTACCACCTACCACTATAGGGTTGCTAAAATTTAATACCCATTTATTTTCAACCTTATCAAATACATAAATGGTGCCTTGCAAATTATCCCAATTATTAGTAACCACTACCATCAATTGTTGGCTAGTTGATAATGGATTTACCTGTGCCATAGCTTTAGAGTTAATGAAAGTTGCCAAAATAATGCATAATTGGTAAACAGGTATAAAAAACAATTTCATGCAGCAATTTAAGTAAGTTTATTTAATTTTCATGGCTAATTTAATTCAATTAAAAACTTAATAACAATGATGAAAACCATTCGCTGGGGGATACTTGGCGCAGGCAGAATAGCCCGAAAATTTGCATCAGACTTGCAATATGTTGAAAATTGCGAATTGATAGCTATTGGTTCGCGTTCTGTTGAAGCCGCCGCTGCCTTTAATGCCGATTATGCGGTAAAATATCAGCATGATAGCTACGAGGCACTGGCAGCCAACCCAGCGGTTGATGTTATTTATATAGCTACCCCACATCCTCAACATTACGAAAATACCCTCCTTTGCCTCAACCATAATAAAGCGGTTTTGTGCGAGAAGCCTTTTGCCATGAATGCTAAACAGGCGTCTGTAATGATTGCTTTAGCCAAAGAGAAAAAGCTTTTTTTGATGGAAGCCTTATGGACCAAAGTTCAGCCCCATTACATCAAGCTCCAGGAAATGATAAAGGCTGGTTTATTAGGCGAAGTTACTGGGGTTTTAGCCAATTTTGGCTTTAAACCTATGGAACCAATTCCTAAACGATTGTTTGATAAAGATTTAGGGGCAGGTACCTTATTGGATATCGGTATTTATAATGTGTTTATGGCCTTAAGTGTTTTGGGTAAACCCGATGATATACATGCGGTAATGACACCATCAGTAACTGGGGTAGATATGCAGTGTGCCGTTACCTTTATATACAACAACGGAGCCATCGCGCAATTGTTTAGCACCTTCCTTTCAAATTTACCTACCGAAGCGGAAATTTTTGGCACCAATGGGAGGATCAGGCTCACCACTCGATTTTATGAACCGTCGGGAAGGTTGGAGTATTATTCCGGTCGGGTTGATTCCTTGGAGATAATCCCTATTTACAAAGAACCCGGCTTTGGCTATCAATATGAAGCAAGGCATGTAAATGAGTGTTTAAGGTATGGCTTAACCGAAAGCCCTATCCTTACCTTTGCCGATACCCTATTATTGATGGAAACCCTGGATAAAATAAGGGAAATTGCGGGTATTAAATATGCAGAAGATGATATTTAATGATACTATTTTGTGATTGCTAGAATTTTATCTGGTTAATATACTATATGAAAAGTACTTAGTTGTTTTCCACTAAAAAAATCAGAAATTAGCAAATTATAATTATTCATTTTGAAAGTAGAACTGTTTATCCCTTGTTTTATTGATCAATTATTTCCGGAAACGGCTTTTAATACGGTTAAGGTATTGGAAAAAGCTGGTTGCAAGGTAAAATATAACCCACAGCAAACCTGTTGCGGTCAGCCGGCATTTAATGCAGGTTGTTGGGACGATGCCAAGGCGGTAGGCAGCAAGTTTTTAAACGATTTTTCGTCAGATACAGTTATCGTTTCCCCCTCCGCATCCTGTACCGGCATGGTAAAAAATTATTATAACGATTTGTTTACCAATACGATTGTACATAATAAATGCCGAAACATCCAAAGCAATATTTACGAACTTTCGGACTTTTTAATAAACGTTTTAAAGGTTGATTATTTTGGTGCCGAATTACAAGGCAAAGCCGTTTACCATGATAGCTGCGCCGCCCTTCGAGAATGCAAAATTGCCGAAGAACCACGCAAATTATTAGATAAAGTATTAGGTTTGGAATTAGTAGACTTAAAGGACAATGAAACCTGCTGTGGTTTTGGAGGTACCTTTGCCGTAAAATTTGAAGGAATATCGAGCGCAATGGCCCAACAAAAGGTTGACAATGCCATAGCCGCCGATGCCGAATACATCATTTCGACCGATGCCTCTTGTTTAATGCACCTTCAAGGGTATATCGATAAAAATAACTTGCCCCTTAAAACGATGCATATTGCCGATGTGTTGGCGCATGGGTGGGGATTTGCTTAATTTCGGTACCGATAGCTATCGGGATCGGAGATTCGATTTCGGAATTTTTATTATTAGGAAGCATTTAGTATCGAGTATCAATATTTTATTGAGCCGAATGAGAATCGACCATCTTTTTAGCCTACAAAATGGCTAATGTAAATCCTGATTCAGACAATTTACTTCTATTTCTGAATAATTATTTCAAAGTTATCAAAACAGTTTTGACCCCTAGGTGAAGGAATTTTTTGAATATATAGTTAATCACGTAGGAATCTGGATGAAGATTTCTTAGATAGGGAATTAATCAGGGATATTCTATTTTAGAAAGTTTATTCTAGCCATCAATTAGTTTTCGAAAATCACTTAGAGCGATTACGCGTGTGTTGTAGTATACCCCTACGTTAAGTAATAATTTGTCTCCAGTTACCAAGAAATCCGATTTACTTTTCAAAGATAAAGCAAACAGATAATCATCAAATGGGTCTATTGTGACAGGCAAAATCGTTCCGATTTTGAAAAATGTCGTAGCAAGGTCATGTAATTCAATCGCTTTTAAAATTTGACCATCTGCAATGTAACGTTTTATTTTTGGGCGATTCAAAACATGCTCAAATTCATACTTTAGATGGTCACATGAAGCGATAATTATATCTTTCTCAAAAAGGTCAGCAATAAAATCAAATTGACCGTTTATCGTTAAC
>CAIYNX010000330.1 GCA_903927645.1 uncultured Mucilaginibacter sp.
CGCCCGGAACACATGAAACGCCCGGAACGCATGGAACGCCCGGAACACATGAAACGCCCGGAACGCATGGAACGCCCGGAACGCATGGAACACCCGGAACGCATGGAACGCCCGGAACGCTTGCTGATATAATTTACAAATTTTCAATAAAATGCCTATATTCATGCTGATTTGTAAAAACAAAGCTTGTCATGATAAAAAAAATACCCCGTAATCCCTGGTTCATCTTTTTGCCTTTTCTTTGCTTTTACGCCTATATTGTCATTATTAATAAGTGGCCAACTTTATATGGAGATGAAATTCGGTATGTAAGGTTCGGCAGAAGCTTGTTGCATGGTTTTTATTCGCCGCCACCGCCACATATCAATTTATGGAATGGGCCGGGTTACCCTTTACTGCTGGCACCCTTTCTGGCGCTAAAGGCCCATGCACTTACCATCACTTTAATAAATGCCCTGTACCTGTATGTGGCCCTGGTGCTTTTATTCAAAGCCATTAAGTTGGTTAGTAACCACAAAATTGCTTTGGTTTTATGCCTTTTGCTGGCTATTTACCCCAATACTTTGTCGATTTTGCCCATACTGTATACCGAGGCTTTTACGGGTCTGCTGGTATCGGCGTTTATCTATACGCTAACATTATCGTATACAAAAAGCAGTAGCGGTTATGCTGTTGCTGCTGGCTTGATTTTGGGCTTTTTAACTTTAACAAAAGTGATATTTGGTTATGTGCTGGTTATTTGCCTGATTGGGGCATTAACAAAGGCGCTATTAACCAAAAAGCGAATGAATTATTTGCGGTCGGCAAGGGTGCTGGCCATTGCCCTGGCGGTTACTTTGCCGTACCTGTTTTATACCTGGCATATAACAGGTAAGGTGTTTTATTGGGGTAATTCCGGCGGGATGAGCCTGTACTGGATGAGCACACCTTACGAACACGAATTTGGCGACTGGAAGCTGCCTGAGCTCAATAATAACCAATACCCAATCCTGTTTAAATCTAAGGATGTAATTGCAATCCTGAAGAAGAACCATCAGAAAGAATTCAATTTTATCCTCAAACATAACGAAGTTGAACAGGATGAACTGTTTAAGCAGGCCGCTATCCGGAACATTGAACAAAACCCGCTCAAATTTGCGCAGAACTATTATTACAATTTTGCCCGGATGTTGTTTAATTTCCCTTATTCGTATGCTTACCAGGATGGGGCAATCGTCGGCAACATCATTCGCGGTTCGTTGATGCTTTGGGCAACGGTCATCAGCATGGTTTTAACGGTTTTAAACTGGCGGCGAATTATTTATCCCCTAAGGTTTCTTTTGTTTATCGCAGGCGTTTATTTGGCGCTTTCGGGGGCGCTCAGTGCCTACCCAAGGCAACTGGATGTTATTTTACCAGTTTTGTTTTTTTGGATGGGATTTTTAGCGGCTAACTTGCCCGGGTTGAAACTTAAGTTTATGGAAGAGGAAAATCTGGACGCGATAAGTTTACATGATTTGGAGGAGGAGTTAGCCGATGAGCAGGGGGCTGCTAAAGTGTATTAATTATCGGATTTAATATCCAAACTCTTTATTTGTGAATTCTTTATGAACCACATCTCCATCACCAGGTTAAATAAAAATAGGTAACTATATACCTATTGGGACAAGGTAAAAATAGTTTGGCAAATCACCTACCTTTGCCGTAAGATATTTAAGATGGTATCCCCCCTGTGACGACTTGTGGCGTGTCGACCAAAGCAATGTAAGAGGGGGGTGTACTAACCCAATAATTCGTCAATCGCAAACGTACAAGCTTCAATCATCCTTATAAGAGCCGCTTGTCTTTTCTTATCAAAACTTTCAACCTCCACATTGTCCCTAAAATTGATAAAATCCATTGTCGTTTCCATTTCCTGTAGCGCTTCATCACCTGTTTTTAATAAGTAATGAGCCATAACGTTTCTTTGCTCAATTATCTTTATTAAGGTGTTTTTGAATTTTGGATACTTTAAAACCCATGCCGGATTTGATTTTTTTACTATAAAATCAAAGATTAACCGTTTGTTTTCAAAAACTATTCTTTTGGTGCTTAAAAGCGATTGCATTAGGTCTTTTTTCTTTTCGGCATCGCTACAAAAATAGGAAGCCATATAATCATCCATTTTACGTTCAAGGTGTATGGTGTCGGATATTATTTTACCCCTTAAATAATACGCCCTCATGTAGTAAAGTTCTTCCGTATCGTCCATGTGTTTTCGGTTTAAGCACCTAACATACAAAACTATTTTCAAATAAACTTGTCCCGTATTGTTATTAATATTATATTTGTCCCATTAAGTTATTAAAGCAATGGAAACTCAATTTAAAAGCCTGTTACAAGTACTTGACTTCTTTAAGGATGAGCCGACTTGTAAAAAGTATTTGGCACAAAGCAGATGGGGAGATACGCCATGCTGCCCACACTGTGGAAACGTTGGGGCTTATGTAACCACACGCGGCTATAAATGCCGGGCTAAACAATGCGGGCAGAAATTCACCGTATTAACCGGGACAATATTTGAAAATACCAAAATTGGTTTACGTACATGGTACGCTGCAATGTACTTATGTACCGCCCATAAAAAAGGCATATCTTCTTTACAATTGCACCGGGATTTAAACATAACTCAAAAAACGGCATGGTTCCTTTTACACCGTATCCGTGAAATGCTGGCCAATAATGAGGCCGAACAATTTAGCGGTGGTGTTGAAGTTGATGAAACCTATGTAGGCGGTAAAAACAAAAACCGACACGCCAACAAAAAAATTGAAGGCTCACAAGGCAGGAGCGCAGCCGACAAAACACCTGTTATTGGTATCGCCCAAAAGCAAATAGTTGAACTGGTTGAGCGCGACCACAAAGTAATATCCGGCAAAAAGGTTATTGAGAAAATTATAAAACAACAATCTAAGGTTAGTGTTAAGGTTGTAAAAAATACAGAGGCCGAAACATTGCAGTCGTTTATGGTAGAAAATGTTGCCACTGGTAGCAAAGTTGTAACTGATTCTTACCGTTCATATAATGGCCTTAATGCTTCTTTTCAGCACGTTGCTATTAAGCATACAGAGGGCAATTATATTACCATTGGCGAAGATCACACCAATACAATTGAGGGCTTTTGGAGCCTGCTTAAAAGGGGCATTGTAGGCATCTATCACAATGTTAGCCCCCAGCACCTGCACAGGTATTGCAACGAATTTGGGTTCAGGTACAACGATAGATTAACTACCGACCCAAATCGTTTTTTCCGCACGTTTAATCAAGTAGAAAACGTACATTTGACTTATAAAAATCTGATAGGCAAAAATGACAAAAAAGACAACGGAGCAGAAACCGAAGCCTAGGCAAACTAATTATGAGCCTAAAGTGAAATTCGAAGGCACTTTGGAAGACATGATTAAGATTGCCGTTAAGCCCATCCACAATAAAGGCACGTCAAAATAGCATTGAAAAACGCTTTACCTTTGCTATATGATAGCAATTCGTAAACAATTTAAAAACGCAATAGTTAAACTCCTTAAATATCTACTATTCCGTTTAGGAGATCATCAAGCGATATTTCTGCAAATCGAAATGCGCGACTTCGAAGTAAAGCCAATTCCGTATTTACCTCTTGATTCAGAATTTTCACGGATGCTTCAAACTCTTTTTGATCGCCACCGGAAAAATACTGGAGAATAAGCCTGTTCATTACTCTTTGATTTGCGGCTAAATCTAAAGCCAGTTCAAACGTGGCGAATGATGCGCCCTCTTTTGTAAATTTCATGTATTTAGGTTTTTATCAAATCTAATCAAAATCCGTGAAAACACCCTTGATAATACCAAAACCTCTCTTTACTTTTAAGCAGTAAAATATTTGTACAACAATCGGAGTGCTATCCTGAATTACCACATATTATGAAACACTTATCACTTTTGGCATTACTATGCCTTTCAATTTTTTCCTGTTCGCCAAGGCTGTATAATATCGGCATGTCGGAAACTGAATTTAAAAAGCATAACCATAATGCTGAACTAGTATCCGCAAGTACCAATACGTCTATTTATAGAATATCAAAAGTTGTATTAACATGGACACCGGGTTCCAAATTCTATTATTTCATCAATGGGCTATTAACCAAAATAGATGAAGGGCAAACACGTCCCGATATTATTATACAAAACACACATTGACTATGAAACAAATTACATTAGTGGCATTAATATGCCTTATGTCAATTACTTGCAAAGCGCAGGACTGTTTCGGTGAATATAACAGTATCGTGTCTGCATCGGCCTGTATAAACGCGCAGGGTGGATTTCCCATTATGGAAAAATATGCAAGTATGATGAATCCGAGCCAATTTAAATTTGCTGAAACAAATGAAAATGGCGTACAGAGAACTTATTGTCTATCGGCCTACTATTACGACAAATCAGGTCCATTTAGCAATATTTATCAGTATATTATAATAAGCAAAAACAAAACTATTCTCATTTCATATAGGTTTATTGAGCGTTATAAAACTATGGAAGTGGCAATATTGATGGATAATTACCCATCCTTTCACAAGACTGTAAATATCCAAACAGAACCAACAACTGGACTACATGGTTTTGGCGAGTCTTTGTTGATTGGGGCTATTTCGCACAGGTTTGTCTTGATATTTGATGGTGGCGATTTGGAAAGCATTGGATGGGACAAAAACTATATTTCTATTGTAAAACAATGATTTGCCAAACTATTTTTACCTTGTCCCAATAGGTATATAGTTACCTAAAAATAATATAATTATAGTTATACTATCGATGTTATTTTTCGCATGCCGGGAGAATAATCATAAAAAGTCTCAGGTAGTCCGAAATGTAGTGAAAACCAATTTATTTCCCGCAAAAAATATAAATGCCGAATCCATTCGTGCTGATACAACGCAGAAATCCAAACCTCCCTATCCCGCCTGGGTTGATACTTTGATGATCGAATATATCAGGAATACAAAAAATGAATTGGTAAGGAATGCATTTGACAAGCAAAAAGTGTACGAAGAATGGCTTTTTGATGACACCCGAAAAACCGACACTGCCACTTATTGGATATTTAATGTTGGTCACGATGTCACTGATGCCGGTAACACTAATTTACGGTTCACAGCGGACAGTTGGGTTTATGTAGACAGCCTGACGAAGCGTATTTTTGAATATGATGCGGGTAATGAAACGTTGACGAAGTGGAAAAAAATAGCGTTGCCCGCAAAATCAATGCCTTAAAAAATAACGTACGATGGATTGAATGCATTTAAACATTTCAAGCCTTACTGAATTCGGCACTCCGTTATGCCCGCGTTAACTGGGTATCGGAAGCGGGAAAGTATGCGTAACGAGGTGCTGTAATAAATTTTGCAAGACATTTTTTCATATTGCAGAAGCTACTAAGTTTTTACAACTTTTTAAATATGGCAAATTTTCCAAACCATTAATATACTAACATGCCTGAACCTGAAAATCACCCGACAGCGCCTTTTAATATTGACTTTTGCCGTTTCCTTGAAGATCGTTTAAGCGGAACCCTTTTCAACTTCGATGAGGATGAAATTGCACGGCGTTGGTGCGATGGGATCCTTATGCCTCATTTAGATAGCCAGGTGAGCAAAAAAAGCGTTAACGATAACCGGAAGATTATAACCAAAGCCTGGATTGTTTATGAACGAAAGGATTTTTTGTTTGATTGTATCATTTTATTCGGCAGAAAATCGTTAAGCCGGTATGCCAGAGGTTTATGTTTAATAGTCTGTGTGCCCGGCGAAGAAAAAACGGATTGGATTACCATTGACACGGAGAGCAAATTTATTGAATTGAGGTTGCAGTAGCTGGCCTTTGTTTTACCATTTTTAAAAGATGGCTAATCATTAGGAATGTTATATGATCGTCTGCATCAAAAAAAGCCCTTCAGGCTCATCGCCATCGCAAAACAAAAAAAAACGATTGCTAAATGGTTGAAAAATTGCTCTGTTTCCTGCCTAACGGTTAAATGCGTCGTTTTTTTGTTTAATTTATAAATGGGTATTTTCAATTTGTTTAATAGC
>CAIYNX010000331.1 GCA_903927645.1 uncultured Mucilaginibacter sp.
GAATGTGTAAACACCGGAACCTTTTTTTTTGTATTAGGGCTAATAACCGGTATGATGTGGGCAAAATATACCTGGGGCGAGTTTTGGAGTAATGATCCTAAACAAAACAGTGCAGCCATTGCTTTTTTACTTTACTGCGCCTATGCGGTTTTACGCAATTCGATAGATGAAGAGCAAAAAAGGGCAAAAATATCGGCCATCTATAACATTTTTGCCTTCCCTATTATGGTAGTACTTATCATGATTTTACCTAGACTTACAGATTCATTACATCCTGGCAACGGGGGCAATCCGGCTTTTGGTAAACTAGATATGGATAACAGGATGCGTATGGTATTATATCCGGCTTTTATAGGCTGGAGTTTATTGGCCATTTGGATAGCCAGTTTAAGGTACCGCATCAGGTTGATTGAATACAAAAAGAATGAAATTAATTAGTCAAATCTGGTTTATAATTAATTACCTATTTAAAACAGATTAATAATTTTAATATACTACCATGAAAAAATTTCTCTTATTCGTTTTTTTCTGTTTAACATGCCTTTTGGTAAATGCTCAACAAAACCAACCTATTGAAATGGCTGATGAAATGAGGAGCTCCGGAAAAATATATGTTGTTATTACCACCCTGGTGATCATTTTTATTGGTTTATCTATTTATTTATTCTCGATAGATAGAAGATTAAAAAAAATAGAAAAATAAATACGGTCTAAAAAATTGCTCTATCAAGTTTAAACACGGTTTTTTATAGAAAGTAAAGCGTGTACACTGTACACTATGTTATAAAAATTTGCAATATTCATAAAATTAGTGCCAAATTTGCATACTTTTTTATCGATTTAACAATTAATACTTATGATGGATACTTTGTTATCAGCAGGACAAGAGACCAAATTTTTTGATGATGTATGCAAAAACTTTGATTATGCAGCACAATTTACCAAACATGATAGTGGTTTACTCGACCAAATAAAATCATGTAATAGTGTTTACCGTTTCCGTTTCCCTATTAGAAGAGGAAATGGTTTTGAGGTAATTGATGCATGGAGGGTTGAACATTCACAACACCAATCGCCAACCAAAGGAGGAATCCGCTATAGCGAAATGGTGAACGAAGATGAGGTGATGGCACTCGCCGCACTCATGACCTACAAATGCGCAATTGTAAACGTACCCTTTGGCGGTGCAAAAGGAGGTATCAAAATAAATCCTAAAAATTACACTGTTCAGGAACTAGAAAACATAACCCGTAGATACACCGTTGAATTAATTAAGAAAAACTTTATAGGTCCAAGCATTGACGTACCAGCTCCCGATTATGGCTCAGGAGAGCGTGAAATGAGCTGGATAGCCGATACTTATGCTACCATGAACCCCGGACAATTAGATGCCATGGGTGCCGTAACTGGTAAGCCTATAGCCTTGCAAGGTATTGCAGGGCGTAGGGAAGCAACCGGACGTGGAGTTGCCATTGCCGTACGCGAATGTGTAAATGTAGCCGAAGATATGTTGAAAATAGGACTTACCCCAGGCATTTCAGGTAAGAGAATTATAGTTCAAGGGTTGGGTAACGTGGGTTATTACTCTGGAAAATTCTTATCCGAATTTGGTGCTACCATAGTAGGCATTTGCGAATTTGAAGGGGCTATTTATAATGAGGATGGCTTAGATGTTGAAGCAGTTTTTCAGCATAGAAAACTAACCGGTTCAATTTTAGGGTATCCGGGTGCTAAAAAAGAATTTAAAAACTCGCACGAAGGCTTGGAGCAACCTTGCGATATTTTAGTGCCGGCCGCACTCGAAAATCAAATTACTGTTGCCAATGTAGGGAGGATACAAGCAAAAATTATTGCCGAAGGTGCAAACGGACCAACCTCACCGGAAGCTGAAACAATATTTTATAAAAACGGAGGCATGATATTACCCGATATGTATGTAAATGCGGGTGGTGTTACGGTTTCGTATTTTGAATGGTTAAAAAACTTATCGCATGTTGCATTCGGCCGTATGAACCGCAGGTTTGAGGAAAACTCAAACCTCAATCTGGTAAATATGGTAGAGGGTATTACCGGAGTGGCTTTAACACCTTTACAACGTTCAACAGTAGTTAGAGGTGCCACAGAGCTTGAATTGGTAAATTCAGGCTTAGAAGATACCATGATTCGATCATACCACGAAATTAGGGAAACTTACAAAGCCAACGAAAAGATTGATACTCTAAGGACAGCAGCCTTTGTTGGAGCAATTAATAAAATAGCAGTATCCTACCAAAACTTGGGTGTTTGGCCATGATATTTTTATAATAATAAAGCCGGATTATTTAATATAATCCGGCTTTTTTTATTCTTGAATAACAACCATTTCACAATTTTCTAAAAACCTTTCATCCGCATCGGCTCCTATACCGGGGGTATCCGTAATATCTAATTGATAGCCAATATAATAAGCACCTCCTATGCAGGGGTCTACTTTATGCCCTAGCTTACAGGTATCCATATCATAAAATCTGACATTAGGACTTGCATATACAAAATGCAATTTCGCGCTAAGGGCAATCCTGCTTTCCAACATACCTCCCATCATACATGGAATATTGTGGAGCGCAGCAACATCATGAATTTTCATAGCCTCTAAAATGCCTCCCGATTTTGACATTTTAATATTGATATAATCGCATGATCTACTGTTGATTTGTTTCCTGGCATCGTGGTGATTGTAAACACTTTCATCGGCCATAATTTTTATGGGAGTAAGCCTTATTAACTCGGGTAACTTGTCATCAAACCAGGTTCGCATGGGTTGTTCGCAAAATTCAATATCATATTTACCCATTTCAGTTAAACAATAAACAGCATCCTTAAAACACCAGCCCTGATTTGCATCAATCCGAATCTTTAATTCATTACCAACAGTTTCTCTTATTTGTTTAATTCGTTCCACATCTTCTGCAGGTACTTTACCTAATTTTACCTTTAAAACATTCGCTCCCGATAATTTAAATTCCGCGGCTTTTTCTGCCATTTTTTCTGGAGTATCAATTCCTATAGTAATATCAGTTTCAACCGGGCGCTTTTCGCCACCTAGGTATTTATATAATGGTAATTCGGCATTTTTGGCAGCAATATCAAATAAAGCCATATCAAAAGCACTCTTAATGGTTGTATTTCCGGCTGTAAAATTGTGCAAATCATTTAGGCGTTCGGCTATATCCAATGGGTTTTTTCTTAGCCATAATTTCGCAAAATCTTTGGCCATTGCCAAACAAGTTTCCTGAGTTTCGCCAACAATCATCGGGAAGGCCGAGCACTCTCCTACCCCATAAAATCCGGCATCGGTATAAACCCTAATAAAAACATTTTGAGCATGCTCCATGGTACCTGTTGCTATGGTAAATGGCACCATGGGTATGCTAAACCTGTAAATGGCAATTTTGGTTATTTTAAGCTCGTTATTCATCCTTTAATATTATATCATCAAAGGTAGTTATTAAGGCCGAACCGATAGAAAAATTAAGTTTATTAAGAAATACCTACATTTTTTGATTATTTAATTTTTTATCTTAACCCTTACAGGTTCAACATTATCCAATGCATTGTATGAGGTTGATGCAATATTTACATCTAATGTTTCATTCTTTAATTGTTTAAAACGTACATTGATAGTCCCATCAGCATTTACGGGTAAACTCACATAAGTTTTACCATCGGCCTGGGCAGTTGAAATTGTTGCTTTGAATAAGTTGATGAATAAAATAACGGCAATAATAGTTAGGACAATTTTTGTGTACAGATCTGTTTTCATGATTTTGAAATAATGATTATATA
>CAIYNX010000332.1 GCA_903927645.1 uncultured Mucilaginibacter sp.
GCGCCTGGTTTTAGCATTGAAAACAATGGCTTTACCCTTTTCCAAATTGCCAAATTCATCAAAGTAAGTATGTACTATACCGGCACCTGTTTCAATAACCGGTACTTTGCTATGGTTACGTACATGGTTAATCAGGTTTTGGCTTCCCCTTGGTATAATCACATCCACATAATTGGTGGCATTTAAAAGGGCATCAGTCGCCTCGCGCTCTGGCGGTAATAAGGTGACGATGTTTTTATTGATCCCAAATTTTTCCAGTACCGCATGAATCACACTGATAATTGCTTTGTTCGAATAATGCGCGTCACTACCACCTTTTAATACGCAAACATTCCCTGTTTTAAAACAAAGGGCAAAAACGTCAAAGGTTACATTTGGTCGGGCCTCATAAATAACGCCAACTACGCCAAGCGGAACCTTTATTTTTGAAATTTGAAGCCCATTTTGCATGGTTTTACTCATTAAAACTTCACCCAATGGCGATAAAAGTGAGGCTACATGATTTATTTCTTTAGCAATATCCTTAATACGGTTAGCTGTGAGTTGTAGTCTGTCATATTTAGGATCATCAGGATCCATCCTGTCCAAGTCTTTTTTATTTTCTTCTAATAAAAATTCAGTATGGTTAATGGCACTAACAGCTAACTCATGCAATACTTTATTGATTACATCTATTTCGGTCCGCTTCCTGCTAGCAATAAGCGCATTTTCCAGATATTGGTTGTAATTCATTTTTTTTTAGTATCTAATGTTGAATGGTGAGTTGGTAGTAGTGAATAGTTAGTACTGTTTATTTTTTAAACCGTATTATTTTCATCTCAAACACCCTCACTCACTATTCTCCATTCACTGACTCACTACTCCCCTTAAAATTGTAAATAAAGGTAATCATAATGTACCAAGGGTTTTTGGTTTTTTTTGCCCATCATTTCCTTTGCTTTTTCCGAGTTGTATTCTGCAATACCTAAACCTATTTGGTGGTTGTTTTCATCAGTTAGCTTTATGATATCGCCCTTTTTAAAATCTGTACAAATTTCTGTTATACCAATTGGCAATAAACTGGATGCTTTTGAAGAGGTTAATGCTAATCGCGCTCCTTCATTCAATTTCACTTTACCCGTAGCAAAGTTTCCCGAATGTGCTATCCATTTCTTTTTGCCAGATTTGCTTTTATTTGGGATAAACACGGTATGCGAAACGTTATTGTTCAGGATATTGATTAGAATATTTTCTTTGGTACCATTAGCTATATGTACAGCAATGCCTAATTGGGCTACTTTTTGCGCCATGGTCGATTTGGTAATCATTCCCCCTCTACCAAATTGTGAGCGACCAGAACTTACAAATGAAGAAAAATCATTGTGGCCTCCAATTACCTCTTCAATAATACTTGAATCCGGTAGTTTCGGGTCGCCATTATAAATACCATCAACATTGGTTAAAACAATCAGGGCTTGAGCATTGAGCATAGAGGCTATTAAGCCTGCCAGTTCGTCGTTATCAGTAAACATTAATTCTGTTACCGAAACCACATCGTTTTCATTTACAACTGGCACAACCCCATGATGCAGCAAAATTTCCAAACAGTTTTTCATGTTTAGGTAATGCACCCTGTCTCTAAAATCCTCTTTAGTAACTAATACTTGAGAGCACAGGAACCCATGCTGCTCAAACAAATTGGCGTAAGTATTTATCAACTTTACCTGTCCAATGGATGCCAAAAGTTGACGAGCAGCTATAGCATCATATTTATCAGAAACTGAAATCAAACCTCGCCCGGATGCCACTGCACCGGATGAAACCAAAATAACCTCTTTTCCCTGATTTTTAATTTCGGCTATCTGTTCAACCAAATGTTTTATACGGTCAAAATCAGGCAGACCGTCTTTTTGAGTAAAAACGTTCGA
>CAIYNX010000333.1 GCA_903927645.1 uncultured Mucilaginibacter sp.
AACCACCCATCTATACAACATTCCCCATCTGCCGATTTTTTATTTTTAATCCTGAAACAGTCCCTATCTTTAATTCCTATTATATAGGTCATCTTTTTTATGAGTGCGTATTCATAAAATTATATACTAGACAGCTATGGTAAACAGAGATTCAAATTGGAACCGACGGAAATTTATTAATACTTTGGCCATTGCCGGTGCTGGCTCTGTTTTTTTTCGGAATCGGGCTTTTGCGGTTTCTTTCGATGATTTGGACCCTCGTGTGGCTGCTATAGTCGCCAACTCTATTGGTGTCGACTCGCATAACCATATTGATGTTCCGCTCCTTGCCTCCGAAGTACAAGGCCCTGGTATTGATCTTTCCGGGGAAATGAAACGCTCCGGCTTATCGGCCATTAGCATGACTTACGCGCTCGATTATCAAAAATTGCAAAATCCGGGTGAGGCTTACGACCGATTTTTAAATGGCCTTGCAGCAATGGATGTACAACTTAAAAACAATAACATAAAACGAGCCTTAAACATAGGAAAGTTAAAAGCTGCGCATCAAGCAAAACAGCCCATCGTGATTCAATCAGTTGAAGGTGGGCATTTTTTGGAGGGAAAAATTGAGCGGGTAGAAATTGCTTATAACCGCGGATTGCGCCATTTGGGTTTATTACACGATAATGATGCCTCTGTTCCGCTAGGCGATGTTTATACCAATACGCCACAATGGGGTGGCTTAACAAGCTTTGGTGCCCAAGTTATTAAAGAATGTAACCGCCTGGGTATTTTGATTGATTTGGCGCATGCCAATTTGGAAACTTTAACCGCCGCACTTAAAATCAGCACAAAACCAACCATCATCTCGCATACCGGCTTAGATACCCGCTTAGGGCAGGATGCCAATATGGCCAAAATGATGCGCCCAAGGTTAATCAGCAAAGAACAGGCAAAAATGGTAGCAGATGCAGGTGGGGTTATAGGTGTTTGGACACACCTTGCAAGCAGTCCGCTTGAATATGCACAAAACATCCGCGCATTGGTTGATGTAATTGGGGTAGATCATGTATGCATTGGTACTGATACCAAACTTACGCCATCCTATCGCCCCGGTGGTGGCCAGCATCCCGAAAGAATTGGCGAGCGAACAAATCTGGCCTGGAGCGAACAAAAATTTGGTTTTTATTTTGTGGTGGTGGATGCCTTATTAAAAACAGGATTTAGCGAAACAGAAATTACCAAAATTGGCGGTGGAAATTATTGTAGGGTATTTGAAGCGGCTACCTCGGTGAATAGGTAAGGTGGCATTAATCTAGCTGATGTCATAGCTAAACAAATTTACCATTGTTAAAGCAAGCTGTTTTTTGCTTTGTTATTATTTGTTTTTTCTATAAAAAATGTAAATTGGTGCATCATTATTAACCATAATTTTTATGAAAAAACTATTCACAATTGTTTTTTGTTTACCCTTGTTGCTACATGCACAAAACAAAGCGGCCCATAATGCCGATAGCGTAAAAAATGCGAGTATTATTAAATACTTCACAAAAAAATTAATCGAACAGCCGAATGATACTACCGCTTATTTTAAACGCGGAGATGCAAAGCTAAACCTTAAAGATTTTAAGGGCGCATTAATTGATTTTGATAAGGCCATTGCATTAAATTCAAAATACGAGGCCGCACTTCTTGATAGGGGAAGAACCAAATATGCGTTAATTGATAATGATGGCGCAATTAAAGATTATACGCAAGTATTAGCCTTAGACCCCAAAAATTCATTTGCCTTTTACGACCGTGGCCTTGTTAAAGAACGGCTATTGGATTATAAAGGTGCTATAGAAGATTTTACCCAAGCCATTACCTTAAACTCAAACGACGTGGATTTTTATAACGACCGGGGTATTTGTAAAAGAGGGTTGGATGATTATCAGGGTGCTATTGATGATTATACCAAAGCAATTTCTATTGACCCAAAAGACAACAGACCCTATTATAATAGAGGGCTTAGCAAAAATTTACTAAAAGATTATAATGGGGCACTGGCAGATTTTACCCAAGCAATTACCCTGAGTCCGAATGATGAACAAAGTTATTATGAAAGGGGAAATACCAAGCGCTATCTTAAAGATTATAAAGGTGCTCTGGAAGACTATGATAAAGCGCTTTCAATAGATAAGAATTATTTAGCTTGCTTTAATGGTAGAGGACTTACCTATTATGCCAATGAGGACTATAAATCGGCAATAGTTGAATTTAATAAAGCAACCGCAATTAACCCCAAATATGCTGATTGTATTTATAATAGAGGTTTGGCAAATGACAAGCTTGGTAATTTGAATGATTCTATGGATGATTACTCACTTTATATTAAAGTTGAACCCAATGACCCTGATGGTTATTTTAAACGAGGGGATGCCGAATATAATTTGGAAGATTATAAAGGCGCTTTGGAAGATTTTAACAAAACAATTGCGATTGATAGTAAATACAGCAGTGCTTATGCAGACAGAGGCCTTGCAAAAATAAAACTTTCTGATTTTAAAGCGGCAATTGCCGATTGTACAAAGGCCATCGAACTCGATCCTAATTATGCCAATGCTTACAATAACAGAGGCTATGCCGAGCATCTGCTTAATGATGATATAGCCGCTTGTGCCGACTTTAAAAAAGCTATGGACTTGGGCAGTGAAAACGCTGCAGCAAACATTTCAAGCTTTTGCAAATAACACTTAAATGGTATTGCTTTTTTGATGATTAAGAAAAAAGCAATACTATTTTTCCTACCTTCGTTTTGCTAATATTTTTATCAAAATGAGTCTTTATTTATTGCTTGCCGCTATCGTTATCTTGGCCATTTCGGTGGTTTTGTTTTTGAAAAAACCTACCGGCGATTTCCCTACCGAGGAGTTTGCGTTATTAAAAAAACAACATAGCCAACTTACCATTTCCTTGGCAAAAGCAGAGGAAGCTGTTTCCAGATTAAGTACTGAACGCGACAAGGCCGACAAGCTTTTACAGGATGAACGATTAAGGTATGATCATCAGATTACCGAGTTAAATAAGGAATTACTGTCCGAAAAAAACCGGATGGCCAAAGCCGAGGAGCAGTTTATAGCCCAACGCAGTCGGCTAGCCGATCAGGAAAAATCAATCCAAGAGATTCAGCAAAAATTCCAGTTGGAGTTTCAAAATGTGGCGAGTAAACTGTTGGACGAGAAATCACAAAAATTTACTGAGGTAAACCGCACCAATTTGGATATCTTATTAAACCCTCTAAAAGAAAACATCAAGGCCTTTGAAGAAAAGGTAGAAAAGGTGTACAACATGGAAGCCGCCGAGCGCAATACCCTAAAAGGGGTAATTACGCAGTTGATGGATTTAAACAAGTTGATTAGCAACGAAGCGCAAAACCTAACCAAAGCATTAAAAGGCGATAACAAAAAACAAGGCAATTGGGGCGAGGTTATTTTAGAAAAAGTATTGGAACGCTCCGGCTTGGTGCGCGACCAGGAATACCGTATGCAAACCAGTTTGGTTGGCCCGGACGGTAACCGCCTACAACCCGATGCCATTATTGATTTGCCCGACGAAAAACACCTGATTATTGATGCCAAAGTTTCTTTGATTGCGTATGAGCGTTTGGTAAATGCCGAGAATGAGGAAGAGCGTAAAATTTTCTCTAAACAGCATGTCGACTCCATTCGCGGGCATGTGTTAAACCTGTCATCCAAAAACTACCAGGATTTGTACCAAATCAACTCGCCCGATTTTGTGTTGCTTTTTATCCCTATTGAATCCTCCTTCAGCTTCGCGGTACAAATTGATGCCGAACTGTTTAGCGATGCCTGGGATAAAAGGGTGGTGATTGTGAGTCCGTCAACCTTATTGGCAACCTTGCGCACCATCGCCAGTATTTGGAAACAAGAGCGCCAAAACCGCAACGTATTGGAAATTGCCCGCCTAAGCGGCACCATGTACGATAAATTTGTGGGTTTTGTTGGGGATATGGAAGGCATCGGCAAAAACATAAAACTAAGCCAAAGCGCATACGACAGTGCCCTCAGCAAACTAACCGAAGGCAATGGCAACCTCACCAAAACCGCCGAAAAAATTAAGAGCCTAGGCGCAAAAGCCAGCAAGCAGATAGATCAAAAATATATTGGGGAGGAGTAGTGTATTTAAATATTTAGCAGCAATTGTTAAACATTAAATCTTGTTGAGGAAAGGGACAAAGATAGCAAACACCGTAAATTCAACATTTTTAATATACTTTGTCATAATTCATTCATTATGAATCATTTAGAGGTATTGAAATAACCTGACCGTTGAATTTCATTTTAATTAGAATAATAAATTTGATAAAGAACCTGATTTAGATCAAATTCCTCGCAGAGATAATTTTTAATCTCACCAAAACATTCAAAGCTTGAAATATTAAACCCTTCTTCAATGTCATTATAATAAATTACACATTTACCAAAAATGGCTATTACCCAAAAGCTTGTACTTTCATTTTCAAAATGCTTTGATTCCCATTTTTCAGGAATGATTTTAATTAAATTCCAAAATGCCAATAAACTAACATCAATTTTGTTTTGGCTTTCTTCAATTTTTTTTGAAATATCATCGAAATTAATT
>CAIYNX010000334.1 GCA_903927645.1 uncultured Mucilaginibacter sp.
TCAACCGAGTATTTGTTTACATACAAATCAATGTGTTTGTACATTACCTCCTCACTCATTTCCTGCGCATGCTGTCGAATATATTCTAAGCCCGATTTTGGATTCGCGAGAGCAAACTCCACAGAACTACGTAAAACCCGGTTTATTTTATGCTGAATATCCAAAGGCAAAGCACGGCTTACCACAATGCCGCCAAGTGGAATGGCGCAACCCGTTAGCTGTTCCCAATAATCGCCCAGGTCAATTATTTTTTTTAGTCCTTTATTTTGGTAGGTAAAGCGGTTTTCGTGGATAATCAGTCCGGCATCAACCCTGCCATCCAAAACAGCGTCTTCAATATCAGAAAAAACCAATTCTACTTTTTTGTTCGCATTCGGGAAGGCCAACCCCAATAAAAAGTTGGCGGTGGTGTATTTGCCGGGAATAGCAATTTTTAGTTGTGGGCTATGGGTTGTAAGTTGTGCGTGTATTTCTATGGGGTCAGCTTTACAAATCAACATAGGTCCTACGCCAAAGCCTAACGCGCTGCCTGCATCTAGTAAAACATAATTTTTGGTTACATAGGCAAAAGCATGGTAGCTCAGTTTGGTGATGTCCAAAGCCTGACGCATTGCTTTTTGGTTTAGCGTTTCTACATCGTCGTAAAAAACTTCAAACTCGAGCCCTTCGGTATCAATTTTATGGTGAATAAGCGCATCAAAAATAAAGGTATCATTGGGGCATGGGGAGAAACCAAGTGTGAGCTTCATATTATTTAATCCTGATAATTGTTTTGTAATAGCATTAGTTAGGCTAAAGCAATTGACTTTATCATTTCGATGGCAAAGTTATTGAGATTTTTTATAGCAAGTGGTATATCCCAATTGGCTCGGTTTCTCTTTTCAACATAATTTGACACAGCCCTGATTTGCAAACATGGCAATTTATATTCCTCGCAAGCATAAAAAAACGCAGCCCCTTCCATGCTTTCTAGTTGCGGATTTAAGCGCTCAACCACTTTCTTTATTGAAGCTTCATTACCATGCACGGTATTTACTGTTATGGCGGTTACTTTTTTTAATACCTGTTCATTCATATAGTTTGAATAGCTTACCGGCGATCTATAATATCCCGGATTAAATCCAAGCTCCTCTATGGGCAAAAAAACCTCATCATCCTCGGCACCTAGTTCTGATAGGGTATCAATGGTAACTTCCACCACTTCACCAATTGTAATACTTCGGTCAAAACTACCTGCAATGCCAAGGTTTATGGCTAAATCATATTGGTTGTTTACTAAGTGTTTCCCTAAACAAACCGCCATCGCTACCATACCAACACCTGTAACCTCAAAGTATATTTCCGGGTATTTTAAATAGGTATTTACTTGGTTATTAATATGATATTTAGTATTAAAAATATCTTTACCATGCTCCAAATTTAGTTTTTCAACCTCATTTTTTAGCGTGGCAACCTCTAACTCGGTAGCAGAAACAATGAGTATGCGCATTTTCTTGTGTTTTTTTCAGTACTAAGATAAAACATTAGCCCTGTTTTTGTTTTGTATATTTGTACCAATATTTATTATAATGATTTATATTACACGAAAAGAGCACTTTAACGCAGCTCACCGCATGTACCGGGAGGAGTGGAGCGAAGAAAAAAACAAAGCAGTATTTGGAAAATGCGCCAACCCAAACTGGCATGGTCATAATTATGATTTGTTTGTAACTATAAAGGGTGAAATAAAATTTGCAACCGGATACCTGATGGATTTAAAAGACCTGAAGGTTATTATTAATGATTATGTGATTGAAAAGCTTGATCATAGCAATATTAATAAAGATGTTGATTTTATGGCAGGCAAAATGGCATCGACCGAGTTGCTCTGTATTGAAATTTTTAAACAGCTAAAAAAACCGATTGAAGAAAATGAGGGGGTATTTTTACATGCTGTAAAACTTTATGAAACCGAAAATAATTTTGCCGAATACTTTGGCGAATAAATATTGTTATGGCAACAGAAAACAACCAGTTTACAGACGATGATGATGAGGCTTATACTAAAATAGATAGGTATAACACGGCTATTATAGAAAATTTATCAGCCCATTATAAAGAGGTTTTAAAACAAATTGGCGAAGACCCTGAAAGGGAAGGCCTATTAAAAACTCCCGAACGTGTATCAAAAGCACTGTTGTATTTAACCCAAGGTTATGCATTGGATGCAAAGGAGATTCTACAATCGGCTATGTTTACGGAAGAGTATAGTCAGATGGTGATTGTGAAAGACATAGAAGTTTACTCCATGTGCGAGCACCATATGTTGCCTTTTTTTGGTAAAGCCCATATAGCCTATATTCCAAACGGTAAAGTGGTAGGCTTAAGTAAAATTCCCAGAATAGTGGATGTTTTTTCGCGCCGTTTACAAGTACAAGAACGCCTTACCAACGAGATACGTGACTGCCTTCAAGAAAACCTTGCTCCACTTGGTGTTGGGGTAGTAATGGAATGCCGTCACCTTTGTATGAGTATGAGAGGGGTACAAAAACAAAACTCAGTTACCACCACCTCTGCCTTTACCGGAGAATTTTTGGAGGAAAAAACACGCACCGAGTTTTTAAATTTAATAGCATCAAAATTAAGTTAAGTAGTAGCCTTTTTTATTTCTCAACTTTTACTTTTTTTTGTACCATTGGATAATCATTCAATACATTCAACAAAACCAATATAAATTGAAAGCATATGTTTTTCCGGGTCAAGGTGCCCAATTTGTAGGCATGGGTAAACCCTTGTACGATTTATCAGATAATACCCGTACATTATTTGAAGAAGCCAATGAAATTCTTGGTTTCCGCATTACCGATTTAATGTTTAGCGGTACTGATGATGATTTAAAACAAACAAAGGTAACGCAACCGGCCATCTTTTTACATTCCGTAATTTTAGCAAAGGCTCTTGGCAATGCATTTAAGCCTGAAATGGTAGCCGGGCACTCCCTTGGTGAATTTTCGGCATTGGTTGCTGCCGGAGCATTGTCGTTCGAGGATGGCTTGCGATTAGTAGCTGCCCGTGCCAATGCCATGCAGAAAGCCTGCGAAATACAGCCCTCAACCATGGCTGCTATTCTCGGCCTTGATGATTTTACGGTTGAAGATATTTGTTTGCGAATAAGTGATGTTGTTGTTCCGGCCAATTACAATTGTCCGGGGCAAATTGTAATATCGGGCACTATTGCCGGAGTTGACCAAGCTTGCGAATTGATGACTGCCGCCGGCGCAAAAAGAGCCCTGAAGCTAAATGTTGGAGGTGCATTTCATTCCCCATTAATGGAGGCTGCTCGTGTTGAGTTAGAACATGCAATCGCACATACGGTAGTTAATGAACCTATTTGCCCTGTTTATCAAAACATTGACGCAAAAGCCTATACCGATCCGGCTATGATAAAACACAATCTGATAGCCCAATTAACCGGACCAGTTAGGTGGACCCAAACTGTTATGCATATGCTAGAAGATGGTGCAACATCCTTCACCGAAGTTGGCCCGGGTAACGTTTTACAAGGTTTGGTGAAGAAGGTGGATAGGAGTATTCCTACAGAAAGCGCTACGGTTGGGAGTTAATTTTAAAACCTTTAAAATACTTTTTGTTTTTATTCGTTTTATATTAATTATTTTATGATTTATATTTGATTATAAATTAGTTTAATATGAAAACCCATAACCTCGTATTTGTATACTTATTAGCTTTTTATTTGTTTAGCTGTGGTAAATCAAACAATATAATTCCTTCACCACCGCCCGATCCAAAAGGAACCAGTACTTCCGATTTAAAAATCCATAGCACAGTTGTTTACGATACACTAAATTTTGGTCTCAAGCATCTTGATAATAACCCCGATACTATTACCGGGCTTTATACCTCTGGTTTAGGCTTGGGTTTATATGATAATTTATATTTAAATAATTATTCGGGCGGGTTTGACTATTTTGGTGTTTCAATATCTAATTTAGGCCTTGTTAATGGTTTAGGCTCCATCGTTAGTCATCCAACTTCAGGGTTTACAACAGCCGTACCTGGGGTAAAAGGAAATGGTTATGTTGTGAAAGTTGTGGATTATGACCCTGCAACATTGAAACTAAGTAGAACAAGGTATTATCGACTTTATATTACCGATAAAATACTTGGGGCAGATGGTAATGTTACTGGTTTTAAAATAAAATATCAGGGACCATTTTAATTTTTTTAAAATTCTTATTATAGTCTGATTACGCTTTTTTAACCTTCTTAAATTTAACATTTTAATTCTATTTATTGCTTTTTTGGTACAGATAAACTTTTCTGGTAGCAATAAAAATAAATAACAAACCAACAGCAATAAAAATAATTCCCTTTTTTGGCGATGTAATACTAAGTACGTTGTATGGCTCAAAAGCTATATATAAACACTCAATTGCCAAAAGATAATATCCTAAAACAGATAAAGTTCGCAAAGATGGTTTTAGTGTTTTCAAATCAACTTGCTTTTAAATTGCAGTTTGCGAAATTTTTTGGAAGTTAGAAGATTTTCTTAAATATTCAAATTGATAATTAAGCCATAATATTTTATCAGCATCATCCAAAAAAAAAATCCCCATCAAACTCTTAGGGCCGATGGGGATTTTTATTAATAAATTGCTTTCTTTTATTTCTTTAACTCAAAGGTTGTTTTACCCATGTTGTAACCATCAGCAAAAAATAATACGGTATAAATGCCTGGTTCCAATTTTGTGGAATTTAACCATGTTAACACATATGAGCTTCCATCATCCTTAAAATCAATTGAAGTATGAATGGTTGATTGTAATTCTTTACCATCAATTGTAAACGGAACGGTATCTGTTGCTTTAAATACATTTCCTGCCGGATCAATAACTTGGGCAAATATATCATGCAGACCCATTTTGGCTAGCGGGTTAATGGCTATTGTAAAGCTAATTTTTATCTTTTTAACCTTTGGTGCATAGTCATCTACAATTTCCTTACCGCTACTTCTTATTTTGTATGGGGTTACACTGGCAGTAGCCAATTTCAATGAGGCTCCAATTTTAACCTTATTGTCCAATTCCTGATTTGATTTTTCCAAATTGGATGCTTTGGTATTCACTACGGCCAAATTACTTTTTAAAGTATCACTCACTGTTTTTAATGAGTCGTTCTTCTTTTTTAACACTTCAATTTGCGCAGTGTAATCTTTTACTTGTTCTTTTAACGCACTAAGTTCAGCTTTTACTTTGGCTAATTCGGCAGTGGTTAATTTCCCTTTTGATAGTTTAAAATGCAATGCGCCAATGATGGTTTTTAAAGAATCATTTTTTGCAAGCATGGTTGCCGATAATTTTGTTTTACTTTCGGTAACTTGTTCAACCTGTGCTTCTAAACTATCAAGTTCGGATTTTAATTTAACTTTTTCCTGACTTTGGGTAGCAATTTTAGGCTCAAGTTGATTAATTTGCCTAATAAAATATACGTTCGAAATAATCAAGAGCAATACCAGAGCAATCAATACGTATATTACCGTTTGATTTTTCTTTTGCGAATTTGTTTCCATTGTTTGTTTGTTTTGTTGCTTAAATAAGCTTGGTGATTTTTATGTATGTTTTATTTGATTATGCTTAAACACTTTCTTAATAACTCTTTTTCGGCAAAATTGTTGTGTTTTTTTTTAACCTATCAAAAAGCTGGTTTTGTAAAACCACAATTATTTTAAATTAGCTAAAGTTAGGCATTAAGTGGCAGATATAAAAATTATAGTTTTTATAAGGGCATGCGTTACTATGTTCCTATCTTTGCATGTTCAATAATGTTAATAATTGTGTTATGCGGCAAATAATAGTTCTTTGTTTTTTTATTTCAATCTTAATTACTGCCAATGCACAACCCAAGAATTTCGCCTTAGCAGAAAAAACCAGTCCTAAGCGTGAATTTAGAGGCATTTGGATGGCCTCTGTTGAAAACATTGACTGGCCAAGCAGCCCTGGCTTAAGCGTTATCCAACAAAAAAAGGAATTAACAGACATGCTTGATGCGCATCAGAAAGCTGGAATAAATGCCATTATGCTTCAAATTAGACCTGCTGCCGATGCATTATATTTAAAGAGCAGGGAGCCTTGGTCAAAATGGCTTACCGGTAAACAAGGACTTGCTCCTAACCCGGCTTATGACCCCCTTGAGTTTGCTATAGACGAAGCCCATAAACGAGGTATGGAACTGCATGCCTGGTTTAACCCTTACAGGGCATCAACCAATAATAAGTTTGCCGAGTTAAGTTCAAATCATATCACTAAAAAGAAACCTAAATGGTTTTTTACTTATGGCGGGCTAAAATTGTTTAACCCCGGCATTCCAGAGGTGCGCGAATATATAGTACGCGTTTTTTTAGATGTGGTTGATAATTATGATATTGATGGTGTGCACCTCGACGATTATTTTTATCCTTATCAAATAAAAGGTCAGCATATTAATGATTTGCTTACCTATAAAAAATATGGTGCCGGATTTAATGATTTGAAGGATTGGCGACGGAATAATGTTGACCTCCTTATAAAGGCCCTGAGCGATAGCATACATAAACATAAGCCTTATATTAAATTTGGTATAAGTCCTTTTGGTGTTTGGGCAAACAAATACCAAAATCCGGAAGGGTCTGAAACAACAGGGGGCTCCTCTTATTATGAGCTTTTTGCCGATTCGCGCAAATGGGTGAAAGAGGGATGGATTGATTATATAAATCCGCAGATATATTGGCCTATTGATGATTTAAATTGTCCATTCAATAAATTGATGGATTGGTGGAGCGAGAATAAATTTGACCGTCAATTATACATAGGTATGGCCGCCTATCGTATTAATGAACGGAAACTTAATAAGTTTAAAGATCCGTCTCAAATGCCCAATCAAATAAAATACCTCCGCAACAACCAAAATGTAGCAGGGAGTGTTTATTTTAGCTCAAGGTCATTGTTAAATAATCCCTTGGGTTTTACTGATTCCTTAAAAGAAACTTACTATAAAAACCCGGCTTTACCTCCAACTATGCGCTGGAGAGATTCGATACCTCCAAACCCGCCAACAAAATTAATAGCTAGCAATATTCAAGGCGGTATTTTATTAAATTGGCAAACACCAGCGGTGGCCGCTGATAATGAAACCGCCTATGGCTATGTTGTATACAGGTTTAATGAAGATGAGGCTATTGACTTAAGCAATCCGAAAAATATATTGCACATTCAATATAATAATATCACTAATTATAAAGTTATATCTGTTGAAACAGGAAAAAAATATACTTACCTAGTTACAGCCTTAGATAGGATGAAGAATGAGAGCGAACCTTCAGCAAGCATTGTGGTAGAGAATTAACACACTGTTTCTTCGCTAAACCTTAACTTTATGTCACATCGATTCTATGTGCTTATTATTTTGTTTGGGGCAACAATTAATATTGCTTTTGCCCAAAAGGATTCTTCATACCTAAAGAATGCGATTAATGCCTTAAAAAACAATGAAGTAAATAACAAGTTTGAAAAGGTTTACCTCCACCTTGATAAGCCTTATTATGCTGCTGGTGATAATATATGGTTTAAAGCGTATGTTGTTGAAAGTAATCGTCACAATTTATCCAGAATTAGTGGCATTTTAAATGTCGAATTACTTAATCAATCAGGTTCGGTTGAAAAAGCGATTAAGCTACCAATGGTAAATGGTTTAACTTGGGGGGATATTAAATTAAATGATACTATTAAAGCCGGGTATTATAACATCAGGGCTTACACCCGATGGATGCAAAATACCGATAGTCGCTTTTTCTTCTATAAAACCATTCGTATAATAAATGCCATTCCAAATATTGAAAACGCTAGCATAAAACCAATTCATTCAAAGCATAAAAACAACATTGAAGTAAATAATCAACCGCTATCATTTAAAACAGATGTGCAATTTTTTCCGGAAAGTGGTTACCTTCTTTATGGGTTAAATTCTGTTGTGGGCTTTAAGGTATTGGGCGAAGATGGTTTGGGTAAGGAAATTAGTGGTACAATTACTGACGATAGCAATAGTACCATCACCCAATTTAATAGTAGTCATTTAGGCATGGGTGCCTTCAACCTATTGCCAATAAAAGGCAAAAACTATGAGGCTATAATTACCTTTGCCGATGGTTCAAGAAAGTCCTTTAAACTGCCGATACCTCATGATGATGGATTTGTTATGCATATTGATAATACCGATCCTTTGTATTTGGAGGTTACAGTAAATACCACACCAAACTCAAAAAGCAATATCGGTTTATTGGCACAATCGGGTAGCGAAGTCTGCTATGCAGCAGAAAGCAAATCAGGGCTTACCTCGTTTAAAACCCTGATTCCTAAAAACAAATTTCCATCGGGCATCGCTCAATTTACCTTGTTTTCTTCTTCCGGCGAGCCATTAAATGAACGTTTGGTGTTTATCCAAAACCCTGATACCCTAAGTTTAACGGTTAAACCTGTCGGTGATAAGTTTAGTCCGCTTGGTAAAATGCAACTAAATATAGAAGCTAAAGATGGGCAGGGCAAACCAGTAATTGGTAACTTTTCTGCTTCAATTATTGATATCAATCAGGTACCTATTATCTCCAAAAGTGAAACAAGTATATATTCAAACCTCTTGTTAACATCAGACTTAAAGGGGTATGTGGAAGACCCTAACTACTATTTTAGCAATATAAGCGAAAAAACTAAAGCCGACTTAGATTTATTAATGCTTACCCAAGGTTACCGAAATTTTGAATGGAAAGCGGTATTGGCTAATAATACCCCTATCATTTATGATCCTGAGAATTCACTTGAAATTAAGGGTAAAATAAAAACCTTAGTTGGGAAGCCAATTCCGTTTGGAAAAGTTTCGTTAATGAGCACAACTAATGGCTTCTTTTTGAAAGATACCGTTGCAGATGATAAAGGAAACTTTATTTTTAAAAACTTACAGTTTAACGATAGCACTAGGTTTGTTATCCAATCAAAAAAAAGTAATGATAAAAAAAATGTTCAAATTGAAGTTGATAGTGTGCCTTATCCACCTATAGTTAGCAATAAATTAACTACCTACCAAAATACAAATACTGATACGGTTTACAGCACCTATTCGAAAATTAGCAAAGCAAAATACAATCAGGAAATAAAGTACGGAATTGGAAATCATATTAACCAATTAAAAGAGGTACAAATAAGAAGTAAAAAACCATTACTAAACTCTTCAAACCTGAATGGTGCAGGCAATGCAGAGCAAATTTTATTAATGAAGGACTACAAAATTAGTGCTCCAACAATTGCATCTTTCTTACAGGGGAAATTAAATCTTGTCGATGTTTTATTAGATCAATATGGTGTTGGTAGTTTTTATTTCAGATCTGCTAAAATGGCCGTTTATGTTGATGGTGTTCTTACAAATGAAGAGTTAATAAACAACATTCCGGTAGATGCTATTGAAAGTGTTGAAGTGTTAACAAAAACATTAGCTGCGGTATATGGATCTGAGGCTTGGGGAGGTGCCATCTTGTTAAATACTAAAAGAGGTGCCAGTAATAAAACACCTACTCCTCCAAATATTGTGGCAATTACGCCTAAAGGCTATTATAAAATAAGATCGTTTTATTCCCCAAGATATGATGAGCCCCAAATAAATAAACAAATACTCGATTTGAGAACCACCATATATTGGAACCCCAATGTAATTACTGATAAAGGTGACAAAATATCTCTTGAATATTTTAATGGACAAACAAAAGGTACTTATAGGGTTATTATTGAGGGGATTGATGTGGATGGAAACTTGGGCAAACAAGTTTTTTATTATTCGGTGGAATAAGGGTTTTGACTATAGTATATAATTAAATCTTGTTTTTTATCTTACAATAAACTAACTATTCATCACCGATCCGCAATTAATATCAAGTGCCTGGCCGGTAATGGATGATTGGTTTACCAAATAATTTACCAAATCAGCAATTTCTTCTGGTTTGCTCATGCGGCCAAGTGGTACTCTTTTCATGGCTATGTCGTAAAACGCTTGTTTGCTAATGCCAATATTATCTGCTATTCCTTGTAAACCATCGTTAGCCATATCGGTATCAACCCATCCCGGACAAATGGCATTTACCAAAATATTGGCAGGCGCGTATTGTACAGCCCATGCCCTCATTAGGCCCAGTAAGCCAGCCTTTGATGCGCAATAAGCACTATAATTAGCGACTCCCAATCTAGCCAAAACAGATGATGTGATGATGATATGTTTAGCCTTATCTGCAGTTTTCAAATTGGAAAGAAACGTGTTAACAAAATTATAAGTGCCTGTTAAATTGGTGTTTATAATTTCAGCCCATCGGTCATTTAATCCCCAATAGTTTTCACCACCCAATCCGGCATTTGCAATAATTGCATCAATTTCAAGGCCTTCCATTCTTTTGGCAACAGCATTTAAGCGCTCAATATCAGTTACATCCGCAACAAAATAAAGGTGATTTCCTTTTGTTAGCAAAGCCATTGTTTCCGTTAATTTACCTTCCTTGCGTCCTATCAAAATAACATTATTGCCATTGCTGCTTAATTTTATGGCTATGGCTCTGCCAATACCACTGCCTGCGCCACTTATAATATAATACCCCATTTAAAAATTTTGTTTTAATTGCCATTAAAACAAAAAGCCCCTTAATAAGGGGCTTTTTGTTTTGTTTTATTATTGCTGTTTAGGATTTGTTTTTACAACCTTATCATCCAGGCCTATATAATCGGTTAGAATTTGGCCAGCTTCCAATTTTAAGAAGTCAAGGTCTTCATGTCGTGGTCGGGTTTCACCCTTCTTCAAAACAGGTAAACCCATTGCTTTTCTGTGGGCATTATTATCTTCAAACGACTTTTTCTCCTCTTCTTCTCTTTGAGTTTTTAAAAGTTCTTCGTTAATGGTAATGCTTTTTTCATTCTCATGCTTTTTACCTTCTTCCAAATCCTTCATAAATAACTTATAGTTTTCGCTTTGTGCCATACGGTCGTCATGCAGTTTTTTAAGTTGCGGTAAAACCATTGAAAAATCACCTGCCTTAACATAGGCGGTAGGTGCAATCACATCAAAGGGCAATGCGGAAGGTTCGGTATCTTCTCCATATTTATCCAAAGGAATAAAAGTTGGGAAGTTAATATCCGGCGTAATTCCTTTGTGTTGTGTTGAATTACCGGTAATGCGGTAAAATTTAGCGATGGTTAAGTTTAATTGTCCAAATGTACTTTGACTGCCTGAACCTGTAGGCTTAGCCCCTTTATTAACCAGGCTTTTTGCCTTATCAATAATTGATTGATTAAGTATTCTATCTAAATCAATAGCGTTTTGTACCGTGCCTTTACCATAAGTTTGCGTTCCAAGAATTAAACCACGACCATAATCCTGAATGGCACCAGAAAATATTTCGGTGGCCGAGGCACTGAAACGATCAACAATTACGGCCAATGGACCAGAATACGCAACAGAAGGATCTTCGTCTTTATCAACTTCTACTTTGTTGTTACTTTCTCTTACCTGTACAACAGGTCCGTCCTTAATAAATAATCCGGTAAGCTCTATTGCTTCCATTAATGAGCCACCTCCATTTTCGCGCAAATCCATTACAACCCCATCTACATTTTCTTTTTTTAACGAATCCAAAAGCAGTTTTACATCGTGGGTGGTGCTTTTATAATTCGGATTACCTGATCTGTAATCATTAATATCGATATAAAATGCCGGTACAGAAATTATTCCAATTTTAACTTGTTTACCATTGTTGTTATAAGTACGAATTTCTTTTTTTGCCGATTCATCCTTTAAAATAATTTTTTCTCGAACCATTTCAACAACTTTTGGCTTGCTCGATGCAGAGCTTCCTTTTGGTAATATTTCCAACCTCACAATGGTTCCTTTTGCGCCACGAATTAAGGCAATTGCGTTTTCAACCCTCCAACCAATTACGTTTTGAAACTCACCGTCTTTGCCCTGGCCAACGCCTAAAATTTTATCTTCAACACCAATTTGATGACTTTTATCAGCTGGTCCACCCGGAACTATTGAGCGTATAACAATATATTCATTATCAGTATTTAAACCAGCACCAATCCCTTCAAGCTGCCTTGACATTTCAATATTAAAATTCGCAGCGTTTGATGGATTAAAGTAATTGGTATGCGGATCAATCGAATTGGTGAATGCATCCATAAAAATCTGGAAAACATCTTGGTTATTTAGCTTATTAGTTTGATCGAGCAAGTTTTGGTAACGTTTTTTTAAAGTCTCCCTGTTTTTCTCTAAATCATTTTTTGCAAGCTTTAAATTCAAAAAATCATATTTAACATGCAAGTACCAAAGGTTATCCATTTCCTCCCTGGTTGCAACGTAGGGTAGGCTGTCTCTATCAAAAGTATAAACCTCACTTTTACTAAAATCAAAATTGTCATTTACTTTTGACAAGCAATATTTTATGTTTTCGATATAACGTTTCTGAAAAACATTGAATATGTAAAACACATTATTAAGATTTCCATTTTTAACATCATCATCCAATATATACCTGTATTTCTCGAAATCAGCCACATCAGAAGCTAAAAAATAATTATGCCCTTCGTCAAGCAGTTTTATATACCTATTTAGGATAATGCCCGAAATAGAATCATTTATAATAACCTTTTTATAGTTATAATCAGAAATAAAGGTAGCAACAGTTCTGCAAACGATGCTTTGCTGCTCACTTGGTTGGATATCGTTTGAACCCAATACTTTTATTGCCTTTGTTGGGGCAGCCTTACAGGCAATGGCGGTGGCAATGAGTATAATTAAATAAATTTTCTTCAACATATCTTTCACGGAATTTAATTTGGGGGAATAATAAAACATTAAAATTGGGGCCTTATATGATTTTATATTTTTTAACAAAAGAAAGACAGCTTTATACTGACTATTTACAAATAACAATGTTACAATATTGTTTGTAATTATTCATTAAACAAGCTTCTAAAAAATTTCTTTTTTACAGTAATCAGTAAATTAAGGCCAACAACATCAACAATTTGTTGCTTTTTTTCATTTTTCACTAACAAGTTTAAATTAAACGCATTAAGGCACCTAATATTTTAAACTTATCAAGTATTATATTGAACATTATTGCCATTTTAAGAAAACAATTTTAATGCCTCAATTTCCGTTCTAGTTCAATGCTTACTATATTTTTTGTGTTTTTTAAACCTTTTTTTTGAACTATTATGTTTTATTTTCCGAGGGTTATATTATTCCCTTTTTTACTGTTTTTTAATAAATTAAACATAATTTTGGATTGAGCCATTTTTTACACTGATTTCTGCCACCTATCTATGATAACTTCGGAAAACTATACCCAGCTTCTGCAGCAAATAGATGCTTTTATACGTAAATTTTATTTTAATACAATTTTACGAGGTGCTATTTTTTTAATTGCTTGGTTGTTTTCTGTCTATTTAATAATTGCCGTATCAGAGTATTTGGCAAACTTTAACATAACGCTCCGTACTATATTATTTTACACCTTTATCCTTTTAAATATATACTTGTTTTGTCGCCTTATTGCACCTGCGCTTTTGGCCATTTTTAAACTCAGAAAACCCATGAGCAGAGAGGAGGCGGCATTAATTATCGGTCAGCAACTCCCCGGTGTAGATGATAAGTTACTCAATACCCTACAGCTTAAAAACTTAGCATCCGGATCGAAAAGCCATCTTGAAATTATTGAGGCTGGGATTAATCAAAAAATTAGCCTATTAAAACCTATTGGTTTTAATTCGGCTATCAATATTAACGAGAATATAAAGCATATTAAATGGGCGGCTTTTCCTTTGCTAATTATTTTGTTGATTGGTATTATTTCTCCTGCTGTTTTAACAGAAAGTACAAAAAGATTAATAAAACATAACGAATATTTTGAGCCAATTGCACCGTTTAAATTTATTGTAGAAAACCCACAACTTAGCGTTTTACAAGGTGATGATTTTAAATTACTACTCAAATTGGAGGGTAACAACTTGCCAGATCAAGTTTATATTGAAACCAGCCAAAATACTTTCAAATTAGAAAAAACCAATCTAACTCATTTCTCTTATTTATTTAATAACCAGCAACAAAATATACGGTTTAAGTTGCGGGCCAATGGGTTTACATCGAGAATTTACGAAATAAAAGTAAAAACCAAGCCGCTTTTATTGCATTTTGATATTGCGTTAACCTACCCTCATTATTTGCATAAAAACGCCGAATTAATAAATAACGCCGGTGATTTGACAATTCCGGAGGGCACAGTGGTAAAATGGCTTTTGCATACTCAAAATACGAGCAAGTTGTTATTTGCCATCAATAACACAGCGGGAATTATAAACCAAACAGGTAATGATTTATTTATTTATGAAAAAAAGATAGTAAGCAATTCTGTGTATACTTTAATGCCCATAAATGAGCAAACCAATAAAAGCGACCAGGCTTCGTACAAAATAAACGTTATACCTGATGAGGCTCCTTTGATTTCGGTTACTGAAAAGCCCGACTCGGTGAGCATGAATGCCCTTTATTTTAATGGAAATATACAAGATGATCATGGCTTTACATCGCTTAGCTTTCATTATCAAATAAACCAAAAGGGGTTAAATAACAATAAACAAGGATATATTACCCCTATAAATGCAAATCTGAACCAAACAACATCAAGCTTTTTTTATTATTGGAACATTAAATCATTGGGGTTAAAGGGTGGCGAACAACTATCATACTTTTTTGAAGTTGCAGATAACGATGGCGTAAATGGCCCCAAAAAAGCGATGACACCTATTAAAACCATCAATTTACCTGATGAAAAAGCAATGGACAATGTTTTAAACGCAGGTACCCAGGCGGTAAAACAAAAAATGGAATCGGCCATAAAAATTGCGGCACAACTTGAACGGGAAACTCAAAAACTCAATCAAGCATTATTAAATAAAAACAACTTAACCTTCGAAGAAAAAAAACAAGTAGAAGCGCTTTTACAAAAAAGATCAGAGTTGAATGATTTGGTGAAGGAAATTCAAAACGAAAACAAGAAAAATTTATATAACAGGCAAGAAAATCAACATGTTGATGATATGTTAAAGGAAAAGCAACAGCAAATTGATGACTTGCTGAGCAATGTACTTGACCCTAAAACAAGTGAATTAATACAAAAACTACAAGCCTTACTTGAGCAGGAACAAAAGGAAAGCACAAGGGATGAATTATCCAAAATGCAAACCGACAATAAATCGTTAAAAAAAGAGCTTGACCGCATGCTCGAACTCTATAAAAAGCTTGCCTTTGAACAAAAATTAGATGAAAAAATAAATCAAATTAACAAGCTATCAGAAGCTCAACAAAAAGTAGCAGATGATACAAAAAATCAGTCTGCACAAAATCAAACCTTGCAAAAAGAACAGCAACAAATAAATTCAGATTTTGATGCGCTTAAAAAATCGTTGAACGAATTACAAAAAGAAAACGAACAAAACGGTAAAAAAGAAAACTTTGAAAATCCGGAAAAGGAAGAGCAGTCCATTATGCAGAAAATGCAAAACAGTATGGACGAGCTCAGTAAAAACAAACCCCTTAAGGCAATAAAACAACAACAAGATGCGGCAAACGAATTAAAGCAAATGGCCGACCATATGAAGCAGCAAGAACAAGAGGGCGAAGAGGCTGAAAATTTGGTTAATGCCCACGAACTTAGAGAACTGCTTAAAAATTTGGTAAACAGCTCGTTTGAGCAGGAGAAAGTAATGCAAACACTAAAAAACACAAGTGTAGCCGACCCTAATTATATAAAAATGGCCCAAAGCCAAAAAAACATTAAAGACAACTTAAAAACAGCCGAAGATAGTTTAACTGCATTAAGTAAGCGGGTAACCCAAATTCAAACAACGGTTGATAAAGAAGTAACAAGTATAAATTCAAATATTGATCTTGCTTTGGAAAGCCTTGGCGACAGGCATACACCCGAGGCAAACCGGTATCAACAATTTGCAATGACATCTATGAATAATTTAGCATTATTGCTAAATGAGGTTCTTGATAAGTTACAAAACCAAAAAACCAACGGTAAAAGCGGAAAAGGTAAAGGCAAGCAACAAAGTATTTCGCAATTGGCAAAAATGCAACAAAAGCTAAACGAAAACATGCAGAAGGCCCGCAACGAAATGCAACAATCGGGAAATAGTCAAAAAGCGCATAGTGAAAATAATAATGTAATAAATAGCGAACAATTAGCTAAATTAGCCAGAGAACAACAACAGATAAGGGAAGCCTTACAAAGAATAAATAAGGAAGATAATAAAGATGGCAGAGGTAAGCTAGGAAATTTGGACAAAATTTCGCAGCAAATGGAACAAAATGAGCGAGATATCGTAAACAGAAAAATAAACGGAGAATCAATTAAGCGTCAGGAAGATATAAAAACCAGATTGTTGGAAGCCGAAAAAGCAGAACAAGAAAGAGACCAAGATCAAAAAAGAGAAAGTAATGTTGGTAAAGATTTGCCACCTGGTTATATAAATGCGTTGAAAAAATTTGAGGAATCAAAAAACGCACAAACGGAACAATTGAAAACGATTCCGTTAAATTTAAATTTATACTATAAAACAAAAATTAAATCGTATTTTGATTTTCTCAAAATAAAATAATATGGACCTAATGAAACTTGAAACAAGCCAGCTTTTTACATTACAGCTAGATTCAAATCCTGAAAATGTAGTACTTGTTGAGAATTTAGTGGAAGAACTTGCCGATAAATACAAATTTAGCGAAGACACCTTTGCTAATATGATGATATGCCTTAATGAAGCTACAATTAATGCAATTATTCATGGCAATAAATTCGACTCAGAAAAAAAAGTATATATCAATGTAGAAATAGACCCTAAAAGAGCTATTTGGACCATTAAGGATGAGGGAGAAGGCTTTAACTACTTAAGTTTGCCCGACCCAACCGCCCAAGAAAATATTGAAAACTATACAGGCAGAGGCGTTTTTATTTTGAAACAACTTGCCGATCAGTGCGTTTTTAACGCTTCGGGAAACGAGGTTGAACTTCATTTTAAAATATAATGCCTTCAATTACCTTTTTTGAGGAAGACATAAAGTTTAAATTAAAACAAAAAGAAAGCATTAGGGGATGGATTGTAAATACAATTAACACGGAAGGCTATAAACTCAAATCCCTAAGCTTTATTTTTTGCTCTGATAATTATTTATTACAAATAAACCAACAGTTTTTAAATCACGATACGTTTACTGATATCATTACTTTTGATAATTCAGATAGAGATGGCTTGGTTATGGGCGATATTTTTATTTCGGTAGAGCGTATTCGGGAAAACGCAACTCAACTACATATCACAGAAACTGACGAAATGCACCGAATTATGATCCATGGTGTACTGCACTTGCTCGGGTATAAAGACAAAACTGTTGATGATAAGAAAAAAATGACACAAAAAGAAGATTTCTATTTGCAGCAAAGAGCTTTAAATCAATAACTTTATACCAATTATAACTCTGTAAATAAAATAAACTTATGAAAATTCTCGCTTTAATTTTTGCCTTGCTTATGTTTTCACCAAAATCTGTTTATGAATATAAACTAAAAACCATTGATGGGAAAGATTTTTCATTATCCCAATACAAGGGTAAAAAGGTATTGGTTGTTAATACCGCCTCAAAATGTGGCTATACACCACAATATGCTGAATTACAAAAACTTGCTGATTTGTATAAAGACAAATTGGTTATTGTTGGCTTTCCGGCAAATAATTTCGGACAACAGGAACCTGGTGCTAATTCAGAAATTAAAACTTTTTGTCAGAAAAATTATGGTGTAACCTTCCCGCTTAGTGAAAAGGTGAGCGTTAAAGGTGACGATATTTATCCCTTGTTTAAATATTTAACCGAAGCACCAAATCCAGATTTTACCGGCGAAATAAAATGGAACTTTGAGAAATTTTTGATTGACGAAAATGGCACCTTAATTCATCGTTTTCGTTCAGCTACTACCCCATTATCTCCCGAACTAACCAAATATTTATAATAATTACTATTAATAAAAAAGCCTAAGTGTTTAATTAAACACTTAGGCTTTTTTATTGGGGAATTTTTTTTTATTGATCGCTATTTAATTTATTATAAACAGCATCAAATAGGGTGCTTTTAAATATGAATCAGCAGTATAAATTTATATGTACTTTTGCCAATATTTTTTAGTTAATGGCGAACAAAGCAATTTTAGCGGGCGCAAGCGGACTAATAGGCAGCGCATTATTAGAAATTTTACTTCAACAACCTGATTATGATGAGGTTGTAGTATTGATAAGGAATTTATTACCTGTAAAGCACCCTAAATTAAATCAAGTACAAATTAATTTTAATGCGCTAAACAATTATTCGAGCTATGTTGCAGGGCAGGCCCTATTTTGCTGCCTCGGGTCAAC
The DNA here is from genome assembly GCA_903927645.1 of uncultured Mucilaginibacter sp. GTDB lineage: Bacteria > Bacteroidota > Bacteroidia > Sphingobacteriales > Sphingobacteriaceae > Mucilaginibacter. The sequence continues at coordinate 18,531 of CAIYNX010000334.1, forward strand.
ACGAAAAAAAACACCTGATTTGCGAGACTATACAAAAGTTGATTTTGAATACCCTTTACAACTGGCAGAAATGGCCCTTGCCAATGGGGTAGAACAATACCACCTCGTTTCGGCTTTAGGAGCTAATAAAGATGCTGCAAACTTTTATTTAAAAATGAAAGGCAGCACCGAAGAAGCCATAAAAAAAGTAGGTCTACCTGCCTTGTTTATCTATCAGCCATCTTTTTTAACAGGTGAAAGAAAAGAAAAAAGAGTAGGGGAACAGATATTCATTTCACTAATGAAATATATCAATCCATTATTAAGAGGCCCCTTTAAAAAATACAGGAGTATTGCCGCTAAAAGCATTGCGGAGGCTATGTATAAAAATTCATTAAAAAAACAGTTAGGGGTATTTATTTATCCTTCAGATAAAATTATATAAAGTGAGTACTTATCTATCTGCCGAAAACCTCGGCCATTCCTTTCATGATCAATGGTTGTTTAAAAATGTAACCATAGGTATTAACCGGGGGCGAAGAGTTGCCTTAGTAGGCATTAACGGTGCCGGTAAATCAACCTTGTTAAAACTATTGGCCGGCAGTTTAAAACCCATTGAAGGCAAAGTTGTACAGAGCAAAGACCTAAACCTTGGTTACCTTGAACAAGATCCTGGATTTAAGGATGCGGTTACCATTAGCGATTACATATTTCATGCCGATGATATACAACAACAGCTAATCAGGAGGTATGAAGAATTGTTGGAAAATGATCCTGAAAATGCCAAAGCCATTGAGCAGGTAATGGAAGAAATGAGTAATATCAATGCTTGGGAATATGAATATAAAATTAAGACCATACTCGGCAGGTTGGATATTCATCATTTAAATCAACCTATAAAAACCTTATCAGGCGGTCAAAAAAAACGTCTTGCCTTAGCAAAGCTCTTGATTGAAGACCCTGATATTTACATTCTTGATGAGCCAACCAACCACTTGGACATTGATACAATTGAATGGTTGGAAAAACTGCTAACTGATGGTTCAAAAACCATCCTGATGGTTACCCACGATAGGTACTTTTTAGATAATGTATGTAATGAGATACTAGAAATTGACCGCGGCAAAATTGTACCTTATAATGGTTCATATGGGTATTATTTAGAAAAGAAAGCCGAAAGAGAAAGTGCTGACGAGGCTGCCTTCCAGAAAAACTCCAATTTATTAAGAAAAGAATTAGAGTGGATGAGACGCCAGCCACAGGCAAGGGGTACAAAATCAAAAGCCAGAATTGATGCTTATTATGATTTAGAAGAGAAAACAAAAAATGGCGGACCAAACCAAAAAGTAGAATTAAGTGTTAAAACTGCTAGACAAGGCAATAAAATAATGGAGATGAATCACCTTTATAAAGCCTTTAACGGACAAACTTTTATAGAAGATTTTAGCTACGTATTTAAAAAGGGCGACCGTATAGGTTTAGCCGGCAAAAACGGGACAGGCAAATCGACCTTATTAAACCTAATAACAGGAAGCCTACAACCAGATAAAGGCACAATAGATCGGGGTGAAACGACGGTAATTGGCTATTTCCACCAATCAGGTATTGTATTTAAAGAGGATGAACGCGTAATTGATATTGTAAAAAACGTAGCTGAATTTATTACCATGGCCGATGGGAAACTAATATCGGCCTCAGCCTTATTAACCTTATTTCTTTTTCCACCGGCGAAACAATATGGTTTCATATCAAAACTAAGTGGCGGGGAGAAAAAGCGGCTACAGTTGATGAGCATTTTGATGAAAAACCCAAACTTTTTGATTCTGGATGAGCCAACCAATGATTTAGATATTGATACCTTGAATGTATTGGAAGAGTTTTTAACCAATTATTCGGGCATATTAATGATGGTTTCGCACGATCGATACTTACTCGACAAATTAACCGACCAGCTTTTTATTATGGAAGGCAACGGAAAGGTTAAAATATATAATGGTAATTATTCATCGTATAGGGTAGAATTAGAAGAGAATAGGCAATTAGCTAAGAAAAACATACCGGCTGAAGCACCAAAACCAAAGGAAACGAAAAAGGGCAAGTTAAACTTTAAGGAAGCGAAAGAGCTGGAGAACCTAGAAAAGGAAATTGCAATTTTAGAAAAAGAAATAGAAAGCAATACCGAAAAGCTAAACAAAACAAGCATCAACCCAGTCGAATTGGATTTATTATTGGCTGCAATTGCTAAATTAAACAGCTCATTGGATGAAAAAAGTTTTCGTTGGATTGAACTAACTGAACTAAATAACGCATAATGAAAGCATCAGACTTACTTGCAAGCACAGGAGTAATTATATTATTAATCGCTTTTTTACTAAACTTGTTTAAGCAACTACCCACAGCACATAAATTATACGGGGCTCTTAATTTAATTGGCGCCGCAATTTGTTGTTATGCGTCATGGTTAATTCATTTTTACCCATTTGTTATTTTAGAGGGTGTTTGGGCAACGGTTGCAAGCATATCTTTGTTTAATGTTCCACGTGGAACGCTGGGCAAGGAGAAATAGAGGCAATGAATCGTGTTCCACGTGGAACATTGATGTATAAAATCATAGTTCGGAAAGATTTTGTTCCACGTGGAACATGGCTTATGATTGAACCCTAACATACATGTATAATTAAAGAATGTTTAAAAAACACGATATAATAGTAGTAGGAGCTGGGCATGCAGGATGCGAGGCGGCAGCGGCAGCAGCCAACCTTGGCTCCTCTGTTTTACTTATTACTATGAACATGGGTGTAATAGCCCAAATGAGTTGCAACCCTGCAATGGGAGGCGTGGCTAAAGGTCAGATTGTGCGTGAGATAGACGCAATGGGAGGTTATTCGGGAATCATTACTGATAAAACATCTATACAATTTAGGATGTTGAACCTATCCAAAGGACCGGCAATGTGGAGCCCCCGCGCTCAAAGCGACAGGATGCGATTTGCAGAAGAGTGGCGCCTGGCATTAGAACAAACTCCTAATGTAGATTTTTGGCAGGATACTGTTACTTCGTTATTGGTAACAAACAATACCATTAAAGGGGTAAAGACGTCCTTGGGTGTGGAGATTGAATCGGACGCCGTAATACTAACAAACGGAACTTTTTTGAACGGCATTATTCATATAGGAGAGAAAAAATTTGGAGGTGGGCGAACCGCCGAGAAAGCGGCAACAGGGTTAACCGAACAATTGGTTGAATTAGGCTTTACATCAGGCAGAATGAAAACAGGTACACCGCCAAGGGTTGACGGCAGAAGTTTGAATTATGCATTGATGGAGGAACAATGGGGAGATGAAGAACGGGGTAGGTTTTCATATACAGAAGTGCCTCAAATTAAAGATCAACGCTGCTGTTGGATAACTTATACCAATACCAAAGTGCACGAAACTTTAAAGGAAGGCTTTGAGAAATCACCCATGTTTACTGGTAGGATAAAAGGTCTTGGTCCGAGGTATTGCCCGTCTATAGAGGATAAAATAAACAGATTTGCCGAGCGGGACAGACACCAAATATTTGTAGAACCAGAGGGATTGAACACGGTAGAAATTTATGTAAACGGTTTCTCAACTTCATTACCGGAAGATATTCAATATAAAGCCCTGACACAAATACCAGGGTTTGAAAATGCAAAAATGTTTAGACCAGGGTATGCAATAGAATATGACTATTTTCCACCCATTCAACTTGGTCTTACTTTGGAGACTAAGTTGATTAGTAATTTATATTTCGCGGGTCAAATTAACGGAACCACCGGTTACGAAGAAGCGGCATCGCAAGGGTTTGTGGCTGGTATCAATGCACATCAAAAGCTAAACGATAAACACGAATTAATCATGAAAAGATCGGAATCATACATTGGTGTTTTAATTGATGATCTGGTAACCAAAGGCACCGAAGAACCATACAGAATGTTTACCTCGCGAGCAGAACATAGGCTTTTATTAAGACAGGATAATGCCGACATCAGGCTTACTCCAATGGCATACCACCTGGGTTTGGTTGGGGATGACAGAATGGAAAAAGTAAATGCAAAAATAGCAGACTCCGACAAAATAGTGGGATTTACAAAAACCAAGTCAATGAATCCGGAGCATGTAAATAGCCTGCTTGAAAGTAAAGAAACCAGTATACTTACCCAAAGTACCAAACAATTTAATTTAATAGGCAGACCACAACTAGGCTTTAATGATTTACGAAAAGTTGATGATGACTTGAATTCATTGCTGAATAATTACGATAAGGAAACTATTGAACAAGCCGAAATAAAAATAAAATATGAAAGCTATTTTGAGAAAGAATTAGAAATAGTTGCAAGAATGAAAAAAATGGAAGACAAAGAAATCAATCCAGATTTTAATTATAACCAGATGGTTTCATTATCAAAAGAGGCCCGCGAGAAATTAATGAAAATAAAACCACGTACTTTAGGCCAAGCATCCAGAATTTCGGGGGTTACACCATCAGACATATCAGTTTTGATGGTTCATATAACAAAGTAAGTGATAAACAATTAATAATCAAGCGTTTATAAAATGTTGCATTAAATCCATTATTTTTATTTTTTAATGCCATATATCATAAAAGAATAAAAAACGTTTATATCGTTTAAAAACCATGTTAAATCAAAAAGGATTAAATTTATTAAAAAAAGTATGCCTTTTTTCTATTGTATTAGCCTTTTTGGCATGCGCCAACAGGCAACTACCACAAGGTGGACCAAGAGACCGTACTCCACCAAAACTAATAAAGGCAGACCCTGAAAATAGTACGCGCAATTTTTCGGCTAAAAGAATAAAGCTTGATTTTGATGAGTTTTTTAAATTAAATAATCCGTCACAAGAAATTACCATGACACCATCGCCGGCCAAACAACCGGAATATAAAACAAATAAAAAAAGTATTATAATAGATTTAAGAGATTCGCTCGAAAAAAACACCACCTATGTTATAAATTTTGGTAAGGCCATTGCTGATGTAAACGAAGGCAATGTTTTAAAAAACTTTACGTATGTTTTTTCTACCGGCCAACATATCGACTCCTTGAGTATTTCGGGAACCGTAATTAATAACGAAACCCAGGAACGACAAAAGGATGCAACTGTTATGCTTTTTAATTTGAAACAAGACACTGCATTCTTCGGTAAAAAGAAGCCAACGGTTTACACCACTACAGATTCGAGCGGAAATTTTACTTTAAACAACCTACACGCAGATCAATATAGGATATATGCCTTGTTTGAAAAATCGCCCGATAAAATTTATAATCGGGATGAGGAACTTATTGGTTATTTAAAAAAGGATATCAATTTAACAAGCGATACTTCCAATATACAACTCAAAGTATTTAGACAAGAACCTGATAAATTTAGATTAACCGTTAGAAGCTTTGACCAAGATGGAAAAATGTCGTTTGTTTTTAATAAAAATTTAGAGACGCCATCTATAAAAATAATATACCCGAAGGATTACGATAAATTTAAAATAGTTGATTTTTCAAAAACAAATGATTCGGCCATGTTATATATGAAGAACATGGATTTTGATTCAATTCGTGTTGCTTTTTTTGATAAAGACAAACCACTTGATTCAACCTCATTCAGAAAAGGAAAAAAAGAATCATTTATCAGAATACTTAATTTTAATTATAACCTTAATGGCGATTTTAAACTTAAGCCTGGTTATGGCCTAGCTGTTAAAACAAATTTCCCTATTGAAACATATGATCAGAGTTTAATTTCATTAAAAGAAGATTCGACAGATGTTACCAATTTTAGTATTGAAAGAGACTCCAGCAATCTTAAAAAGTTCAATCTAAAATATAAATTAAAACAAAACTCCAATTATATATTAACCTTTGAGGACGGAGCATTTACAGATATTTTTGGCGACAAAAATAAAAAAACAGTTAGGAAGTTTGGTTTAGACAAAGAACAGAATTATAGTCAGCTAACTTTAACTGTAAATGTACCGGATACAGGAAAATCATACATTGTACAATTATTGAATGATGAAAAGATAGTTTTAAGAAGTACTACTTTACATGAAAATTCATCCATTGTATATAAAAACTTTTTAACAGGTAAATACCGAATTAAGGTAATATATGATACCAATGGAAACGGAAAATGGGATAGTGGAAATGTAAAGAAAAGAACACAACCTGAGAATATTTGGGTAAGTAAAGAAATACTAACCTTGAGACCAAATTGGGAACAACAAAGTACCATTACCATACCCAAAGAACCCGCTACTTATTAAACCAACCAGCATACATAATATAGTTTTGAGGCAAGCGTTTTAACATTTCTTTTTGCTCATCATTAAGTGGTTTTATTTTTTTAGCCGGGATACCAGCATATAAATAACCAGATTCACATACAGTTTTCTCGAGTACAATGGCACCTGCTGCAATAATAACAAATTCTTCAACAACAGCATTATCCATTACAATGGCACCCATTCCAACTAAAACATGATGATGTAGTGTACAACCATGAACCAATGCATTGTGCCCTATTGATACGTTGTTACCTATAGTGGTTGAGGCACCTTGATAGGTACAATGAATAACGGCTCCATCCTGTATATTGGTATTATTACCAATTTTAATAAAATTAACATCACCACGAATTACAGCATTAAACCAAACCGAACATTTATCGCCCATTACAACATCACCAACAATGGTGGCATTTTCGGCAATAAAACAATCGCTACCCCAATTAGGGCTAATTCCTTTTACAGGTAAAATCAATGGCATAATTTTTATATTGAGAATATTGTTATTTCTAAACCTTTATATTTGTATATAATTAATCAAGCGGAAATAGCTCAGTTGGTAGAGCATCAGTTTCCCAAACTGAAGGCCGCGGGTTCGAATCCCGTTTTCCGCTCCACCTTACTGATATTCAATTAATAATACTTTATTGAGCGTTTCGGCAACTTCATCTATATTATTGCCAAAAAAACGATTTAATAATTTAATAGGTATATGTTTACCAACTTCGTACTCAATTTGTTTATTAGCATAATTCGCATAATGTTCCTTTTTCATAGCATCCAACTCATCAGCAGGAATAAGGTTACTTTTTAATAATACATCCTCCTCATTAAGAATTTTTCCTACATCAACAAAAACTTCTGTATCAGTGCCTGCTTTTACGCGCTGTCTTACACCATCCTTTATAAGTGCGTATCCATAAAAACTATTACGATCATCTAGGGTTAAAACAGTAATATCACTCTTTGGTGCATATAATAAAAGTTGCTTTTCAAATTCAGATGGATCCTTATAATAAAAGGATAATGACAATTTATTACTAATTATAATAATATTATCTTGATAGGTACCGTAAAACATACCCCTATTGACTAATTGCGCATCAAAAAAACTTACTTCACTACCGGCACTCAATTTATCGAAACCCATAAACGTTTTAAGCTGTGTTACGTTTACATTCATTACATGGGTTATTATAATAAGGAATAGTTTATCCATAAATAGTTTTTATTAAAATATAGTATCTTCAATAACCTCGGCATGAACAGGATAATCAGTAGTCGAGTGTAAGCCTCTGCTTTCTTTACGCATCATTGCTGATTTTATAACCAAGAAAGAAACCTGAATCAAATTTCTTAACTCACAGAGTTTTACTGATAATTTGGTTTTTTTATAAAAATCTTCAGTTTCTTCATATAACAAACCTAACCTACGCATGGCCCTGTCTAACCTAAAATCAGAACGTACTATACCAACATAATCGTTCATTACTTTTTGCATTTCACGAACATTGTGGGTTACCAAGATATCTTCGTTTGATAGTTGAACACCCTTTTCATCCCAATCAGGTATATGATCAGGTATATGATAAGTATTGAATTTATTGATAGCATCTTCATAAATACGGTGTGCAAAAACCAGTGCCTCCAACAATGAATTTGATGCCAACCTGTTTGCACCATGTAAACCGGTAGAAGAGCACTCACCACAAGCATATAGCCGCATAATGGACGATTTACCCACATGATCAACCATAATGCCACCACACATATAATGACAAGCAGGAGCAACAGGAATCATTTCCTTAGTCATGTCTATACCAATATCCAAACACTTGGCATAAATATTAGGAAAGTGATTTAATATTTCAGTTTTACTAACATGCCTGATATCTAAATAAACATAATCTTCACCAGATTTTTTTATTTCGGCATCAATAGCCCTAGCAGTAATATCTCTGGGCGCTAATGATTTACGTTCATCATACTCCTGCATAAATTCTTCACCATTGGTACGTTTCAATATACCACCTAAACCACGTACAGCTTCTGATATTAAGAACGAAGGATATTCACCGGGATTGTATAAAGCAGTAGGATGAAATTGAATAAATTCCATATTCCTAACCTTACCTTTTGCACGATAAACCATGGCAATTCCGTCTCCGGTTGCAATAGTAGGGTTGGTAGTAATAGAATAGATATGCCCGGCTCCACCCGAAGCCATTACAGTAACCTTTGCCAATATTTTTTCAACATATTTAGTATGGTTATTAAATGCATAAACACCATAACAAGTAATATCTTGGGTTGATTTATCAACAAAGACACCCAAATGATGCTGGGTAATTAAATCTACCGCAAAATAATGAGTCAATATTTCAATATTAGTGTTTTGATGTACTTCGGCCAATAAAGCCCGTTCAATTTCAAAACCGGTAATATCTTTGAAATGCATTACACGGGATTCGGAATGTCCACCCTCTTTTGCTAAATCATAAACACCCGTTTTTGTTTTATCAAAGTTGGCACCATATTCAATAATTTCGCGAATACGGTCAGGGCCCTCCCTTACTACCAAACTAACTACTTCTTCATCGCATAAACCATCACCGGCAATTAAGGTATCTTGTATATGCTTTTCAAACGAATCTTCTTTTTTATCCACAACAACAGCAACGCCACCCTGTGCATATTTTGTGTTCGATTCATCCTCGTTACTTTTTGTAACTATCAATACCTTACCATGTTTAGCAGCTTTAAGCGCGAAACTTAATCCGGCAATTCCAGAACCAATAACTAAAAAATCAACAGTTTTACTCATGAATTTAATATAGGGTGTGTAAAAATAGGTATATTGTTAATAAGCAGTCAATAGTGTGTTAATTTAATGTAAGCAAATACCTAGTAACTAATTAATAAGTGGATAACTACAAAAAACAGTAAGAAAAATAAAATATTTTAAACGACTTTTGAGTAATTAAAATAACAAAACTAACATTTTAAACAGTAACAAACTATTAACAAAAATGATTTAATTAATAAATTTGGTTTTAAAATAATTCAGTAAACCAATTATTTAGCTCAAACAAAATGCATAATAATTGTTAATAAATTATTAAAAAATAGTTAGTACACCACATTATAAAAAACTTTTAAACATAACTAACACACCAATAACAATAGTTCTTTTTATATATTAAAAGTAATTGTTATTAATTGAATTGTTGAAATGGATACCTTAGCAGAAATAAATACCAAGGGTTTTGCGGAAGAATTTATTGACCCAACACTCGACCTATTTGAGGAAATTGAAAAATTAAAAAAGGAAAAAAATGCTGTTATACTTGCCCATTATTATCAGGAACCTGATATACAAGACATTGCCGATTATATTGGCGATAGTTTGGGCTTATCGCAACAAGCCGCAAAAACAGATGCCGATATTATTGTTTTTGCCGGTGTGCATTTTATGGCCGAAACAGCCAAAATTTTATCTCCTGCAAAAAAAGTTTTATTACCCGACATAAAAGCAGGTTGTTCATTAGCTGATAGTTGTCCGCCGCATTTGTTTAATAAGTTTAAGGAAAAATATCCCGACCATTTGGTCATAACTTATGTGAATTGTACAGCCGAGTTAAAAGCCATGAGCGATATTGTTTGCACCAGTAGCAATGCCGTTGGCATAGTTGAAAGCTTGCCGAAAGAACAAAAAATAATATTTGGCCCAGATAAAAATTTGGGTGCCTATGTGGCGAAAAAGACGGGTAGGGATTTGGTTTTATGGAATGGTGCTTGCATGGTACACGAAATTTTTTCGAGGGAGAAAATTACCAAGATGAAGGAGCGCCATCCGGGAGTAAAGTTACTGGCACATCCTGAATGCGAAGAAGCTATTTTGCAAATGGCCGATTATATTGGTTCAACAACCGGGATATTAAATTTTGCAACTAAAAGTACTGATCAAGAATTTATAGTGGCAACTGAGGCGGGTATTTTGCACCAAATGCAAAAAGACAACCCTCAAAAAAAATTTTTCCCGGCTCCGCCGGAGGGTAATTGCGCGTGTAATGACTGTCCTCATATGAAGCGTAATACACTCGAAAAATTGTATTTATGTTTAAAAAACGGCTTGCCCGAAATTTTTGTGCCGCAGCATATAATTGAAAAAGCCGTATTGCCAATTGAACGCATGTTGGAAATATCAGCAAAATTGGGTTTATAGAAGTATTGGTTATTAACAAAAGGGATTGCAATTGTTTATAAGTATAGCCATTTGTGGATTATATAAAAAGAGATGTTTGATAACAAAGAGAAAACAGAAATAGAGAAACTGGGCGAATTTGGCCTGATTGATTATCTAACCAAGGAAAACACGCTGAAACAAAAAGGCAGTTTAAAGGGTGTGGGCGATGATGCCGCCGTACTTGATTTTACAGGCAAAAAGGTATTGGTATCAACCGATATGCTGTTGGAGGGGATTCATTTTGATTTGGCTTATACCCCATTAAAACATTTAGGCTATAAAGCCATACAAGTAAACTTGAGCGATATTTATGCCATGAACGGAACGCCAACACAAGTTACTGTGAGCATAGGCATGTCGAGCAAGTTTCCGTTGGAGGCGATAGAGGAATTGTATCAAGGAATTTATTTGGCTTGCGAGAAATATAATGTGGATTTGGTGGGTGGTGATACTACTTCCTCAAAACAAGGTTTGGTGATTAGCGTAACGGTTTTGGGTGAGGCCAATGAGCAAGATATTGTTTACCGAAACGGAGCAGAAGAGGGCGATTTGATATGTGTATCGGGCGATTTGGGTGGCGCTTATACCGGTTTGCAATTATTGGAGCGCGAAAAATTGGTGTATTTGGAAAACCCCAACATACAACCTGATTTGGAAGGAAAGGATTATATAGTAGAACGTCAGCTAAAACCAGAAGCCAGGCGTGATATTATTGAATTGTTGAAAGAGATAGGCGTAAAGCCAACGGCAATGATTGATATATCCGACGGGTTGGCATCGGAGCTATTGCATATATGCAAGCAAAGTAACAAAGGCTGCAATTTGTATGAAGATAAAATTCCGCTAGACCCGATGACTTTTGAAACGGCTCGCGAATTTAA
>CAIYNX010000335.1 GCA_903927645.1 uncultured Mucilaginibacter sp.
AATCAATTTTATAAAACCACAATTGTTGAAGACACTTATTTAAAACAGTTGTTTGCTTTGGCAAATAAATATAATTCATTAGATGATGAATTATCAAGAATATTTACTAATGGCCAATATTCTGAAAGTTACCTGTTAAAAATATTTAGCAAAATAAATAAAATAAAAACTTACGATATTAATAAAAACGTTCAACCAAAATTAAATTATTTTGTGGGCGCAGGCCTATCCTATGATTCTCAATATGCAGGATCAGATATTTCAATAATCCGTTCAACACTTCCATTAATTTCAGGGGGTATAAACCTTATTCCTAAACCTAAATCTGAAAAAATTGAATTAAGAGTGGAGCTTCAATTATCAATGTCGAAATATAACCCAAGTTTGGCTCCAAAAAATAATTCTATTAATTTATTAAATATAACACTCATGCCACAAATTATATTTAATTTTTATAACAAAGAAGACTTTAAAATATTTTTGGGAGGTGGATTAGCTGTAAGTCATCACAATTTTTTTAATACTAATTCATTAGCGTATCAGGATTATGCTTCCTATACAACAAATACATTCCTTTTAAAAGCTGGTATAAAAACAAGTAAAAAAATTGCCATTTATATGAATATATTAACTGATTACTCAGTAAACACCAGCGATTTTTCTAATATTTTTAATAACACAGTTAATGTAGGTGTTTTGTATTTTTGGGGTAAATAGTAGAAAAAAAGCATTTAAAATTTATATATATTAATTTTTGTAATAACAATCTCACTATTTAATAAGAAAATACAACGTTGATTTTTTGTAATTAATGATTTCGATTGATTTAAATTAAGTAAATATTTCATTGATGCTTATTTAAATAGTTTCAAATCTCACAAGTTCATAAATCCTGAATATGAAATATTTGAAAATTATATTAATTGGAATTTTATTCCCATTAATTTCCACTGCTCAAAGTAATTTTCAACCAGGTTTCGTAGTCACTTTAAAAGGAGATACAATAAAAGGATTTATTAATAATGAAAAATGGGATTCAAATCCGATAAAAATATCTTTTAAGGATAGTTTAAATACGAATAATGTTAGGGAGTTTAATAAAAACAATATAAACTACTTTTGCATCGATAGTTTAGTTTGCTATAAAAAATATAGTTCTTCAATTAGTTTAAATAACATTGATATCGATAATCTTGGTAGTGAAAGTGACACAACATATAAGGTAGATACTGTATTTTTTAAGGTTTTACAATATGGTAAGTATGTTTCTTTATACTCATATACCGACAAAATTAAAACCAGATATTATTTGGGTGAATATCCTGATTATAGCCCCAAAGAATTAATTTTTAGAATATATAAAAATTCAGGAATAGTTCCAATAAATAGAAATGTTACTCAAGAGGGCAATACCTATATAGAAAACATTTATTTAAAACAATTATTTGCTGCTGCGGCTAAATATAATTCAATAGATGGTGAATTAACTAGATTATTTAATTTTGGTAAATACAAGGATTATTCTTTAGAAGAAATTGTGACTAAAATTAATAAGCATGATATTGATAAAACGCATAATTCAAAAATTAATTATTTTGTTGGTGCTGGTCTAAATGTCTCTAGTATCTCTTCAAATTCAAATTATACAAATGACGGAGGACAATCATATTCCTCGGCATTCCCTTATATTTCATCGGGTATAAATATTACTCCTGATTCTAAGACTCAAAAGTTTGAACTAAGATTTGAGTTGCAACTTTCCATCAACAATTATGATAATCGTCCATCTACTGAAAGTGTCAATTTTAACCAACTAAATATGTCATTCTTTCCACAAATTATTTATAATCTATTTAGTGATCCTGATTTTAAAATATTTTTAGGCATTGGCGTTGCTGTTGAACATCATAATTTTTATAATTCGTTTTACCAGGATGGCAATAACAAAGCAGTAAACCATTTTGATGGCTACTCGTCTGAAGCATATATGTTTAAATTTGGCATTAAAACCGGAAAAAGAATTTCCTTTTATATAAATAAATTTGAAGATACTTCAATCACAAATTTTGGCAACCTTGTTCTCGGTAACAGTAACACCAATATAGGAATGACTTATTTTTTTGGTAAATAACCAAATGATATAAATTTAAATTTCAGCAAACATTTATGTTAGGGTAAATACAAACTTGCCCTGCACGAAAGCAATTTTTTTTATTTTTATTGAAAATACCGTTTTATTAAATTAATTTTAAAAACCAAACATAAACAATTTTAATAAATGAAACATTTCAATTTACTACTACTTATCACTTTATTTCCATTTTTAGCTTTCTCCCAAATCAACTTTAAGCCTGGCTATGTTATTAATTTAAAAGGTGATACCCTTAAGGGCTATATTGATTACAGAGGATGGGATGCAAACCCTAACTCCATATCATTTAAAGCCAATTCGACCCAAAAAGAGGTTAGAGAATATACGGTGAATGATATCAATTATTTTAACATAAGTGATATAGAAAGTTATCAAAAATTTAAAGCAAAGATAAGTACAGATATTACCAATATTGATAAATTGGGGTATGATAAAGACACAAGCTTTATAGATGGAACTGTCTTTTTTAAGGTGTTACAAAAAGGGAAGAATTTAGCCTTATACTCATATACCGACAATATTAAAACCAGGTATTTTTTTGGAGAAAATCCTGATTTTAACCCCATAGAATTAACATATAGAGTTTATAAGGCAGTATCAACCACTCCTATTAATTCTAAAGAAATAGATATAGAAGGAAATACAGCAATTGAAAATAAATATTTAAAACAATTATTTTCATTAGCTATAAAGTATAATGCTTTAGATGATGGATTAACCAGAATATTAAGTGATGGAACCTATAAAGATTACTTCTTATTAGATGTTTTTGGTAAAATTAATCAAATAAAAGAAACAAAAGAAAGACATAACCTAAAAACAAAGGTTGATTTTTTTGCCGGGCTTGGGGTAAATATTGCAAATACAACTACAGAAGAGGGGTCCTCCTATTCCATTGGTGGAGGAAAATCATTTACCTCCTACCTTCCAATGATTTCAGGTGGTATTAATATTATCCCGAATCCTTCATTTGGAAGAGTAGAAATAAGGTTAGAAGTTGCTGTTTCAAAAACAAAATATGATGCTGAATACAAGTTATTAGTTTCGCCCTATGTTAATGAAAAAGTATATTTCGACCAATTAGACTTGGCTTTTATGCCACAAATTATTTTTAATCTTTATAATGCACCTACGTTTAAAATGTTTATTGGTGGCGGCTTAGGCATTATTCATAGAACTTTTAACAATCAATATTTTGGAGCAGCCGACCCTAATTTGAGCGACAATGGTATAGGTGGAGCAGAACCTTTTTATTTTAATCCGAATGATACAGAATTATTTTTTAAAGCTGGTATTAAGATTAGTAAAAAGGTAGCAATAAATTTAACTTATATTACCCAAAATGCAATAACAAAAGGAGGTTATCTTAAACTTAATAATGATGCTTTTAATATAGGTCTATTATACTTTTTTGGAAATTAAATAAATAGCAAGTTTGGAATTTATTGATTACTATAAAATTTAATCCTTTGGCTTAATAAAATTAAAAAACAAATTTTATTTAAAATGGCTTATATATTTTATAAAACTATTTAATTTTTTAATAAGTCGGATAATTTTAGTAGGGCCTCAGTCGATATAAAATCTAGAATCAAAATTCGGAATATAGAATTTAATTGTTTTAATTCTATAATAATCTATTTTTGGCTTTCTAAATTATTGCCGTGAAATTATTATTGCCTTTTTTATTTTCTATTTTTTCGATACTATGCGCTAAATCCCAGAGCAAGAGCGACTCCATCAGAACTGACAGTTCCAAAGTTTTAAACCAAGTAACCGTAAGGGGATATTTACGCGAACAACCTGTATTAAGTATTCCTGCATCAATTGGTGTGGTTAGCCAATCTCAACTGGAACTGCATCCTGATAATTCATTTATTTCGATACTTAATACCATTGCTGGTGTGAGGGCCGAAGAAAGATCGCCTGGTAGTTATAGGCTTTCAATAAGAGGGAGCTTGTTACGTTCGCCATTTGGTGTTAGGGATGTTAAAGTATATATTGACGAAATACCATTAACGGATGCTGGTGGTAACACCTATTTAAATGCCATTGATTACAATGCAATCAATAATATGGAAGTTTTGAAAGGTCCGGATGGAAGCTTATTTGGCGCAAATTCGGGTGGGGTTGTTATTTTGAATACCTTAAACAATCATAATATTGATAATTTTTTCTCTACCGGGTTGAATGCTGGGTCGTACGGACTTTTCCATGAGCATGCAGGCATTCAAGAAAAATACAATAAATACCAACTCAATATAACCCAAGCCTATGAAAGTTATAGTGGATATAGACAACATAGTTATATGCAAAGAAAATATTTGCAGGCAATTAACAAATGGAACCTTAAAAATGATGAATTAAGAATCTTAAATTTATATTCAAATCTTAGCTATGAAACTCCCGGAGGCTTAACATTAAGCCAATATCAAACAAATCCGCAATGGGCAAGGGTAGCAACTAAAACAATTCCAGGTTCGATACAACAAAAAGCGGGCATATACCAAAATGTATTTTTAACCGGCATAACTAACGAATATCATTTTGACAAAAATTTAAGAAATGTATTGTCGGTTTTTGGAACCTATGTTGATTTTACCAACCCTTTTATAACTAACTATGGTCAACGATATGAATCAACATTTGGTTTTAGAACCTATTTTGAATTAAGCTCAAATAACAGAATAAACTTTAACACCAAATTAAATATCGGAATTGAATGGCAACAAACAAATTCATCCATCAATAATTACGGCAATAAGTTTGGTAATCGTGATACGGCTCAAACCTTTGATAAAATAAATACCAACCAACACTTTATTTTCAGCAGATACATCCTAAATATTTACAAACTGCTAAACGTTGAAGCAGCATTAAGTTTGAACTTTTACAATTATAATTTTAAAAACGTTTTCCCAAATAACGAATCGGTTTATACCAATCGAGATTTTTCTCCACAATTTATGCCCAGATTGGCCATATCCTATAAAATAACGAATAATTTTTATTGGCGATCCTCCATAAGCCGTGGTTACTCAACGCCTACTACCAGCGAAATTAGACCCACAGATCATGCAATTAACCCTAATCTGGCCGCTCAATATGGTGTAAATTATGAAACAGGATTCCGAATTCGAAATTCGGATGAAAGTATATATTTAGATGCTTCGATTTTTTATTACCATTTACAAAATGCGATAGTACCAAGATTTAATGCAGATGGAACGCAATACTATATAAATGCAGGAGCTACTAACCAACCGGGGGTAGAATTAAATTTTACCGGATGGCTAATTCGTCAAAATAATACACAATTTATAAGAGGGTTACAGATCAACGAATCAATAACTTTGGATAGGTTTAGGTTTGCCGATAACTATCATGATGCAATAGCAAATTACTCAGGAAATGCACTTACAGGGGTGCCTGAACAAGTAATTATAAGTAGCTTGCAAATTAAACTGCCAAAATTTATCTATCTGTATTTTGAACATAATTACACTGCAAAAATTCCACTAAATGACGGAAATACAGCTTGGGCGTCATCTTATAGCCTATTACAAGCTAAATCTGGATGGAAACATTATATTTCAGGAAAAAGGTATTATGAAATTTTAGTAGGTGCTAATAATATCTTAAATCAAAAGTATAGTCTTGGGAATGATTTGAATGCAGTTGGTGGCCGATATTATAATGTGGCACCATTGCGAAATTATTATGTCGGATTTAATGTTTATTTATAATTATCTGTAAATAAATATATTAATTATTTATTTACAGATAATTTGAATAATATTATTTAGTCACTGTTATCACTTCGCTTGCTCTACCCTTAACATCAAACGTGCGGAACTTTACAACAGCAGCTTCGCTTGAAAGAGGTTCAATATATGTTTTACTTGAAAAATCAGGCGTATCCCCATTTACAGTATATTTAATAATTAAACCGGGATACTGAACATTGGCACTAAATTTACCATCTTTATATATACCGCCAGGTTTTGGAATTCTGTATGAAAAGCCTCCATCAAAATAACTTAACCTAGGCAGTTCTCTTTTCCCTAAAACATTTAAGAATGAATTATAAGCATTTGTAAATAATGTATCACTGGCAGTAGCATCGGTTGCAGTAACCCAATCTGGGTCTTTGCTCCAAGCTCTTTCAGAAAACGCCAATAAGCGGGGTAATAACATGTATTCAAGTCGTTTCTCGCTTTTTATATTTTCGCCCCATAATGCACTTTGTAAACCAACAATATTTGTTTTGCCATAATCAGTTAAACGTTGTTTTCCGGCAAAAATATTAGGGTTAACAGGTGCTCCATTTTTATCTACTTTTACGTTTTTAAAATAATCATACGGTATAAATGAATATGGTTTATCAATATCAATATAGCCTCCCCAATAATACCCGGGTTCATCAAATGAGTTATTGTAAGCCAAATCAAAATAAAAGTTAGATACACAACTCAAAACAACCTTATAACCAGCATTGGCCAGTTTATAAGCCAAATCTTCATTGCCATCGCCAATTGTATTATTCCAAACTTCAGCTTGTAAATTTTCATTTACAAATTCAGGATTTGGTATATAATACGGCTTGCCATCTAACTTGGTTTTTTTGAGCGCCATTTCTTCCCATCCTGAAAGTGCAACCCCTTTATCCTTTAAAAATTCATTTATTGACCCATAAAAATAATTCCAAAGATCCTGAGTATCCTTTATTTCAGTGTGCGAAATTTTTATCGCTGCAAATGAAGGAGATTTTTCCCAAACATTTTGAGGAACTTCATCACCACCCCAATGAATACTTGTTAAAGGCACATCGGCATCTTTATACATACTTACTATGTTGTTAACAATGGCTTCAACAAAATTAATGGTTGATGGTCTGGATATATCCATAACATTATCAGTCCAATGTTGGGCAGAGCTATAAACAGATTTATCATCAGGGTCTGTTAATAGGTATTTTTCAGCCTCAATTTTTAATCCTTCAGCCATTAACCTGTTATACCTGGCCTTCATAGCTACAATTGCAGCACGTGCATGCCCCGGTGCTTCAATTTCTGGTACTACTTGTATGTGTAAATTATTGGCATATTTAATGATATCAATAAAATCATTCCTTGTATAATAACCAGAGCCAATACGCGCATCTTTTTCACCTCCCGAACCGCCTGATCCAAAAGATGGTGGCAGAGAGTGTTTTGAATCAAGTGTATGGCTTCTCTTACCTCCAACCTTGGTTAAATCAGGCAAATAAGGTATTTCAAGCCTCCATCCTTCATCATCTGTTAAATGGAAATGAAACACATTCAATTTATACTGCGCCATTACATCAAGTATTTTTAAAACTTCGCCTTTAGTTTGGAAATTGCGGCTAACGTCAAGCATAAATGATCTGTAAGGAAATCTTGGTTCATCCTTAATCTCAACACATGGGATATTAAATTCTTTTTCCTGTACACTAAACAAAAATGGTTTAATCAATGATTTGATTGATTGAATAGCATAAAAAGCACCCGAAGCGGTTGAAGCATTTATATTTATTCCTTTTGTTGTTACAGACAATTCATAGGCATCCTTTTTCAATGAATCCACATAAACAATTGAAATTGGTTTTGTAACGGTTAGTTTGGGGTTTACATCAGCCCGGCTTCCAATCAAATTATTTAAATAATTTTTTAAATCATTTCCTTCCTTTTCAAATCTTAAGTTAACCGAAGTTGTTTCAATTAACGAAAACCGGTTTAAATTTAAAACATCGCCAGTTTCTTTATATTGAACCGGAGTAGGGAATACTTTGATGAGTTTATTTTCAGGGATATCCTTAATGGCTTTATTCTGATCATAAATAACCGAAGGCTTTATTGAATATTTTGCACTAAATTCAACAGATTTTACGCTAAAATTACCAACATTATAACCTGCTTCAGGTAATATATCCCAAACTAAATAAAACCCATCAGGAGCATCTGTTACATTCAAGATAGGTTCTTTTGAAACAAACTCAATTCTAATTGAGGTACCTGGCTTAATTTCAGAAAAATTACTAAGTGGCTTTAAACTATAAAAATCACCATTTAAATATTTGATTTTAGCGTTTTCAGATACTGTGTTTGAATCTAACAAACGTGATGAGCTAAAGTACATGGTCCAACCTTCAACCGGAAAAGGAATTTTCCCGGTATTGGTAATGATAAGTGCATTTAATGCGTTTTCAGGGCTTTTATAGTTGTTTTGAATTCCTTCCCAGCTAATTGATAAATCGCGAGCATTGAAAGGCGGTTGTGGCTTTATTTGGGCAAAGCATTTTATACAGGCCAATGCTAAAAGGATAATTGGTAGAATTTTTCGCATATTAAAAAAGTCCGTTTATTGAAAAAGTATTTAAATTTTAAACAAATAAAGTTACTAAAAAATAATTTTAATTTTGTTTTTTTTGATGGCTAAGGTAACCATTCAAATAGATGTATTCTAATAAAATTTTATTTTTTAAAATTAGGTCAAGTTAATAAAAATCAAGGCAATAAAAACAATAATATTTATTTGGTTATGTAACTTGAATAAACCCTTTTTAAAGGTTTAAATTTACCTTTATTTTAATACTTTCGGGATAAAAGCCCGGCATATTTATGATTAAAGAAATTGAAATTATTTGTAAACCAGAACAATCCACCAACCTTATCCAATTAAAAATAATTTCTTCATCAGTACTTAATATTACTCAGGATAGGATTTCTCATTTAAAGGTGATTAAAAGATCTATTGACGCACGTGGCCGTAAAGTTGTATATCGGATGCAAATAAGGGTATTTATTGATGAAGATTTTTTCCCTGAGATTTTTACTACCAATTATCCAAATGTAAACGAAGGTAAATCAATCATAATTATAGGTGCTGGCCCGGCAGGGTTGTTTGCCGCGTTAAGGTGTATTGAATTGGGCTTTAGGCCAATAGTTTTGGAACGCGGCAAACATGTTAAAAAACGAAGGCGTGATTTAGCTAACATTAATAAGAATGGGGTAGTGAACCCCGAATCTAATTATTGCTTTGGTGAGGGTGGGGCTGGTACGTATTCTGATGGTAAATTATATACACGATCAACAAAAAGAGGCGACATCAATGCTGTATTAAAAACATTTGTAGCCCATGGTGCCACTGAAGATATATTAGTTGATGCCCGACCACACATAGGTACCAATAAATTACCCCAAATAATATCTTCAATAACTGAAAGCATTTTAAATGCAGGCGGCCAGATTCATTTTGAAACTAAAGTAACATCATTCTTAATTTCGTTTGGGAAAATTAGAGGTGTTATAACAGCATTAAACAATGAAATAAATGCCGAGGCTGTTATTTTGGCTACAGGCCATTCTGCAAACGACATCTTTGAGAGCCTACATAACCAAAAAATTTTAATTGAAGCAAAACCATTTGCATTGGGTGTAAGGATCGAACATCCTCAACTTATTATTGACAAAGCCCAATATCATTGCGAAACACGCGACCCTTTTTTACCTCCGGCATATTATAACTTGGTTGAGCAAGTTGAAAATAGAGGAGTATTTTCATTTTGTATGTGTCCGGGTGGTATTATAGCACCTTGTGCAACTGCACATAATGAAATTGTAGTAAATGGTTGGAGCCCTTCAAAAAGAAATAATCCCTTTGCCAACTCCGGAACAGTAGTACAGGTTAATTTGGAAGATGTTGAAGGAAACAAACAAAACCCACTCAGAATGCTTGAATTTCAACAAAAAATAGAGCATCTGGCCTTTAATGCTGGTGGCGGCAATTTGGTGGCACCGGCACAACGCATGGTTGATTTTGTTGAGAACCGTTTATCAAATAACCTACCTGCAAATTCTTATATACCAGGTGTTAAAAGTGTAACGTTAAATGATGTTTTACCTAATTGGATAAGCAACAGGCTAAAAAAGGCACTACCCGCTTTTGGTAAAAAAATGAAAGGATATTATACCAATGAAGCTATTTTGGTGGGTGTTGAATCAAGAACATCATCGCCTGTAAAAATACCGCGCAATTCGGAAACTTTGCAACATGTACAAATAGGCGGGCTTTTTCCTTGTGGTGAAGGGGCAGGTTACGCTGGTGGCATTATTTCGGCTGCTATTGATGGCATAAATTGTGCAACAGCGGCTACAAAATTAATTTTATGACAACATCTGAAGCGTTAAAGTTGAATTTGGAGCAGGTTTTATGGGGTAAACCTTGGTACGGTGAGCCTATCTTAGGCATTATTAGTAGTATAAATTTTGTTAAATCTTTTGAAAAACCAGCTTGGGCAAGGCATAGCATTGTTGAAATAGTTTTACATATGTTATCATGGACAGAGGAGGTGATGGACAGACTTAATGGACTAAATGCTCAAACCCCTTCAAGTGGTGATTGGCCTGAACCCGGACTACCTGATGAACAAAAATGGCAAACCTATGTCAATGATCTGCGATTAGTTAACGTAAATTTGATAACAGTTATTCAAAACTTCCCTTGTAATGATTGGAATAATTTAATAAATGACCAAAGAGAAAACGAAACCATAACAACCTATAAACAATTGGTAGAAGGTTTTATACAACATCAGGTGTACCATGCTGGGCAAATAAGTATACTTCAAAAATCAAAAAATGGGTAATAAAAAAACACTGATTATCGGGGCCACAACAAATACTAATAGCTATGCTTATTTGGCTGCCAATAGGCTGGTTCAATCAGGAAACCCTATTATAAATGTAGGCATAAAGGAGGGCGTTGTTGCCGGAGTACCCATAGAAAAAGCCGAAACCTTACACCATGATATTGATACAATTACCTTATATATTGGTCCAAAACACCAACCTTTATTGTATGATTATATATTAAACACCCACCCTAAAAGGATCATTTTTAACCCCGGTACTGAAAATGCAGAATTATTAGACCTTGCTAATAAAAAAGGAATAGAAACAGAAAATGCCTGTACTTTAGTATTACTCTCAATTGGAGAATATTAATACATGTGCGTTTCTTTATCTTTATTTGTTGTTTTGAACATCTTTTAGTGTTCAAATTATATTTTATTTGCGCTTTATAAAAAATCCTCCTTCTTAAATGCTACAATAATCGCTTTTATTGGTTTTTAATAATGAATTAAATAGCGTTTAAATGCCTTTTAAATTTTTGATTATTGAGAATTTATAGCTGTTTTAAATTAAGCGTTGGATATTGTTTTAGCTAAATTTCCGTTAGCACTGTATTTAAACATAAGTTTTCGGATGCGCATATTTTATCCATTATGGTTTTTTTACAAAAGGCTAATTACTCCTTCAGTAGCTGTTTCAATTTTGATAGGGGTGTTATTGGGTGGAATCAGCAACTTTTTTCTTGCATTTGGAATAGCTTTTATACTTTTTGTACCGCTTTTCCATTTTGCTATTTATGAAATAAACAATCCTAAAGAATATTATTTTTATTATAACCTTGGCTTGAGCAGATTGAAGCTTTGGAGTTTTACGATTCTTTTTAGCCTTATTATTGGTTTTATATTCATTTTTATATGATTGGATTATACGCAGATAGTATTACCAAGCAAATTAACGCCAGAAATGTGTTGAGTGATATTTTTATTACCTGTAAACCAGGAGAAATAGTAGGCCTATTAGGCAGAAACGGTTCTGGTAAATCAACCTTACTAAAGATTATTTTTGGATCGTTAATGGCCGATCATAAATATGTGAAAGCAAATGGAAAGCACTTAAAAAATTTAAATGATAGTGTTGATATAATCAGGTACTTACCTCAGGATTGCTTCTTACCCAGCCATATCAAAATCAAAAAGCTAATAGCAGCCTTTTGTACCGATAAACATGCTAAACTTCTAAATGAACTTGATATTATAAAGCCATTTTTGAATAAATACCCAAAAGATCTATCAGGCGGCGAAACGAGGATTTTACAAATCCTGATGATTATTTATTCTGAAACTAAATATATATTATTGGATGAACCTTTTAATGGTTCATCGCCAATTCAAATTGAAATTATAAAAAAAATTATTAGTGAACATGCCAATCATAACAAAGGCTTTATTATAACCGACCATAATTACAGCAATATATTAAACATTGCGTCAAGAGTAGTTTTGATTCGAGATGGCGCAACAAAAAACATCAATGAATTAACTGAGTTGGTAGCGTTGGGATATCTGCCATTAGGCACCTTATGAAAAATTTAAAATAACGATAAACTTAATGACAACTATTTAACACGTTACAAATTTCCGCAATTGTTTCGTCAATTGGTTTAAAGGTAAATCCTAAAGCATCCTTAATTTTGGCATTATCATAGTTGCTTGTTTTGCTTGATGCTTGTGCCGATGTTTTATCTAAAAATGGTGCTTTTCGGGTAAAAAAAGAAATCAAACTGGCAATTTTCCACCCAAATTCAAGCATCCAGTTTTGGGCATAAATGGTTGGTGGCTTTATTCCAAATTTTTCAGCTATCTGTGAAAACAATTGTTTATAGGTAATGTTTTCTGCATTAATTATGTAGCGCTCATCGGTCAAGCTTGTGTTCATCAAAGCTATCATGCAACTAGCTACATCCTCAACATCTACAAAACCACAGCTGCCAGAGGTGTAAAACTTTAAGCCTTTTCTTACTGTTTCAAATAATTGTCCACTCCCTGTTATTCCTGCGCTTTTCCCAATAATGATAGAAGGATTTACAATAATGCCATCCATGCCTTCGGCAATGGAACGCCAAACTTCCATTTCAGCTTGCAGTTTTGATAGTGCATAACCATTAGTTTGGTAGGTTACTTCCAAAAAATTATTTTCAGTAATGAGTTGGCCCGGTTTTGCCTCCCCAATAGCGGCAATGGAGCTTACATGTAATAGCCTTACCTTATTTTGCAAACACAAATTAACCAAATTAGCAGTACCATTTACGTTTACCAGTTGCATTGGTATTTTATCCTCCGGCTTAAATGAAACCAGTGCAGCGCAATGGTATACTTGCGTTACACGTGCAAGTGCATTTTCGACCGAAAATATATCAAGTAAATCAGCCACAACCCATTCAATTTCATTTTTAAATGGTCTTAAAATTTCAGGAATAACTGAGTTTACTCTTTTTATGCATCTTATTTTCTGCCCCCTCAAAACCAATTGCCTGGCTAATTCTGTACCTAAAAAACCTGTAGCACCTGTTATTAAAATCATTTATTTAAACCTGTGGAATTGCAATGCTGCAAATGTGCAGATAAATTTTAAAACCCTACAGCATAAAATATATATCAAAACACTATTTTAAAGACTAGCGTTTAATTTTTTGACATGGCATAGAAAAAAAACTGCACATTTGCTTATATTTAATTGCGTAATTAACTATATAACAAATTATAATGTCGCTAATTGATTTTTTCACACCCATACCAATTGAAAAACTCAGGCCTAAAAGAGGGTATTTTTCCAGTCAGCTTGGTGATAAAATAAACGCTTATACCACAAGTTTTCCTGAATTAGATGGAATTTGTGATATTGCGATTATAGGTGTTTTGGATGACCGAAATGCGATTAATAACCAAGGTTGTTCATTAGGTCCTGATGTAATCAGAGAAAAACTATTTCAGCTAAACGAAGGAGGATATCAAACCAAAATTGCCGACTTAGGCAATATTGCAAAGGGTAAAACAGTAGCCGATACCTATATTGCTTTGAAAGTAGTAGTTGCAGCGTTGATTAAGCAAAATATAATACCCATAATATTAGGCGGGGGTCAAGACCTTACCTATGCGCAGTACCTAGCCTACGAAGAGTTGGAACAAAATGTTGACTTGGTTTGTATTGATCCATATTTTGATATTGATGATGATGTTGATGACCAAAACGAGACAAATGGAATTGCTACCACTTCTGCTTCTTATTTAAATAGAATCATTTTACATCAGCCTAATTACCTTTTTAATTTTAGTAATATAGGATATCAAACCTATTTTGCAAGTCAGGAGAGTTTAAAGGTAATGGATAGTCTTTATTTTGACACCCATCGCTTAGGCGATTTAATGGGAAACATTACAAAGGCCGAACCCATTATCAGGAATGCCAATATGGTTAGTTTTGATATCAGCTCGGTACGTTCGTCTGATGCTAAGGGCAATGCAAATGCTACTCCAAACGGTTTTTATGGCGAAGAAGCTTGTCAGCTTATCAGATATGCTGGTTTTAATGATAAGCTTAGTTCAATTGGTTTTTATGAGTACAACCCCCTTCATGACCAAAACGGACAAACAGCTATGTTGATTGCACAAATGATTTGGTATTTTATTGATGGGTTTTATAACCGGAAACATGATATCCCCCTAATTCCTAAATCACAATATATAATTTACAAAACCAATATAAAACATGAAGGCCATGAGTTGGTTTTTGTAAAAAGCAAAAAATCCGACCGTTGGTGGATGCAGGTGCCGTACCCAAACCTTGGCTCGAAAAATGAACGCTACCATTGGGTACCTTGTGATTATGATGATTATAAAACCGCTGTTGCTGGCGAAGTACCTAATATTTGGTGGCGGACCTATCAAAAATTAATTTGAACTTTTTATATCCAAATATTTTATTTTACGTTAATACACACATTACATTTATACATGAAGAATTCATTTTTATTCGCCATTTTACTATTACCTTGTATGCTTTTTGGGCAAACTGCGGTAAAATTTAACATCAATGGCAATGTGGGAAAGCTCACAAGCGTATCAAAAGCGTACTTGGTTTACCAACCCGGCGCCAACAGAATGCTCGATTCGGCCGATATTACTGATGGAAAGTTCAAGTTTACCGGAGAAATCATTTACCCAGTTGGCGCATTTTTAATAATTGATCATTTAGGCGTAGGCTTTGGTCATCTTGATAATTCGGCAGATGTATTGAACTTCTACTTAGAAAAAGGTGATATAAACATATCAAGTCCTGATTCTGTTTCGAAAGCCGTCATTACAGGCTCAAAAATTAATGAGGACAACATTAAACTAATTGCCCAATTAAGGCCAATTTTTGACGATGCCCAAAAGATTAAAGAACAAGAAAAATCAATTTCAGAAGCTCAAAAAAACAGTGTTGAATACCAAGCAAAAACCGCAGCAAAGCTAAAACAGATACAAGTAGCTGAAAAAGCCACTTTAAAAATGTTCATTTTAGCCAACCCTGATAGTTATTTAAGCTTATTGGCCTTGCGTTCGGTTGGAGGACCATCACCCGACCCAGTTGAACTAGGCGAATTGTACGGTACATTATCACAAAATTTAAAAGATACTGAAACAGGTAAAATGCTTAAGCAAAGCATTGATGAACTTTCCTCTACTGCTATAGGTGTTGCTGCTCCTGATTTTACTGAAGCCGATGTGAATGGCCAACCAGTAAAACTTTCCTCCTTTAAAGGCAAATATGTTTTAATTGATTTTTGGGCCTCTTGGTGTGGACCATGCCGACAAGAAAACCCGAATGTGGTAAAAACTTACAATAAGTATAAGAACAAAAACTTTACAATAATTGGTGTTTCTCTTGATAGGGAAAGCGGTAAGGAAGATTGGATCAATGCAATAAAAAATGATGGCTTAGTATGGACACAAGTTTCTGATCTTAAATTTTGGCAAAACGAAGTTGCACTTTTATACAAAATCACTGCTATACCTTCCAATTTTCTAATTGACCCAAGTGGAAAAATTGTAGCTAAAAATTTAAGAGGTGTTGATTTAGATAAAAAGCTAGGGGAGCTTTTAGAAAAATAAAGTTTAAATTTTTGCTATCTGCCTTATTTTATGGCATTTAAATAAATTTATTATATTTGGTGGATGAAAAAAGCGTTTTTCCTATTGTTGGCACTGGTTCCAACTCTAATTTTGGCTCAAGAATATAAATTTAATATAACAGGTTCTATAGGTAATTTTAATAAGCCAGCTAAAGTATATTTAAAGTATTATATTGATAAAACATCTGTCATTGATTCGGTAACATTAAAAAATGGGAGTTTTACATTTAGTAATAAATTTACCGGCGATCCATTAAATGCTGTTTTAACCTTTAATAAAAAGGGCGATGGCTTTAAGTATGATGATTATAAACAATTGTTTCTTGAAAACGGAAACATACTTATTACTGCAACCGATTCAATTTCGAAAGCTTTAGTAAAAGGCACTCCAACTAATAACGATAATATTCGTTATAATGAAGCTTTAAAGGGTGTGAATGATGCTTACAGCAAGTTAGAAGCAATACAAAAGAATGCAACCCCTGAGCAAAAAAATTCGCCAGAATTTGTAAAGCAAAATAATAAAACAGAAAAAGCTATTGAAGTCCAGGAACAGGCCATAAACAAGAAGTTTATTCAAGAAAATCCAAGTTCTTACTTGAGTGTTGTGTTATTGGAAAGTGTTGCCTATTCGGCCGATTATTCAGAATTGGAGCAATTATACAATAGTTTATCGCCCAATTTAAAAGCCACTGAGGCCGGTAAGAAATTTGGCGAACGATTGCCAAAACTTAAATTGGTAGCAATAGGTTCAACCGCACCTGATTTTACAGAATCTGATACGAGTGGAAAATTTATTAGTCTTTCTTCCTTTAAAGGCAAATATGTATTGGTTGATTTTTGGGCTTCCTGGTGCGGGCCCTGCAGACAAGAAAACCCAAATTTGGTAAAAGCTTTTAACCGTTTTAAAAATCAAAACTTTACTGTATTGGGTGTTTCATTAGATAGACCGGGTAATAAGGAAAAATGGTTAAAAGCTATCCATAATGATGGCCTTGCTTGGACACATTTGTCTGATTTAAATTTTTGGAACAGTAAAACCGCTGCTCTTTATGTAGTTAGAGCCATCCCCCAAAACTTTTTACTCGACCCAAATGGCAAAATAATAGGTAAAAACCTTCGCGGGGAGGATTTGGAAAACAAGCTGGAGGAATTGTTTGGGAAGATATAATTTTTGATTTATTGATTTTGGGGTATTCCTTAAAATTAACCTTACAATAAATCAAACCCAATATCCCTTCTAAAATACATTCCGTCAAAATAAATTCTACTTGCATCTGCTGTTGCTTGCTGCAGGGCTGTAAACATATCTGGTTGTAGGGAGGTTACAGCCAAAACCCTACCTCCTGATGTTTTTATTTCTTCTTTATCCTGATAGGTGCCCGCATGAAATACTTTTGATCCACGAACGTTTTCTATCCCTGTTATAACTTTATCTTTTAAATACTCTCCAGGGTATCCGCCTGCAACCATCATTACTGTTGCTGCTACCTTGTTTGATATAATTAGTTCCTCTTGGTTGAGCTTACCATTTGCTGTTGCCAACAACAAATCAACAAAATCCGATTCAATTCTGGTCATAACGCTTTCCGTTTCCGGATCGCCCATGCGGCAATTGTATTCAATTACCCAAGGTTCGCCATTGCAATTCATTAAGCCAATAAAAATAAAACCCTTATAAGGTATATTTTCAGCTTTAAGTCCATTCACTGTAGGAATAATTACATTTCGTTCTACCTTTTCCATAAAAGCCTTATCTGCAAACGGAACTGGCGAAACAGATCCCATACCACCTGTATTTAAACCGGTATCTCCTTCGCCAATACGTTTATAATCTTTGGCTTCAGGTAAAATTTTATAATGTGTTCCATCGGTCAAAACAAAAACAGAAAGCTCAATCCCTTGTAAAAACTGTTCAACAACTACACTTGAGCTTGCATCGCCAAATTTTGCATCCAACAACATTTCGTTCAACTCTTGTTTGGCTTCTTCAATTGATGAGCATATCAATACCCCCTTACCTGCTGCTAAACCATCGGCCTTTAAAACAATGGGTAAGCCTATCGTTGCAAGGTATTCGTAACCCTCCTGTAAGGTATCTTTGGTAAAGGTTTTGGATGTTGCAGCCGGGATACCATTGCGCACCATAAATTGCTTCGAAAAATCTTTACTTCCTTCTAATTGGGCTCCCTCTTTTTGCGGTCCAATTACAGGTATGTTTTTTATTTCATCATCCGCCAAAAAAAAATCATGAATACCCTTTACCAACGGTTCTTCGGGGCCAACCAATACCAAATCAATTCGATGATTTAATACAGCTTGCTTAATGCCCATAAAATCAGTAACTTTTATGTTGATATTTGTACCATATTGCGCTGTTCCTGCATTGCCGGGGGCAATAAAAAGCTTTTCACAATTGGTACTTTGGGTTATTTTCCAGGCGAAGGCACTTTCCCTTCCGCCCGAACCTAGGAGCAAAATGTTCATTTTGCAAAGATAGTTTTTGTTTTGATGCAAATTTGAATCAAAGTTATAATCAATCTTAGGTATGTTTAACATCAATCTAATATACTTAAAGGGCTTTAACTATAAAATATCTCGGTTTATTTAGGGGATTGATGTACAGATAAGGTGATTTATTGCTTCATATACTTGATACTAATACTTACCTTTGCCTGTCATATTGGCTCAATTTTGCTATGGCGCAATTGTTGCGTTGATGCGATCATATTAAAATAACATGTTAGAATTTATAAGTAAGCTTTTCGGAAGCAAATCAGACAGAGACGTAAAGAGTTTATTGCCGCTTGTTGAAAAGGTAAAGGCTGAATTTGCAAAACTTGGCGATATTAGCAATGATGAACTCAGGGAAAAAACGCTGAATTTTAAAGCCACCATTGCCAAAGGTTTAGCTGCTATTGATAGCCAAATTAATGCCATTAAGGAAAGCACCGAAAACAATCCTAATTTGGATGTAAACGAAAAAGTAGCCTTATATACCAAGCTCGATAAGCTGGAAAAAGACCGTAATAAAGAATTAGAAGTAATTTTATTGGAAATATTGCCTGAGGCTTTTGCGGTAGTAAAAGAAACAGCCAAAAGGTTCAAAGAAAATAAAACCATTGACGTAACTGCAACCCAGTTTGACCGCGATTTGGCCGCGGTTAAAAAAAATGTAGTGATAAAAGGCGATAAAGCAATACACCATAATACTTGGTTGGCTGCAGGCAATGAAGTTACCTGGGATATGGTACATTATGATGTTCAATTAATTGGCGGTATTGTTTTACACCAAGGAAAAATTTCTGAAATGGCCACTGGTGAGGGTAAAACCCTGGTTGCTACCTTGCCTGCATATTTAAATGCCCTTGCCGGTCAAGGTGTACATATAGTAACCGTGAACGACTATTTGGCACGTCGCGACTCGGAGTGGATGGGGCCATTATATGAGTTCCACGGCTTATCAGTTGATTGTATTGACAAACATGAGCCAAATTCGGAAGAAAGAAGAGCTGCTTATCAATCAGATATCATATTTGGCACCAATAATGAATTTGGTTTCGATTACCTGCGTGACAATATGACACGTAGCCCGGAAGAATTGGTACAAGGTAAATTGCATTA
Source organism: uncultured Mucilaginibacter sp. (assembly GCA_903927645.1). Classification (GTDB taxonomy): domain Bacteria; phylum Bacteroidota; class Bacteroidia; order Sphingobacteriales; family Sphingobacteriaceae; genus Mucilaginibacter. Next base: position 19,601 of record CAIYNX010000335.1, read on the forward strand.
CGCAATGGTGGATGAGGTTGACTCTGTATTGATTGATGATGCCCGTACACCGCTCATTATTTCGGGCCCCATACCTCGTGGTGATGAGCATGAGTTTTATGAATTAAAACCACGTATAGAGCGTTTAGTAAATGCCCAAAAATCGTATGTTAATGCCGCATTGAACGAAGCTAAAAAGCTTATTGCCGAAGGTAAAAGCGGTCCGGATGAAGGCGGATTAGCTTTATTACGCGCATTCAGAGGCCTGCCAAAAAGCAAGGCTTTGATTAAATATTTAAGCGAAGGTGCCAACAGGCAACTTTTATTAAAAACAGAAAATTACTATATGCAGGACCAAAGCAAGGAAATGCCTAAGGTGGATGCAGAGTTGTTTTTTATAATTGATGAAAAAAACAACCAGGTTGAATTAGCGGAAAAAGGTATTGAATTAATTACAGCCTCGGGCGAAGACCCACATTTTTTTGTGATGCCTGATGTAGGTACCGAAATTGCTGAGATTGAAAAATCTACATTACCTGTTGACGAGAAAATTGCAAGGAAAGATGAGTTGATGAGAGATTTTTCTGTAAAATCAGAACGCATTCACTCAGTAAACCAATTATTAAAGGCTTATACACTCTTTGAAAAAGATACTGAATACATTCTTGATGAAGGTAAAGTTAAAATAGTAGATGAGCAGACAGGACGTGTTTTAGACGGTCGTAGGTATTCTGATGGCTTGCACCAGGCTATTGAAGCCAAAGAAAATGTAAAGGTAGAGGATGCAACGCAAACTTTTGCTACCATTACTTTACAGAACTATTTCAGGATGTACCACAAGCTTTGTGGTATGACTGGTACAGCCGTTACTGAGGCAGGCGAGTTTTGGGAAATATATAAATTGGATGTGGTTGAAATTCCTACAAACACACCAACCAGCAGGGAAGACAGACAAGATCTGGTTTATCGTACTGTGCGCGAAAAATACAATGCTGTAGCCGAAGAAATTGTAAAACTTACCCAAGCCGGAAGGCCTGTGCTGGTAGGTACAACATCAGTTGAAATTTCTGAATTGATTAGCCGAATGCTGAAGCTAAGAGGCATTAAGCACAATGTATTGAATGCTAAATTACATCAAAAGGAAGCAGATATAGTTGCCGAAGCAGGTAAATCTGGAACTGTTACCATAGCCACGAATATGGCAGGTCGTGGTACCGACATTAAATTAGGCCCAAATGTTAAAGATGCGGGCGGTTTGGCTATTGTAGGTACCGAAAGGCATGAATCGCGTAGGGTCGATCGTCAGTTAAGAGGTCGTGCTGGCCGTCAAGGCGACCCAGGCTCTTCACAATTTTTCGTATCGTTGGAAGATAATTTGATGCGTTTATTTGGTTCTGAAAGAATTTCAAACCTGATGGTGAAGATGGGTATTGAAGAAGGTGAAGTAATACAACATTCTATGATTTCCAGCTCAATAGAAAGAGCGCAGAAAAAAGTTGAAGAAAACAACTTCGGAATACGTAAACGCCTGCTTGAATACGATGATGTGATGAACTCACAACGTACCGTTATTTATGCAAAAAGAAAAAACGCGCTTTTTGGGGAGCGATTAGAGGTTGATATTAATAATACCATATTTGATGTGGTAGAGGATGTTGTAACCGAATACAAAGAGGCCAATAACTACGAAGGCTTGAATTTGGAAATGATCCGATTATTTTCTATCGATATAGAAATTTCTCCTGAGGATTTTGCAAATACGTCCATCAATAAATTGGTTGATGGCCTATTTGGTATGGTAAGTGATTTTTACAAGCGCAAACAGGATGCAATTGCACATCAGGCATTTCCTGTAATTAAAGATGTTTATATTACCAGAGGCGAACATATTGAAAACATAGTTGTACCATTTTCTGATGGGGTTAATAACATTCAAGTGTATGTTCCATTAAAAAAGGCCTTTCAAAACAATGGATTAGAAGTGTTTAAATCCTTCGAAAAAAATGTTACCCTAACCCTGATTGATGATGCTTGGAAAGAGCATTTAAGAGAAATGGACGAATTAAAACAATCGGTTCAAAATGCTGTATACGAGCAGAAAGACCCATTGTTAGTTTATAAGTTTGAGGCTTTTGAGCTTTTCCGTCAAATGTTGGCCAGTGTAAATAAAGAACTGGTAAGTTTCCTATTCAGAGGTAGTATAGCATCCCAGCAGGATCCTGAACAGGTTCGCGAAGCCAAACCTCAACCACGTATGGATTTGAAAAAAATGCGCACTTCAAAACCAGAGTTGGTAGGCCAGGGAAGCGGCCTTCCTATGGAAGATACCCGCGAATTAGAAAAGCCAACTCCAATTAGGGTAGAACAAAAAATAGGCCGTAACGACCCTTGTCCATGTGGAAGTGGTAAAAAATATAAAAGTTGTCATGGTGTTGGGCAGGCATAATAGCCCATAACTAAAATTTATAAACTAGGCTTGATATGATTAAAAAGCAATTAATAATAGCAAATATGTTAGTTAATTCAATCACTAACATATGCAAGGCTTTAAAATTGCTACCTTTTATAATCCTGTTTTTTCCTTTTTTTCTCCATGCCCAAACAAAAGGTTCACTAGTTGTTGTAAAAGACCCATTAATTGATAGCGTGATTGCAAAATTACCCTCTTTAAATAAAACAATAGGTAATAATGCTGATGATGGTTTAAGTGGTTATCGGGTACAAATCTATTTTGGCTCAAACAGACAAGCGGCCTATAATGCCCTATCAAAATACAACGCTGCTTTTAAAGAAAATAAAGCATACATAACCTATTCAGAACCCAACTTTAAGGTAAGGGTTGGCGATTTCCGAACACATTTAGAAGCCGAAAAACTGCTGAATGATTTGCTGCCTACGTTTATTAGTCTGTTTATAATACCCGAAAAAATTAATCTACCCAAAATCGATCAACAAAATGATTAAAGAAAAGGTAAAGCAATTATCAAAATCCATTTTCAACGAAGTAGTTGCTACACGCAGGCACTTGCATGCTAACCCTGAACTTTCTTTTCATGAAACTGAAACTTCGGCATTTGTTGCAAAAAAGTTAGATGAGTTAGGTTTAAGCTATACCCGCATGGCTGGAAATGGCTTGGTATCACTTATTAAAGGCGATAAACCATCGGATAAGGTTATTGCCTTAAGAGCCGATATGGATGCCTTACCAATTACCGAAATAAATGATGTACCCTACAAATCAAAAAACATTGGGGTAATGCATGCTTGTGGGCACGATGCCCACACCTCGTCATTATTAGGCACGGCCAAGATCCTTACCGAACTAAAAAGTGAATTTGGCGGAACTGTTAAGCTTATTTTTCAGCCCGCTGAAGAAAAGTTGCCTGGTGGTGCCAACTTGATGATTCAAGAGGGTGTGCTTGAAAACCCCAAGCCGCAAGCCGTATTGGGCCAACATGTAATGCCTTTAATTGAAGCCGGTAAGGTAGGGTTTAGAGCGGGTAAATATATGGCCTCAACAGATGAACTTTATGTAACTGTAACAGGTATAGGAGGGCATGGAGCACAACCGCAGCAAAACGTTGATCCGGTAATCATTACTGCTCACATATTGACGGCATTGCAGCAAGTTGTAAGTCGGTTTGCCGACCCAAAGAGCCCCAGCGTGCTTTCATTTGGCAAAGTAATTGCCAATGGCGCAACCAATGTGATACCTAATGAGGTTTATTTGGAAGGTACTTTTAGAACAATGGATGAGGCTTGGCGACATGAAGCTCATATTAAAATGAAAAAGATGGCCGAAGGCATGGCCGAAAGCATGGGTGCAAAATGCGATTTTAATATTGTGAAAGGTTATCCCTTCTTAATAAATGAAGAGGTATTAACTGCCTCTGCTCGTGGTTTTGCCGAAGATTATTTAGGCAAAGAAAATGTACTTGACCTTGATATTTGGATGGCCGCCGAAGATTTTGCCTATTTTTCGCAAGCTGCCGATGCCTGTTTTTACCGCCTGGGCACACGTAATGAAAGCAGAGGAATTACCTCATCAGTGCATACACCAACTTTTGATGTAGAAGAATCGGCTTTAGAATTAAGCACTGGTTTAATGGCATATATGGCTATTAAACAGCTAGGTAATTAAAAATAAAGCTTGAATCTCTATTGACTATTAAAATTGGAATTGATTATATTTAACAATAAATATCCATCCAATTTCCCTTTATTATGAAACAGCAAATCGGCACCAAAGCAAACCCTACCCTGCTTAAAACTCCTCCACTATCATCGGAATTTACCATGCATGTTGACGAAAAAGATGGTAAAGAAATTTTGGTATGTACCGTTGGGAAAACCATTTTGCATTATGATTACCGTTGCTTAAATGATTTACATCAAATGCTTAAACAACGTGGCGATTGGATGGAACTTGGCAGTGCCGATGAACAAAAACCAGCTAAAGAGGGAACCGTAGAAGCTTGGGGACGTTCTGAAACAAACCCTGTAGGTGGATGGTATGGCTTAAAAAAAGGCTTAAGGGGCCGGTTCGGGATGTATGTACCTCCTTTGATGGAATTTTTAGGCCTTGCCGAAGTAACCCATGAGGCTAAAGGGAATAAAATGAGAGCAATCTAACTGAGATTTTTTGATTTTTAAAGGGTCTGTAAAATGAACTGTGTCAATATTTATTAATTCAAATCTAAGACCATTCTTCCAGGAAACCAAATAGCCAACTTTTGAGCTGTAGTAGCCCAGTTGGATAAAGGCATAGTCCAT
>CAIYNX010000336.1 GCA_903927645.1 uncultured Mucilaginibacter sp.
TCTAGTAGCTAGGAAAATAAAAATATATTATTAATTTTCAGTAGTTTAAATTGATAAAATATCGGTATTATTTAATTCAGGTTAACTCAAATATCCCGTAGAGGTTAAAGCTTTGTAGCCTCATGGAAAAGGCCTTTTTGCAGGGTTTTGGCTTGCTGCCCTTATTAGGTTATAAGTTAATAAGGATATTTCGAAGTGATTATTTATAAGCTAAGTAGTTAAAGCTAGGATACCGAGGCCTGCATAATAAGCTGCCGATTATCTTGACAGCTATGGTATTGTTTCTAAAAGTTATATAACCTCTCTATGGTGCAGCTATGTTTCTAATAACTGCTTTTTATTATTTACCCCTTTTATTAAAAGCCAAAATAAAATCGGCATTTCTCCTATCCAGCCAGCTTTCATTACAATTTCAGAAACAAAAGGATGGTAAGAAGGGAAAAGAATAAATGAAACACTGTCGCTCAGCCAGCAAACAAAACCAAATACTAAGCAATAAGTAAATATCTTAGGTATTAACCCTGATTTGTAAACTAATAAGCCAAATGGCAAAAGCCAGAATCCCCATAATATTTCCTGTATTGTTAACCCATAATTATGGGTCTTTATAAATAGCAATACGAGGTTTTGTTTCACATCCGGTTGAAGCAATTGCAATATTTCATTCTTTGCAATCATCAATGAAGTAAAATTAAATGTTTCAAAAACAAACGTGGTAATAACCTGTGCTAAAACAAAGGCAACTAATAAACCAGACTGGAATTGGTTTACTGGTTTGAATATCTTATAGAGCACAAAAGCAAGATACAAGAATATAATAGCGCTTGCTAGCTGACTTATAATGCTAAGACGGAATAAAAATTCATGAGCAAGAATGTTGTTAACAGTGGCCAATGGATTACCATTAACCAAAATATGAGACGGTATATAAAGAAGAGAAATGGGAGCTTGAATGGTTAAGAGAAAATATAGTAGACCCGCTAATCTTGCTAGATTTTTTGTTTTCATTGGCATGAGATGAGTTTTATGCTTTGATTAATAACCCTTTAATTTGTTACATAAAATAGTTTTTAAAAAATCAATTTAGTTTCGCTTTAATCTTATTAATCAATAAGTTGAGAATGATTTTGAAATTTATTGGTTTTTGAAAATTATTATAAGCTTTTATGAATACAAAAATAGGTCAAAACAATTTCCATGTTTTGACCTATTTAAGCCGATTTAAAACCAGTTAATGAGTTAACTATTTTTTGGGTAACTGCTGCTGCCTTTGGCGCATCATTTCTTCCATACGTGCCTGGAAACCTCCTGTTTTTTTCTTTTCTTCGGGTTTCTTTTTGTTTTCTTGTATTTGGGCATGTATCTTTTTGTCATCAACCATAAAACGGATGATGTATTGTTGTAAAAAGGTCATCATGTTGGCCAAAAAGTAGTAATAATTTAAACCGGAAGGGAAGCTATTCAAGGCACCTAAAAATATAACCGGTGTTATATAGCCAATGTATTTCATCTGTCCGGTTGCACCCGAAATTTGGTTATTAAAGTAAGTATAAATTAACGTCGAGATGGTCATCAAAACGCACATTAAGCTTAGGTGATTACCAATAAAAGGAATGTTGGGCAAGGATAAAATTGAATCGTAAGTGGATAAATCATGCATCCACAAAAAGCTCTGTCCGCGAAGCTCAAATAAACTCGGGAAAAACCTAAAGAACGCGAATACAATTGGTAACTGTATCAACATTGGCAAACAACCCCCCAATGGATTTACGCCTGCCTTTTTGTATAGTTTTAAATACTCCTGTTGTAGGAGTGTTGGATTATCCTCCCCTACCTTCGCTTTTATCTCGTCCATCTCGGGCTTTAATACCCGCATTTTGGCCATTGATAGGAACGATTTATAGGTAAGTGGCGACAATACCAGCTTTAGCAATATGGTTAAAACAAAAATGATTAATCCATAATTCCAGTTAAACTGTTTTAAAAAGTTAAATACCGGGATAACTGTAAATCTGTTGATATAAGCCAACGGACCCCAACCAAGGTTAACTTGGCTTTCGAGGTTATAACCTTGTTTTTTAAGTGTTGAATATTGATCTGGTCCAAAATAAAACAACAACGGGAATGCGCCGTCACTATTGCGGGGCAATACCAAATTTGCACTCATTTGTTTAATATCGGTAGTATCAGTAACATCTACAGTTTCTGATAGGTCTGATTTTGTAAAGCCTTTCGGCGCAATCAATACACTCGAGAAAAAATGCGCTTTGAACGATACCCATTGCAAACTTTTATCGGTAATTGTTTTTTGATCGTCTTTACCTATACTTAAGTAATCGTTTTTACCTTCCAAATCATTGTACGAAACCAGCGAGTATTGGCGCTCTTGTTCCATATCTTTTTCCAGTTTGCGCACGTTTGCAGCCCAGGTTAAATCAATAACTTCGGGTTTGGCTATTACTTGCTCCAAACCTGTAGGTTTAATGGTTAAACCGAGTTTAAAGCCTGTGCCTTTTAGGGTATATATATAATCAATGTATTGTGTGGCGCTATAATTTAAACGCATGGTAAACGATGCCGAATCATTGCCGGTAACGTTTAATTGTGAACCTGATGGGGTAAAGTACAGTTGATCTGTTTTAATGGTATTAGTGCCTGCTGCAAAATTTAATCCAAATTGATTTTTATCGCCCTCAAACAATATCAGCGGCTTTTTATTAAAAGTTTTATAGTTTTTCAGCTCAACCGAATATACCTTACCACCTTTATTGCTCAACTTTACAATAATATCACTGTTTTGTAGGGTTATCAATTTATCCTCGCCAACCGTAGCTGCGCCAAAAGGACTTTTTAAGATGGCCGAATCGACCTTTTTATTGGTTTTTTGCTTGGCAGTGTCTGCAAACTTTATAGCATTTTTGGCATCAGTGGCAATTTTTCCGGCTTTTACTGAGTCGGCATGGGCCTTTAATTTTTCTTTTTTTAATTCAGCCTCGCTTGGCTTCAAAAAATAGAAGGAGCCAGCCATTATAATCATAATCAGGAACAATCCTGTAAACGTATTTCTATCCATTGTTGTATTTCGAACTTAATTATTTCTTCCGGGCATAGGCCATAGAAGCGGCGACAAAGTTAATAAAAAGAGGATGAGGATTAGCAACAGTTGATTTTAATTCGGGATGAAATTGCGCTCCCATAAAAAATGGGTGGTTTTTTAGCTCTACAATCTCAACCAAGTTGTTTTCGGGGTTAAAACCAGTAGGTATTAAACCAGCGTTTTCATAATCTTTTAAGTAATCGTTATTAAATTCATAACGGTGGCGGTGCCTTTCAGATATTCGGGCTTTGCCATAATAGTTGGCCGCCTTGCTTCCCTTTTTCAAATCGCAGGCATAGGCACCCAAACGCATGGTCCCCCCCTTGTTCACTACCTTTTTCTGTTCCTCCATCATGTTAATTACAGGGTATGGGGTTTCACTGTTCATTTCGGTACTGCTGGCATTTTTTAAGCCTAAAACATTGCGGGCAAATTCAACAACTGCGCATTGCATGCCCAAACAAATGCCAAAAAATGGGATGTTATTTTCGCGCACATAGCGTATGGCTTCAATTTTACCTTCAAAACCACGTTCACCAAAACCCGGTGCTACCAAAACGCCATGCAAGCCTTTTAAACGTTCTACCGCGTTTTCGGGTGTTAATTGTTCCGATGGTATGTATTCTACCTTTACCTTGCACTCGTTACGGGTGCCGGCATGTATAAAGGATTCGGTGATGGATTTATAAGCGTCGGGTAGTTCAACATATTTGCCTACCAAACCAATCTTAACCTCAAATGTTGGGTTTTTTAGTCTACCCAAAAACTCTTTCCAGGTTTCTAAATCGGGTTCGCTTTTATGGGGTAGTTTTAGCTTTGCCAACACGGTTTTGTCGAGCTGCTCTTTTAACATCAACAAGGGCACATCGTAAATGGTGGACGCGTCGATTGATTCAATGACCGCGTTTACGTTTACATTGCAAAACAAGGCTATTTTTTTACGAATATCAGTACTTAATGGATACTCGGTACGGCACACCAAAATATCGGGCTGTATACCATACTCCAACAGCATTTTTACCGAGTGTTGGGTAGGTTTTGTTTTCAATTCTCCGGCGGCAGCCAAAAACGGAATCAAGGTTAAATGGATCACCAAGGAATTACCTGCCCCAGTCTCCCACCTAAATTGCCTTACCGCCTCTATGTATGGTAATGATTCGATATCGCCTACGGTACCACCCAATTCGGTGATCACAATATCAAACTCCCCGTTTTCGCCCAGTATGCGGATGTTGCGTTTTATCTCGTCGGTAATATGCGGAACTACTTGTACGGTTTTACCCAAAAAAGCGCCCTCACGTTCCATATTAATAACATTTTGGTAAATACGACCGGTGGTTATATTATTGGCCCTGCTGGTTGGTGTATTTAAAAATCGTTCATAATGGCCCAAATCCAAATCGGTTTCAGCACCATCCTCGGTTACATAGCATTCGCCATGCTCATAAGGGTTTAAGGTACCAGGGTCGATATTAATATAGGGGTCGAACTTTTGGATGGTTACCCGATAACCGCGGGCTTGCAGTAATTTAGCTAAAGAAGCAGAAATAATACCTTTTCCTAACGATGAGGTAACACCGCCCGTAACAAATATGTATTTAGTCATGATTTACTTGATTTGGCGAAGAATTTTGCCTTCGCAAATTGTTTGTGTACGGGATACAAAAGTAAGAAAATATTTAGGCTTTTGGCTGTGGAAAATTGAATGTGGAAAAGTATCTGGTGCTGCGTAGTGAATATTGAGTAGCTAGTATATAGTATCAAGTCCATAGTAAAAACCTTGTAGTAGAAAAATTAAGCTCCCTTCCGTTAGCTACCGAACGGAGGCTTGGAGAGGGGCTTTTCTCTTCGCCTGTTCAATCGTATACGCTTGAAATTGAAAAACTTTAAGCGTCCAAGCTTAAAATAGCAATCTTAAAATTTTAAGCGTAGACGTTCAATAACGTAAACTTTCGTGCGTGAACGCTTGAAAGATGGTGAGTTTTATATGGTTTTTAGGGTAACGATATCAGTTGGTTTATTGTTGATGTATCAAATTAGAAAACCTGAGAACAATAGTTTCGTTTGTGGTTTTTGAACAGGATATTTAATCTTTATTTTATTGAATTATTTAGTATTAAAACCTTAGCAAATATTTTCAGATATAATTTATCATATAAAAATAGCATATTATAATAATATATAATATTTGTAATAATACATCACCCTATTATTTAATATTTGCGCCTAATAGCTTGAAAGGATGTTATTAATTATGCAAGAATTAACCATAAATAATTATTATCTATTATTAAAACTTTTGAAGATGAATTTTATGAAAAAATAAACTTTGAAACCCTATAAAAATATGACTCGAATATTATTAGCATCCTTCTGATTTGGAGGTAATTAAAATTTGCATAAATAATAACATTCAAAATGTTTGACTAAATGTTAGCATAAATTGCCATATACCATATTATTAAATACTATTATTCAAATTTAAAAGCTTAAGGCAACCTAAACATCCGTGCCAAACTTTATTAGATTTTGCAACTTACTTAATTATTAATTCCTCAAGTACCTTAATCATCATATGTTAAAATCTCTTCGAACTAAAAGAAATAATCCATTAGCAATCTGACACATCCTTATAACTATTGCACTACAACAAGCTATTGCATTGTTTTTTAATTGCACAAATCGAAATTATAATGCTTATTTTAAAATTCAGGATTCAGATAAATAAATTCAATTTTGTTCCCAAAGTCATCTTAACTTCTACTATACTTTTATTTTGTTTGTGCTCCCTTGGTTCAAGGTATTTAAGAATTCCGTTAAAAAAAATCACTAAGCAATCTCCATTTAAAATCCTGAATTTAAATACACCTAATAAGGATACCATAAAATTTAAAGATGATGAAGAAATTAAATATCAAGCCAAACAAGTTGTTAATTTTTTTGAAATTTTATTAAATACACTATCTTCTGATGCAACTTCCCAAAACGAACTAAATTCACTTATTAGCAAGAGTTATAGTCCGGCAGAACGTTTTCGTATTTTTTTTAATAACAAGGTAATTATTGAAGATGATACAAATCCGCGCTATAACTTAGGAAATACCCGAGACCTGGAAGTTGATAAGTATCTAAAAGTTTTTGATATATATTATAGAAAGAGTCCGGATTTTAACATAAAATTCTCAAATATTCAGGTATCTAATGTTAAAAAATCTACTTATACCTATGTAAGAGTAAAGTTTGATTCATATTTTAATGGTAGATACATGCCAAATAATTCTGCCTATGAAGTAAAACAGAGGGAGGCTACACTGAGGGTAGATAGACAGCTTAACGGAAAATTTAATATTTTTATTGTAGGAATTTCTTTCTTTAACCCCAAAATACCTATTGAAAATTCCGAACATGATATAGTTGTAATGCCCAATGATACAGGTAACTATTATTTTAACATCATAAAGAAGAGGATCCTATCTGATTCAAGTAAGGATCCTATTAGCTTAAACCAAATTGTAAATTTACCTGTTGATTCTTTGTTAACCTATCCTAATTTCCCTGATTTTTCCATTACATTACCTACTTTAGATATTTCAGTAATAAATCAAAAAAATCCTGAATTTTATTTACGGATGAAGTTTGAATATTATACTGAAAATGAGAAAGATAAAAATCCCCATCTTCTCAAGGAAAGTAAAGTACTTTTACAACGAAATGGAAGAAATTGTTGGAATGGATTTATTGCCAATGTAAAACCTTTAAAGAAAGATTTTAAAACGTCCTCTGGTTTTATATCAAACTTCTTAAGTAGCGTAAATAGTAACAAAACAAACAATCAAGAAAGAAATAGGATGTTGAATTATTTTTCAGACTACAATATCAATTATGGAAAAACAAGTAAACCTATACCTGATTTTCAGTTAAAATTAAATAGTGCGAACGAAAATATTACAAATTCAAAATTCTATTTGAAAATTAAATTTGATGGGACATTGGATGGTAAATATCTTTCAATACAAAAAACCAAAGAACCTATCAAAGCCGAAATATTGGTATTATTGGAATATAATAAAATGAAAACTTGGAATGGTTTTATCAAATCATATACAACCGCTGAAAATAAAGAAAAAAAGAATCTTTTAATAAACGATTCATCACCAGTTGATTTAAAAAATAAAACCCTAATAATAAACGAGATTTTTAAAGCCTTAACAATTCCTTTAAAAATTCCAACCATATCAAAAAATGCAATTTAAAAGGCAATAACTCCACTAATAAAAGCATTTAACTAAGAGACAGCTATTATCAAGTAGTTAGTAGCTAGTATCTTGAAAAAACTTTAAAGTAGAAAAATCAAGCTCGCTACCTATTTGGTAACTAGTAAAAATTTTAAAGCAGAAAAATTAAGCTCCCTTCCGTTAGCCAACGGATGGGCGGGGGGTGAGGCTTATCCCTTGTAAAAACCTTAAAGAAGAAAAATTAAGCTCGCTTCTATTTAGAAGATAGTATCAAGTAAAAATTTTCAGGTAGAAAAATTAAGCTACCTTCCGTTAGCCAACGGATGGGCGGGGGGTGAGGCTTATCCCTAGAAAAAACCTTAAAGAAGAAAAATTAAACTCCCTTCCGTTAGCCAACGGATGGGCGTAGAGTGAGGCTTTAATAAATCATATAAAATTGGTTTTATTGAAATCGATCCTCAATTGTATCACAAATACTTTTATTTGATCAAAAATTTCTGCTATAAATTATATTTAAATAACAATAAATGCTGTAAAATTAAGGCCAGCAAATCTCAAAAAAGGGGTATAATTACGTTTACAATGATAGTTTGGAAGGGTTTTTGGGGTTGTAAATGGAAGTTTCAGGAAGTTTTTTGCGTTTTCAGGAAATTTGGTGCCTTGGTTTTGTTGGTTGTGGGTTGGGTGTGGATTTTTGGTTTTTGATGTATAATGCCCGCGACAAATTGGGGAAATAAATAGAATCACATGTTGTTTAAGTTATTGAAACTGATTAGCTTTAACTCGTTTTCTGAATTACTAAAATAATATGAAATGAAAAAATTGATGCTATTGCTATTACTTTTACCATTATTTGTAA
>CAIYNX010000337.1 GCA_903927645.1 uncultured Mucilaginibacter sp.
TGATGCCATCATACCCATAAGCGCAATTAAAATTATCTTTTTCATGATTTTATCAAATTAAAAAAAGCAGGGAAGCCAAATAAGGTCCCTGCTTTTTGAATTAAATATTATTGGTTAATTATTTAGTTAACCAAGTATCTTGACTACCGTTATCATTGCCACCAAATTGTGAGGCAACTGCAGCAGCATAATTAGTTGAGTTAGAAGTAGCTTCGTCAACCGGATAAATGAAACGACGAGGAATTGTGCCTCCGTTAGTGTTGTAACCAGTATTCGATGCTCCTGTTGGGAATGCAGGAATACCAGTACGACGATAGTTATAGAAAGCTTCCCAACCTGAATTTAAAGCTAAAGCAACATATTTCTGGGTTAAAATTTGAGTTAAACCAGTAGAACTATTGTAAGCTATATTTGAAAGGAAGGTTGCATAGTCAGTGGTTACTGTACCTACAGTATTACCAGCAACATCAGAAACTTTAATAGTTTGGTTAGTTGCACCTAAGGTTAAACCAAAGTTGGCAAATGAAGCAGTAACACCTTTATTATACCAATTTTGAGCATCAGTTGTAGTACCAAACCAGCCCAGTTGTGCAGCTTCAGCAATATTAAAGCATAATTCAGGGTAACCAATAAAAATAAATGGTTCAGCATTTGCTCCAAGTTTATCGCCAAAATAACGGAAACCATTAAAGTTTGAATAGGCAGTACTACCTAATAAGGCAGAAGTTGGAGTGCCTGTAGGAGCACCTTTATAACTAGCAAACAAGGTGTAATTAACTTTGTCTTGTGGAGTTGCTAATAAAAAAGTACGAGGGTCGGCTGTTGCTGTGGTAATATCCAAAAGTGGCTTTCCAATAAACAGGAAGTTGTTGTAGGCGTTGCTACCTGTAGCCCAATCCGGATATAAGTTAACTGCATTAAATTTATAAACCAAGTTGTCGCTATTCGACGTCATGATTGGAAAAGTTGCAGGGTTCGAAATAATATTTGAGAATTGTGTTTTAATGCTCAAATCAGCATTATCAGAGGCCCGTTTGCTAAGGCTAATCAACACACGTAAACGATAAGTGTTAATTACTTTTTGCCATTGCAAATTGGTTAACCCAAAAATATCTCCGGTATTAAATACTGTATTAGGTTGAGCTGATGCAATAGCACTAATACCAGTATTTGCATCATCTAATAATTGCAATGCATTTTTATATACATCATGTTGGGTATCATACTTTGGTGTAGGATAGTTAATCGGGTCGCCAGCTTGTGACATTGGAATGTCTCCAACACGTTGTGCAAACCAAATGAAAGAATATGCGCGGAAGAATTTTGCAAGTGCAAGATATTTATTATTTGTTGCACCAAATTGGGCTTTCGCTTGAATTTCTAATTGAATGGTATATTTCAAAATATCATAGGCACCAACGCTATAGCTCCATGCATAGTCATTACTACCCCAGTATTTATCATAATTTGATACCATTACTTGGCTTGCCTTATAAGCATTTTTTATGCCATTAGGTCCGTCATTACCAAATGGAAATTCTTCGGTACGAATAAGGTTAGCTGTAATGTGGTTTAATATTAATGAAACAGGAACTGTTGCATTGGCATTAACCGCATTAGGATTATCGATTAGATCGCCTTTTTGGCAACCTGTAATTGAAGCGGTCAACATAATTGTTGCGGCAACAATTGTAAAAGTTTTTTTCATGTGATACATATTATATTTTATCAACTATGTTTTTAGAATGACACATTTATGTTAAAGCCGTATTTGCGTGTTGTTGAACTCTGCAAACCATTGTTGTTTTCAATAGTACGGTCGCTTGAGTTAAAACCTGAAGCATATTGGTCAATATCAAAATCTTTGCGTGCTGCAAAATACAATAGGTTACGGCCAACAATTGAGAAAGTAGCTGCTTTAATAAAACTCTTTGCCAAATAATCTTGTGGCAATGAATAGCTAAAAGTTACTTCACGTAATTTAGCAAATGAGCGGCTGATCATCCAAGCTTCATCAATGTTTTTAACAGTACCATTCAAATAACCTTGAACAGTTATTGGTGTTACGTTTGGTCCAAAAGTTAATGAACTTCCGTTTGCTATTACACCGTTGGCATAAATAGGCGCACCACTAGTAATAATTTCACCAGCACCTTCTTCATTACCAAGTAATGATGGAGTTGGAGCATTTTTACCTGTATTGGTTGATTTCCATTCTGCTAAACGAGCAGCACCAATTACACCTGTAACGGTTGAAAGGTCTGTTGCACCTTGACGGGCTGCATAGTAGTTATAGTCATAAATTTTTCCACCAATACGTCCGTCAAATTGGAAGCTAAATGCAAAAGATCTGTAGCTAAATTTGTTATTGATACCGAAAGTAAAATCAGGGTTAAGGAAACCTAATGAACCATGATTTTGTGCATTTGTAGCACCATTAGCTGTTAACAAAGTACCATTGGCATTGTAAAGTACCTTTCCATTAAGAGGATCGCGAATGAATTTTGTACCAAATACTTCATCTAACCTATCACCAATCTTGTAGGTATGGGTATCATAAGTAGTTAAGGTCACACCGTTTACAGCTTTATTATTGTCAAATACTGACGATAATGTTTCTTTAAATGTTGCATAATTTATACCCAAATCCCAATTAAAACCTTTAGGGTTTTTAATTAAACTGGCATTAATTGCCAACTCAATACCTTTACGGTTGGTTGTAATAACGTTAAGATTTTGTGCAGAATAACCTGTTGAACTTGGAATTTGGTAAGGAAATATCTGCGGACCGTTTTCTGTATCGAAATAAGTGAAATCAAAAGCTATACGATTTTTCAAAATACGAACATCTGCACCGTACTCATAAGACTTGCGACTGTATGGTTTTAATGCAGGATTTGCCAAAATGTTACTATAGGCAATTGAAGGTGTGCCATTATAATAAGTACTAGGCGCTGCAGTGTTTTGGTTAGCATAGCTAGGACCATCATATGGGGTATAATAATCACTACTGTAACCAAGGTAAGTATTTTGTGAATAACCTGTAACTTGAGTTAAGGCAGAAGGTATTGTTGATTGAGTCAAAGCACCTTTTACATCTGCTAGAGAAGCACGTAATTTCACAAAAGAAATTAGCTCAGGGAACTTAATATAATCAGAAACAACGGTTGATAATGAAACCGAAGGATAAAAGAAAGTATTATTAGCTGTAGGCAAGGTTGAAAGATTATCTACACGACCGGTTGTGTTAATGTTAAAATATTTATCATAACCAAGGTCGAATGAATAATAACCGCTATATACTTGCATTTTAGAACCCCAAGTAAATTCAACTGCTGGTTGGCTTGAATTTGATAAAGCATATACGTTAGGTAATGATAAACCTTTGGTGGTACCATAGAAAGAGTCATATTTAAATGAACGAGAGTTTCCACCCAATAAACCATTAACATTCCATTTGCTAAACTTATGGTTGTATGTTAAAGCAAAATCTGTATTGTTTTCAAACAATTGACGATCATCTTCACGATAGTCGCCATACCAGCCAAACTGATAATCTGCAATAATACCAGTATAGCTATTTAAGTTAGCTGAAGAAGGAACTTGTTCAGTCTTTTTAAGATTCCAAGTGGTAATAGTTGAACGAACAGCCAAATTTAAATCTTTTGTAAAGGCGTAATTCAATTTCAAATAAGCGTAAATATCTGTTTTATCAGTACCACGTAACCATTTGTCGGCTATAAACCAAGGGTTATTTAAACGACCATATTCTTGGGCGTATTGAACCAAGTTTGGAACACCTTGAGGACCTTTATAAATGTCTTTAAGATCGCGTACATCATAATCAGCTGAACCATAAACCTTAAACATGTAGATATAGCTCTGAGGTCCGTAAGTTACTTCGGGAATGTTTGGGCTATATTGTTTGTTTAAATTAACATTACCATCAATGGTTAATTTAGAATTTACGGTATAGCTTGCACTCAGGTTAAAACCATCGCTATTAATAGCTGTATTAGGGAATATACCTTTTTGATACAAATGCGAATAAGAAAAACGAGTTGCATAATTATTACCACTACCCGCAAAAGCTAAGTTGCTGGTATTGGTATAACCTTGTTGTGCAAAATTGTCATAGTTATTAACACCTCTGGCAAGCCAAGGAGTTGGAGTACGTACACCAGTAAGGGTGTTGTAAGGACTATCATACT
Organism: uncultured Mucilaginibacter sp.; assembly: GCA_903927645.1. Classification (GTDB taxonomy): domain Bacteria; phylum Bacteroidota; class Bacteroidia; order Sphingobacteriales; family Sphingobacteriaceae; genus Mucilaginibacter. The sequence goes on from CAIYNX010000337.1 coordinate 4,212, forward strand.
GACGTAATAACTGACCTTCAAAGCGAGGACCATATTCTGCTAAACGGTTACCATTGTCATAAAGTACGTCGCCAGTTGGAGTATAAACCGGGTTTGCATCTTTTGCTTGATATTCATAATGGTAAGCATTACCACGACCGTATTCAGTTTGAGCTTTAGGAACTGCTATCCATGAACCATCAAATACAAGGCTATTGTTAAAATCAACTTGCCATCCCTTTTTGTCTTTGGTGCCTTTTTTTGTTGTAATAACAATTGCACCATTTATACCACGTGAACCATATAAGGCTGCAGCGTTTGGACCCTTTAAAATTGAGTAAGTTTCAATATCATCCGGACTAATATTCCAAGTATCAGAGTTAACTGGTGAGCCATCCACTACGAAAAGTAAATCTTTACTACCGCGCAGCACTAATTCTGGCCTGCCAAACATTTCTGCACTAGCACCAACAGATAAACCGGCAACTTTACCGGCTAATGCATTGATTGGGTTTGCGTCGCGTGCCTTAACTAAATCAGCACCTTTAACTTCCTGAACTGAGTAACCTAGTCTTTTAACTTCTTTTTTTACGTTGTAAGCAGTTACTACTACTTCGTTAAGTGACTTAGATTCTGGTTCAAGTTTAATTGAATAATTAACTTCAGATGTAATGGTTACTTCTTGAGTTTTATAACTTAAGAAACTAACTTTTAAAACTTGTCCTTTTTCGGCAGACAAGGTAAAACGGCCTTCAATACCGGTAACTGCTCCAGTAAGACCACCTTTAACGGTAACTGAAGCTCCAGGTATTGGTTGATTATATTCGTCAAGAACAACACCTCTTATGGTGATGACTTGGGCAAATACACTGCCACAAACCATTAACATTATGCCTAATGTTAATAGCAAACGTGAAATTTTTCGTAAATTTTGTTTCATAATGCGATTTTAATTTATCAATCGCAAAAGTATGACCCGTTTGTTAAGGTAATATTGTGCAAACAAAAACAATAAGTTAACATAGCCCTATTATTGGCCCAAAAAATACACTAATGTTAAGAAATTGTTTAAGACAAATAATTTAATGTTAATTGTACTAAAATGTATTCAAACCACTAAATAGGACACTGCATTTTTTATTTATTTATTGCAAAATCAGAAACAAGTATAATAAATTTCATGTTTTAATTGCTAATAAATCAATCACCGCTTACAAATGGTGCAAGGCTAATAACTATATTTGTATAAAACAAAACGACTATAATGTCATCAAAAAAAAAGAAAAACAACTCGACCATTGATCAGGTATTAACACAAATGGTGTTAGATATATTTGAAAAAAATGGCAACCAAGCTCTAAATTATAAACAAGTTTCTGCTATATTAAATGTACATGATCAGGAAGCCAGAGAAGTAATTCTTGATATATTGAAAGACCAAGCCTTTAGTGGTGTACTAAAAGAAGTAAATCCGGGTAAATTTCAATTACTTGAGCTAAAAACCTATATTGAAGGAAAGGTGGACTTAACCAACGATGGTTCTGCCTATATAATAACCGACGATGAATTTGAAAGCGATATTTTTGTAGCCCCTCGTAAATTACGCAATGCGTTAAATGGCGATAGGGTAAAAGTTTACGTTTACGCCAAAAGCCGCGGAAAGAAAAAAGAAGGCGAAGTAATAGAAATTTTGCAACGTGCCAAGATGGAGTTTACCGGTATTGTTAAACTCTCGGAACGTTTTGCTTTTTTTATTCCGGATGATCGTAAAATGATGCACGATATTTTTATACCCATGGCCGAATTAAATGGGGCTAAAAATGGCATCAAGGCAGTGGCCGAAATTACCGATTGGCCTGCCGAAGCAAAAAACCCAATAGGTAGGATAAAACAAATTTTAGGTACCCAAGGTGAAAATGATACCGAAATGAATGCCATACTTGCAGAGTATGGTTTTCCGCTATCATTTAATAAAGAGGTAGAGCACGAGGCTGAAAGCATTCCGGACATTATTACCCCTGATGAAATTGCCCGCAGGCGAGATTTTAGGGAGGTAACCACTTTTACAATCGATCCGTTTGATGCAAAAGATTTTGATGACGCTTTATCTTTTAAAGTATTAGAAAATGGAAATTATGAGGTTGGTGTTCATATTGCAGACGTAAGCCATTATATTAAACCAGACTCGGAACTGGATAAAGAAGCCGATGAAAGAGGTACTTCCGTTTATTTGGTTGACCGGGTTATACCCATGTTGCCCGAACGCCTTTCAAACGGCTTATGCTCCTTACGACCACATGAAGACAAATTATGTTTTTCGGCAGTTTTTGAATTAAATGAAGAAGCGCATATATTAAATGAATGGTTTGGAAAAACCATCATACATTCTAATAGGAGATTTACCTATGAAGAAGTACAGGAAGTGATTGAAAATAAACTGGGCGACTATGAGCAAGAAATATTAAAGCTCAATGCGCTTGCCTATAAACTCCGCGAACGGAAATTTAAAAATGGCGCCATTAGCTTTGAAACCACTGAGGTAAAGTTTAGATTAGATGATACTGGTAAACCTATAGGTGTATATGTTAAGGAACGTAAGGACGCGCATAAATTAATTGAGGACTTTATGTTGCTTGCCAATCGTAAGGTGGCAGAATATGCCAGCAAATTAGGGAAAGGCAAAAACAAATATACCTTTGTATATCGGGTACATGATACGCCAAAACCAGAAGCCTTGGCAAGTTTTGCACAGTTTGCGGCAAGATTTGGGTATAAGATCAATACAAAGTCGGATAAGGAAACAGCAAAGTCGCTTAACTTTTTAATGGAGGATGTAGAGGGAAAAAAAGAACAAAATGTACTTACCCAACTAGCCATCCGCTCAATGGCCAAAGCCATCTATACTACTAAAAGCTCAAGCCATTATGGCCTGGCATTTGATCATTATACTCACTTTACCTCGCCTATTCGTCGTTACCCTGATGTGATGGTTCATCGGTTATTGTTTCATTATTTAAATGGCGGGCAATCAGCCAATGCCGACCATTACGAAAAACTATGTCAGCATAGTTCACAAATGGAAAAAAAAGCTGCTGATGCAGAACGTGCATCCATCAAATATAAACAAGCTGAATTTTTGAAAGATCAAATAGGTTCTATATATAGTGGTGTAATTTCGGGAGTGACAGAATGGGGTATGTATATTGAAATTATTGAAAATAAATGCGAGGGCATGATTCGCTTGCGCGATATATCCGATGATTTTTATACTTTGGATGAAAAAAATTATGCTATTATTGGTCAGCGTAAAAAGAAAGTTTACCAATTGGGTGATGAAGTGCGGATTAAGGTAAAAAGCGTTGATCTCACAAAAAAACAAATTGATTTTATTTTAATAAACGACTAATAAACGATTTACAACTTATATTCATTGGATGGTTAATTTATCAAATAGCCATACAAAAAAGTTCAGCACTGCAAACTATTAATGAAAACACTTCAGGAATTACAATCAATTATTACTAAATCGGTCGAAAAGCTCTATTTCCCAAATGAGCCTGCTCAACTTTATGAGCCTATAACTTATATTATGGGTTTAGGAGGTAAACGCATGAGACCAGCTTTATTATTAATGGCCTGCGATTTATTTAATGGTGATTTAGAAGCAGCCATCCCTCCTGCTCTGGCTATCGAGGTATTCCATAATTTCACTTTGATGCATGATGATATCATGGACAATGCGCCATTAAGAAGAGGAAAGGCAACCGTACATAGTAAATGGAACCAAAATGTAGGCATATTATCGGGCGATGTAATGCTAGTGGAGGCCTATAAACTAATAATGCGAGTACCCGAGAATTTATTGGCAACTACCTTATCTGTTTTTAATCAAACCGCGGTTGGGGTTTGCGAAGGTCAGCAGTTTGATATGGATTTTGAAACGCGTACCAATGTTACCATTGAGGAGTACTTAAACATGATCCGCCTAAAAACTGCTGTACTATTAGGAGGCGCATTAAAAATTGGCGCCTTATTAGGCGGAGCAAAAAATGGAGATGCCGACAAATTGTATAGTTTTGGTGAAAATTTAGGCATTGCCTTTCAATTACAGGATGATATTTTGGACGTTTATGGCGACCCTGATAAATTTGGTAAACAAGTAGGCGGAGATATTATCTCGAATAAAAAAACATTCTTGCTATTAAAAGCTACCGAACTAGCTGATATGACCATTCAGAAAGAATTAAACTATTGGCTGCAATTATCAGAATTTGATAGTGTAGAAAAAGTTAGTGCAATCACACGTATTTATAACCAATTGGGCATAAGAACTCAGGCAGAAATAAAAATGCAAGAATTTGCAGATAAAGCTTTCAACGCATTGGATAAAATAGATACACCGGAAGCTAATAAACAATATCTAAGAAACTTTGCAGATGGGTTGTTGGTAAGGGAGCATTAATAAGATGCCGGGAATTGGAAATTAACGTGAAAAGCATTAAATTTATAATTATAAAATCCGGTATATAATGAAGAAAATCTTAATCACATTGTTACTTTTAATTGGGGCTATCGTAGTAAAAGCGCAACAAAAAACTGAAAATGATTCGGAATATCTTAAAGACAAAAATAAAATATATACACTAGTACAAAAACAACCTGAATTTGAAGGAGGAAAAGAACAACTTTATAGATTTATCAGTAAAACTCTGAAATATCCAACAGAAGCAAGGAATAATAATACTCAGGGAAAGGTTGTTTTAATGTTTGTTGTTGAAATTGACGGGACACTTTCAGATGTTAAGGTTTTGAGGGGAATTGGCGATGGTTGTGATGAAGAAGCAGTTCGGGTTATGAAAGCATGTCCAAAATGGATTCCTGGTAAGCAAAATGGAGTATCTGTACGTTCTATATTTTCAATACCAATATCGTTTACTTTAGATTCAAATTAAATAAAGAATTTTATTGACAATTTGAGCTTTAATGAGCTTTCGAAAAAATGGATTCCTGGTAAGCAAAATGGTAAGCCAGTTAAAGTACGATATACCATTCCAATTAAGTTTAACATAACTGAATAACATGATAAATAAAGTATATGCGGCAATTATACTCCTGATTTTTGCCAGTGAAGTAAAGGCGCAAGTATTAACATCGGGTGGTAAAATAAAACCCGAACAGGCCATAATGGATGTAAGGCATTATACCATCGCTTTAAATGTTGATTTTGAACAAAAATCAATTAATGGATATACCATTATTGATGTAAACATGTTGCAACCAAGCAAAGTACTGCTTTTTGATTTGCTCGATTCGCTCAATGTTTCAAAAATATTGGTCGACAATAAACCGCAACCATTTCTTTATAAAAACAATCTCATTACCATTAACCTAAATACTGAGCATCCTGCAGGCAAAGCCAGAGTTAAAGTTTTTTATGGCGGTAAACCCCATGTTGCTCGTCGTCCACCTTGGGATGATGGATTTACTTGGACCAGGGATTCCACCGGGCATCATTGGTTGGCTATTACTGCCGAAGGTACAGGAGGTAAAATATATTTCCCATGTAAAGACCACCCATCCGATGAACCCAATGAAGGGGTAGATATGTTTATAACAGTACCTAAAGAGTTGGTAGTTGCTGGTCCGGGATTATTACAAAAAGTAGCAAAACATGGTAAAACAGCCACTTTTCATTGGAAAACAAATTATACCATTAACAATTATAGTATCCTGTTTAATGTAGGCGATTATGCGGTTGTTAGCAAAACTTACACCACTATAAATGGGAATAAGGTACCGCTTCAATTTTATGTTTTAAAAGAACATGAATCAAAAGCAGCCCATCACCTCGATATTCTTGAAAAGACTGTGCACGAAGAGGAAAAATATTTTGGTGAATACCCTTGGGCTAAAGAAAAGATTGCGATTTGCGAGACACCACATTTAGGTATGGAACATCAAACTATGAATGCCTACGGTAATAAGTTTAGGTATACAAAGATAGGAGGTGAAGACTATGACTGGTTAATGCACCATGAATTCGGGCATGAATGGTGGGGTAATAAAGTAACTGCCAAAGACTGGGCCGATTATTGGATACATGAGGGGATAAATACCTTTGGCGACGCGCTTTATGTTAGAGAATATGATGGCGAGGCTGCTTATATTAAATATTTTAAAGACGCCGCTACAAAGTTTGGCAATAAAATACCTGTAGTGCGTGGAAAGGATATAGATGAAGAGGCCGCTTATAATGGTGATATTTATGGCAAAGGAGCGTTTTTTATGCATACCATCAGATATGTACTTGGCGATAGTGTTTTCTTTCCGGCATTAAAAAAGTTTGCAACTTCTCCTAATTTCACCTATGATAATTTGGTAAATACGGATGATGTTGAACATTTTTTTGAAAAAGAATCGGGCAAAGATTTAAAACCTTTATTTGATTTGTTTTTGCGAACCACCAATAAGTTAGATATTCATGTTGCTACAAAAATTAATAATAAATACTTAATCAGTTTAAAAAATATATCAATCCCGCTTCCTATTGATATTACAACTGATACGGGTACCATACGAGCTACTGTAAATAAAAGTGGTATAGAAGTTGTAAGTAAAACCCTACCCGTTATTGATAAGGATGGATATTATTTAAAGAGGATAATTATAGAATAAGTTCTAAAATATTCAATCTTTACTTAGGTAATTAGGGGTTTTAGGAATCAAATTTATCCAGTAATTTTAGTAAAGTTTCAAAATCTTTAGGATAAGGAGCATTGATTGTTATTTCCTGATCATTTAATAACTTAAAACTTACCTCAAAGGCATGTAAGGCAAACCTTTTCATGATGGGTAGTTCCTCTTGATCTTTACCAAGTTGGTATTTGCGTTTAAGTTTTGATAGAAATACGGGTTCACCTTTATATAATACATCACCGGCTATTGAAGCTTTTTGAGTGGCTAAATGAATCCTGATTTGGTGCATGCGGCCGGTAATCGGTTTGCATTCAACCAGCGTATAGTGTTTATAATATTTTATTGATTGAAACCAGGTTTCCGCTCTTTTACCATCTTGCCTGTTAATGGTAACATTTCCTTTGCCTGCATTCAATATAGGTAGATCAATTAAAAGCTGATCAAAAACATGTATTCCGTTAATAACAGCATGGTAAATTTTCTTTACTTTTCTTTTTTCAAATTGTATGGATATTGCTCTGTATGCTTCCGGATTTTTTGCTATAATCAGAGCGCCCGACGTTTCCTTATCTAAACGATGACAAACCTGAGCATCAGCCGAATATGCTTTAGCCAATCTCAACATATTAATTTCACCACCCTCACGCTCGTCTAACGAACTAATAAATGGAGGTTTGTTCACCACAATTATATCGTCGTTTTCAAATAATATCAGGTCGGTAAATTTGGGTAGCTTCATACTTTTAAATAATTTTCAAAAATACGTTAAATTACCATAACCATTTAATGGCTAATTTGTGGTTACCCTTTTTTATAAAACAAAAAAACGACATGATTGTTCACCATGCCGTTTAGGTATATTTTATATAAGCTACTATGCCTCAAATTTGTAGCCTACACCTTTTACAGTAGCCACACAATCATCGCCTAGTTTTTCGCGTAATTTACGGATATGTACATCAATGGTACGATTAGTTACCACAACAGAATCTTCCCAGATATTTTTCAAAATCACTTCGCGGGTATAAACTTTACCGGGTTTAGAAGCCAAAAGGTATAAAAGTTCAAATTCCTTTTTAGCTAATACAACCTTTTCTCCATTTTGAAATACCAAATAGGCTTCCCTATCTATTATCAAATTACCTATTTCTAATTTATTATCAATCACCTCATCGGCAGGTGCATTTCTGCGTAATATTGCGTTTATCCTACTTACCAAAGCACGCGGCTTAATAGGCTTAGCTATATAATCATCCGCGCCAACATTGAAGCCAGCAATTTCAGAATACTCTTCGCTACGTGCAGTTAAAAACACCATAAATGTATTTTTAAATTCGGGCATGGTACGCATAATTCTACATGCTTCAATACCATCCATTTTTGGCATCATGATGTCCAAAACTATTAAATCTGGTAACGACCTTTTGGCCTCTGCAACTGCTTCCTGACCGTTTCGAGCCAAAAATACCTGATAACCTTCTTTCTTTAAATTGTATTCTATAAGTTCAAGAATATCAGGTTCATCATCAACAATCAAAATTTTTTGTTTTGTAGCATTACTCATGAGGTACAAATTTTTTCATAAAAGTAGACCAAAAAATGAACGAAATAGTAAATATTATATTAATAAATTGTTAAATGTTACTTTATTTTAACGATTTGTTGAGAATGAATAAACGTTCTGTTTAAAAATTCTTCAAGGTCGGTGCCCGTTACATTTTTTGCTACAATAATTCCTTCAGGATTTATAATGAAGTTGGATGGTATTGCATTGATATTATACAACCTTTCGGTTGGTCCTTCAAAGTTTTTTAAGTCCGAAACGTGTTGCCAAATTAAACCATCTGCTTGTATGGCTTGTTGCCACTTTCCTTTATCAACATCTAATGATATACCTAAAATATTAAGGCCTAATGGTTTATAAATTTTATATTGTTTTACAACATTCGGATTTTCATTTCTGCATGGCCCACACCACGATGCCCAAAAATCAAGCATCACATATTTACCTTTAAAGTCTGATAGTTTTATAGCCTTTCCATCTAATCCATTGCTTGTAAAATCGGGCGCTTTTTGGCCAATTGATAAAGGTTTCAAAGCTATCATCTCTTTTTTGAAACGAGCCACACTAGGGTTATCCGGGAAAAGCGTCTTTATTTCATCAGCATATTGTATCAACGGCTGCTCGTATTTTGATGGTTCGGGCGAGTTTGGTGAAGGTGAAAGGGAAGTAGCCGCATAAAATGCAGCAAGGTAGGTTTTATTGGTATGCACAAAGCTCAATACAGAATCGGCATATTCATGGTATATAGCTAAAAATTTTGGCCTATAAATTTTAAGCAATGAATCCGACTCTCTACCCAATTGTTGTGCCTTTGTCTGGTATTCCTCATTTATTTGGTTACTCTTCGTTCCAAACAAATTACTAATTCTGTTAAAGTCTTGAATTTTAGTCGATTCATCCGAACCTGTAACCGTATAAGCATGGGCTTGATCTGTTAAATTGGTGGTAAAACCAATTGCATCACCATTTTTGGCAATCAGATCAAATATATTACTACCTATGCGCAGTTTATACAAATTGGCAAATGGTGTAGAATGCTTAAATTCAAACTTACCTTCGTTATTTAAATTTGTCGAATCAATAACCGAAATACCTGTTGTGCTGGTATCGGCACCCATCAAATAAATCTCTTTTAAACTTCCGGGGCTTTTCACTGTACCGGATAGGGTGAATGAGTTGTTATTTTTACATGAAAAAACAAGTACAGTCAATAGGAAAATACTGTTTATTAAAACTTTTTTCATAATGGTAAAATTGCAGTATAAGTATAATTGGTATTTTTTTAAAACAATGTTATTTGCCCCACCTAATTAATTATCAAAACCTTGTAAAATTGGGCAAGTAAATAAGGCATAAAAATAATGCTTTATTTTGCTTCAAGCTCTTTTAATAGCAGTTTGTTTGTTTGTTGCGGGTCAATTTTTCCTTTCGAAAGCTTCATAATTTCGCCCATAAATAACCCTACAACACCTTTTTTGCCCTTTCTATATTCTATAACCTTATCAGGATATTTTGCAAGCGCATCAAGTATAAATTGGTTTAAATCAGCATTGTCTTCACTTATTAACAAGTTCAAATCTTTAGCCACTTGCTCAGGTGTTTTATTTGGCTCATTTAACAAACCGGGGAATAATTTATGCCAGGCTACGGAGTTATTAATTTTACCGGCATCAACCAATTTTATGATACCTGCCAGGGTGGCTGGCTTTATTTTTAAATCATTAACGGCTATATTGTTTTCGTTTAAATACGATTTTATATGCCCCATTAACCAATTTGCAGCAGCTTTATAATGATCTGTATTTTTTATAAGCTCTTCAAAGTAATGAGCAAAATCTTTGTCGGCTATTATTACATTGGCATCATACTCAGATAAACCTAGTTTTTCTGTATATTTTTCGAACAGGGCATTTGGCAATGCTGGTAAACTTTCCTTAACTGTTTGTACGTATGCTTCACTTAATTGCAATGGTGCCAAATCTGGTTCAGGAAAATACCGGTAATCATTCGCCATTTCTTTGGAGCGTAGTACCGAAGTTTCGCCGGTGTCTGCATTGAAATTCAATGTATTTTGGTCAATATACCCTCCGGCTTCTATAATAAGCACCTGACGGACAAATTCATGATCAATAGCCCTACGAACATTATGGATGGAATTTAGGTTTTTTACCTCACACCGGTTACCATAAGCAGTGGCTCCCTTTAACCTAACTGATATATTGGCATCGCAACGCAAACTGCCTTCCTCCATATTGCCGTCGCAAATATCCAAATAACGTACCAGCTTCCTGATTTCGGTAAGGAATAATCCTGCTTCCTCACTGCTTCGCAAATCAGGTTCTGAAACTATTTCAATAAGTGGAACTCCTGCCCTGTTTAAATCAATGAGCGAATCGGCATGGTGTTGGTCGTGCATGCTTTTGCCGGCATCTTCTTCCATGTGTATATGGTGTATGGCTAGCGATTTTTTTGTTCCATTGGCTAACCTGATTGTTACCTTTCCTCCAATGCATATGGGGTCATGGTCCTGCGTTATTTGGTAACCTTTGGGCAAATCGGCATAAAAATAATTTTTACGGGCAAAGTTATTGTATAGATTAATGGTACAATTACAGGCCAAACCCATTTTAACGGCATATTCTACCATTTTTTTGTTGATGCGTGGAAGCGTACCCGGATGACCTAATGAAACCGGACTAATATGCTGGTTTGGCGCCGCGCCAAAAGAAGCAGAATCTGAAGAGAATGATTTACTTAATGTTGATAATTGGGCATGTACTTCTAAACCAACAACTAACTCATATTTGTCACTTATCTCGTCTGGTAGAATTATCATATAATCAATACAAGGCTTATGCCGTAAAAAAGAAAGCCAAATATAAAGTTATTACTTAAAAATGATACTATATTTTAAAATGGGCAATTTATTTTGCTATAAAAGTTTTGGCTTTTGCCATAGCTGCCTCCAATCCACCAGCATCACTACCGCCTGCAGTTGCAAAAAAAGGCTGACCGCCGCCTCCACCTTTAATTTCTTTTGCCAATTCGCGGATAATAGCTCCGGCATTCAGATTTTTCTCTTTAACCAAATTTTCGGCTATCATTACGGTTAGGGATGGCTTACCATCAATTACAGCGCCTAATACCAAAAACAAATTATCTACTATATCCTTAACTTGATATGCCAGGTTTTTTATCGCATCAGCATTAGGTAGTTCAACTTGTTGGGCTATAAAGTTGATGCCGTTAATGGCTTCTGCCGTTTTGGCCAACTCATGTTTTAATCCTGCCGATTTTTCGAGGATCGCTTTTTCTATTTCTTTTTTTAAACGGTTGTTCTCATCCAGCAAAGCCTCTACACTCTTTGAAAGGTCCTTCGGGTTTTTTAACAACTCTTTTAGCTGCTGTACCAATTTACTTTGCAAGGCAATATAGTTTTCGGCAGCTACCCCGGTAATGGCTTCAATACGCCTCACCCCTGCTGCAACCGCACTTTCAGCAGTTATTATGAAGAACCCTATTTGCCCGGTTGCTTTTACGTGGGTACCACCGCAAAGCTCCTTGCTAAATTCCTCGCTAAAGGTAATTACACGCACAAAATCGCCATATTTTTCGCCAAATAAAGCGGTTACCCCGCTGGTTATTGCTTGTTGATAAGGAACATTTCGTTCTTCTTTTAAAAATATATTTTCCCTTATCTTCTCGTTTACTATTTGTTCAATTCGCTCCAACTCCTCATCCGTCACTTTGGCAAAATGCGAAAAGTCGAAACGCAGATTATCAGCATTAACTAAAGAACCTTTTTGATTTACGTGGTTACCTAAAACTTGTTTTAAAGCAGCATGTAGTAAATGGGTGGCACTATGATTACGCTCGGTACTGACGCGTAAATCAATATTTACTATGGCGGTGAGTGTGCTATCCAAAGCAACCGGCAATTCATCCGTAAAATGGACGATCAAACCATTTTCCTTTTTGGTATCGGTTACGGCAATAATCTCGCCATCGGTAAATACCAGTTCGCCTTGGTCGCCTACCTGACCGCCACTTTCGGCATAAAAAGGTGTTTTATCCAATACTATCTGATATTGCTCCTTCCCTTTAGCGACAACCTTGCGATATTTTAAAATATGCGCGATGGTTTCAGTTTCATCATAGCCGGTAAACTCCATATTCTCCTCCTCCCTCAAAACCACCCAATCGCCGGTATTAATGGTAGTAGCGGCACGGGAACGATTTTTTTGTTCTTGAAGGGCATGGTTATAGCCTTCTATATCAACTGTCCATCCCCTTTCTCTTGCCATTAATTCAGTAAGATCTAATGGAAATCCATAGGTATCAGACAATTCAAAACTAAATGCA
>CAIYNX010000338.1 GCA_903927645.1 uncultured Mucilaginibacter sp.
GCTTGAAATACTTAATTTTCGAAAAATATTTTTGCGATGTGTTTTAATTGTATGTTCTGATAAGTATAATTGATTCGCAATTTCGATAGTTGTGCTTCCATATACTATTAACTTTATAATTTCAAGCTCCCTTTCACTAAGGTTGTATACCTTATGATTATCTTTTTCAACAAAGTCTTTTATACTATCAAAGTATGATTTATTTGATACAACACGGTCTATAGCTTCAAGCAAATCCTGACTACCACGGCTTTTTAATAGGCACCCATCAGCACCAACTTTGATTAACTGATCAATGTAAGTTCTTTCTGGAAACATTGTTAAAATAATTACCTTCGTTTTAGGAAAGAATTTTTTAATCCAATCTGTACATTGTATACCATTCATTTTAGGCATATTAATATCCAATATAACTAAATCTGGGGGATAGTTGGTTACCAAACCTATCAATTCTTCACCGTTATTGGCTGTACCTCCAACAATATATTGTGGCACTGCCTTCAATATCTCTTTCAATCCATCAACCACTATTCCGTGATCGTCAGCTATGTAAATTAATAAATCATGCATGGCATATAATTTCAATAATAAATGTAGTCCCTTTAATTGAAGCATCAATGGTTAAATTCCCATTAACTTGCTTTACTCTGGTTTTTATATTTTGTATTCCCATACCTTTATTTATCGTTTCTAAGTCAAAACCACGCCCATTATCTTCGTAAATCAAAGTAATATATTCTTCAATTTGGGTAATTTCAATCCTTAATTGGGTTGCACCACTATGTTTCAGTGTATTTGTAACTAGTTCTTGTATAATTCGATAAAGATGAAAAGATTCTAAATCATCAATATATCCTTGGATATCAATTACGGGGATAGCAATTAATTTGCCCGAATTTGTAACTGCTTCACACAAGTGTTCAACAGCTACTTTTAATCCAAAACCCGACAATGTCCTTAGATCAAGTTCATGAGAAATTTTACGAATTTCATCGCCTAAGCTGATACTAATTTCATTTACTTTTTTGATGAACCTATTTAAATCCTCAGGATTATCTTTGGTTAAGGTAAGATCGCTATAAATTTTTAAAGTTGCCAAATGACCACCAATATTATCATGCAATTCTGCAGCAATACGTTTGCGTTCATGTTCTTGTCCTTCAATAACAAAATAAGCTGACTGTAATTCTTGTTGTTGTACCAGTTTTTCAATCTCACGGTATTCCCTGGCTTTTTTTGCAAGCTTACGCTGAAAAGCCAAAGCAAAAGCAATTATAACCATAATCATCAAAATCATGGCCGAAGTGCCAATAACTAGGTAAACCGCTGGAGAAAAAGCTATCTGGATCGCCATATTCCGTAGCATATTATTATGTTTTTGAGGATATTAGACACACACTGAAAAATCCAAGCATTATGGTAAAAACCACCTGCTTTGCCTGATAATATGGAAGTTCCCATTAAATAGGTAAACATTGAACCTGAAGCATAAATTAACCACCCAGCTGTAATAATAAATTCTGGATGCCCTTCTAGAGATGTTTGGATTTTATCGTTACTATATAATTTAAAAAGATTCGAAATACCTAATAATAATATAATTAGCATATCAAATGTCCATGAATATGAATTAAATTCAAATATACTTTGTGAAAAAACTATACATAATAAGTGAAACAAAACGATTATTAAAATAGGCCAATTATGTACTTTATTAAATAATAACTTGCTAAAAAAAAAGTAAACCAAAATCCCTTCTGAAATAGCCATAAAAGTATATAATGGCATATTATTGATAATTAGTATAGCAGTAATTAATGATATCAGTTTTAATGGGGCTGATATGATAAAGAAAAGACCTAACAAAAAATATATTTCCTTTTTTTGGGCAAATTTTAGCCTAAATATAAGCGGAAGTATTTCGGATAAGTCTGAAAAAGCTGAAACTGATTTCGAAATGGTTGTGAATAAATCCATTACTAAAATTACAAATAGTAACATCAATGTTCACAACCAAATTAAAAATTAAAATAAATCAACGGCACTGATTTGGACATGGCATTCCACCACTCAATCTTACATTTAAGGGAATAGCAGCAATCTCGATACCAGGTTGAATAGGTTCATGAGGTTCGCAGACGTGTGAAATATCTGAACCATCTTCAAGTACAGGAACAATAACAACATCTGCTAACTCTTGTTTAGGATTAGGAAGATAAGGTCTAGCTGTTAAGGCATTGTATACTCTTATCCCTACAATTTTTTTACTACTAGGATTATCAAGATTATATTTATCAATCGTGTTGATAAGGTTTTTAAAAAAATCCAATCCAAATATATTACCATATACAAAGTTAGGGTCATCGGATATAGGTTTCATAGATTTTAAATATGCCTGAATTCGACTATAAGCATTGTCATGATGAATAAATTCACCTAAACCATTAATTGGGCCAGGCATTTGTTCGCAAATTACATTTTCAATAATTAAATTTTCTTTGTTCATGATTTTATTGTTTATAAATTAATTTGATCAAATATCAGTATTTTTTCTATTAAGTTAAATACCCCAATGGAGGTATTTGATAGCGAATGAGGGGGTATTAAAGCCCATCAAGCAATTACAATTGTTCATTTTTTTAAATAATATTTTAAATACCCCAATTAGGTAGTGCTTATACCCCCACATTGGTATTGATTTAGGTTGCTTTTAAAGCCTATTTTTGGGTTATAAAACGAAATTTTTAACTATATAATTATAGTTTTATGTCGGAAAGCAGAAAACGACAATAAATCAACAAGCATGCAACAGCGGTGCCGAAAACTGAATAGAGTAGGCAAAA
>CAIYNX010000339.1 GCA_903927645.1 uncultured Mucilaginibacter sp.
AAGCAAAATTTCTTTTAGCAATAGATTTCTCACTTATCAGGTTTAACTATAACATTCAACATAACTCTTTTCCCTCATGGCGTAGGTATGGGGACAAATAGAATGCCGTGCAGCCTGCTCGCAGTAGGTTGTCGCCGCTCTCCGTTGCATTTGGCTACGGAGGATAAAAAGGTTCCCCGTTGTTCGGCATGTTCCGTAGGGCATGTCGAACTGCGAATAAAAGCCCTTTTGCAAAGAGCATTTACAGGGTAAAACAAAATAGAGCAGTTGTACAGCCGCTGGGTGTAAAAGCCCTGCGGCTGTTTTTTGTTGAATACAGTACAGAAAGTACAAGCGAGCGTGGCAACCAAAGCCACATAGTACCACCACGGCTAAGTACAGAATTTGTATAGGCATTACAGCGGCAGGCATCGCTATCCCCTCTGCTCCCATTTTCGGTTGCCACTATAGCGCTTTTGCAAAAATTTTAAATGGTTTTAATAAATTACACTTTCCGTTTCATTTTTACCGCATGCATGGCTTTCGCAGCTACCGCCTACCCCTACAATAAACTCCGTGTAACTCTGTGAAAAAACTCTGTGTAACGCTGTGGTTAAACTTTGCGGTTTAATCTCCGCGTGTAACAAGCAACTTGTAACCCGAAACCTTACATTTAAGTAACTCACAGCCGGTATCATCCGCATTAAAAAATTTACATTAGGGATAAAAACTTTTTTCTATGTGGTCAGGGTTAATTATAGTCGTTTTGGTAGCAATAATGGCCCCGCCGGTGGCGGCGGCCAAGAGTTGCCTATTCCTAACCGTAGGCATGGCGCAAAAAGGGTCAACTATAAAATTTGTAAAAACCGCCGAACGGTCAGTTTTTACCTGTCTCATTTTTCGCCGCAACCCTTTACTGGTAAGGCTTACAGCAAATGGCACACCTGTACCGGTATTGTACCACTTTTTTACATTTTCTACGTATTTCAATAATTGTCTGAAACCTTTATCTGTAAAGGGTTTCAGGCATTTTTCAAAAAGTTGGCTTTTAAAAATAAGACACCTGTTTTGCATGTCGCATGTTGTCTCATTTTTGGGTGCAAATGCAGTACTGCAAAGGGTTATAGGCGTTTGCAAATTTGGCAAAGTGAAACACCTGTTTTGCATGTCTCATTTTGTCTCATTTTTTAAAACGGGTGTACTAAATTTTTCAAAAACGGTGGTGGTTTGCTACCATTCAGCCTGCTGCATGCGCTTAATCCTGTCTTCCAGTTTTTCGGAGGAAAGGTTGTACCGGTTAAGGCCGTCCACAATAATGGGGAAGGAAAGCGGCGTTAAATGTCGCGGCACGGTAATGACGATATTGCTTTGCTGTATGCGCTGCAGGGCATTGCGCAGGCGTACTTCCTCCATCTGTTGGTCAAACACCTCCTGGTACGCCTGCCGCAGCAAAATGTTGTTGGGGTCATGTTCACTAAACACCTTAAAGAGCAAGCCGGCGGATGCCTGTAAGTGCCGGGCCTTTTTTTGCTCGCCGGGGTACCCCTGGAAGATTAGGCCGCCTATCATCGCAATATCCCTGAATTTGCGGGTGGCCATTTCCACACTGTTTACGCTGCGCTGTATATCTGCAAGCAGGTTATCAAGGGTGAATAAATCATGGGCATTGCTATCATCCACCGGAATGGGTTTGTCGCTCAGCAGTTCAAAGCCATAATCATTCATCGCAATGGAAAAAGTAATGGGCGTTATTTTACTGATGCGGTAGGCCATTAACGAGCTCATGGCCTCATGCACCTGGCGGCCCTCAAAAGGGTACACCATTAAATGGTAGCCGTCTTTATCCTCAATATGTTCTATCAGCAGCTCATGTGCCTGCGGAATATGCGAGAGTTCTTTTTGCAAGGCAAACAAGCCTGAGAGGGCTTTCAGTTCCGGCTCGTCAAAATTGCCAGCCACAATTTTGTCGAATGTAAGGCGCAGCACGCGGCCCAAGTTGGCAGTAAGGCTCATACGGCCGCCCATCCAACTTGGCACGATAGATTTTTTGGAGTTTGACTTCCGCACCAGGGCCGTCATATCTTTCACAGCCACCAACTCCACGTTGCGGCCGGCCAAAGTAAACACATCGCCCGGCTCCAACCGGCTGATGAAATACTCCTCAATAACGCCGAAGTAGCCGCCGGTCATAAACTTTACTTACATCATGGCATCACTTACAATGGTACCTATGTTCATGCGGTGGCGCATGGCCACCCTGCGGCTTTTAATACGGTAGCTGCCATCGTCCTCAATCTCTACTTTTTTGTACTCGTCGTAGGCCTGTAGTGCTACGCCGCCGGTGGTTATGTGGCGTAGGATTTCTTCCCATTCACCTACCGTCATTTCGCGGAAGCAATATGTACTTTGTACTTCGGCAAACACCTCATCAGGCATAAAGCCGTCGCTGATGGCCAATGTGCACAGGTATTGTATCAGCACGTCAAAACAAAGTTGCATGGGTTCGCGCCCTTCAATCAAACCTTCTTTAATGGCCTGTTTTAAGGCGGCAGCTTCCACAAGCTCCAACGAGTGGGTGGGCAGGAAATAAATTTTGCTAACATCGCCGGGGCGGTGGCCGCTGCGGCCTGCACGTTGCAAAAACCTGGATACCCCCTTGGGCGAACCTACCTGGATAACCGAATCCACCGGACGGAAATCTACACCCAAATCAAGGCTGGCCGTACATACCACCGCCTTTAGTTTTTGGGTATGCAGGGCTTCTTCCACCCAAACGCGCAACTCCTGCTCAATACTGCCGTGGTGCAGGGCGATGG
>CAIYNX010000340.1 GCA_903927645.1 uncultured Mucilaginibacter sp.
ACTGGTTAGGTAGCCTTAAATCTATAAAAAATATTTTTACTCAAAGCAAATCTTTTACAACAACTCCTAATTTTAGCAATTGTTGGTGTTATCACCAACAATTGCTAAAATTAAGCCAAATTAAACTTAAAAATAAAAATAAACACCGGTGCCAAAATCAACTGCTTTATTAAATAAATCTTTTATACCGTCAATTGCTGGGTATAAACTGGAGTCATATAAGTTTTTATTAAATAAGTTGCTATTTAAAACTTTCAATAGTTCAGTTTTATTGGTGATACTTTCATCCTCAAAATCATCAATTAGCGAATTTGTTAATTTATTGATGGTTTTAAAGAAACCTATATGCCAAATTAAATCAAAGGTGTTTTTATTTAAGTGTAACTCCATTAAATCTTCCTGTTCACATTCATCAAAATTCAAACGGGTTTGAGCCAATTGAGTTTTAGGTACACAAATTGTTTTCATTAATCAAATATTATAATCGTAAAGTTCAGTGTCTACTTTGAACTTTTATTGCATATTAACGTTCTCGCAGACAGGTATTGTTATCCCAAAATCACCCTCTTACTTACAAATACTATCCGTCCAAGTAAAAAGTTCAGATAGGTCATAGTCGCCGCTATGTGGTTTGTCCCAAGGGAGTTCTAAATTTGCGTTATAGCCCTTGTTTTGTAATAAAGTAGCCAGCATAACAGATATGGCCAAACCGGTATCTTTATCCTTACTGCCATGCCTGATGCGCCAGTTTTGTGCAACCTTTGTATTTGGGCTACCAATGTAATACATGGGGTTCATCATTTTTACTATGGTTTGGTCGGCTGTTAGCTTACTGGTGGTCGAGTTTTCTGCAGCAAAATCGGTAAAATGTTGTTTGTCGATGCTGGCCGTACCAAACAATTGCGTTTCGGGCGAGCTCAAATCGAGCGCATCAAAGGCGGGGGGTGTTTTTTGGCGTTGCATATAATTTAGGTAGGCATCATAATCCAAATCGCTTACTTTGCTCCCGACAAATTTAAGCCAAGTGAGAGATGACAAATTCTTGCCTGAATCTATGGCTTTTTGTGCCGATTGCACTACATATTGCTTTATCAAATCCTTAAAGTTACCATCGCCGTTTTCATCCAACTTTAACAAATTGCCGGCTTTATCTTTCAATTGCAAACTATTTAAATAAGCCGGAAACTGCACTTTTAAGGCTTTGGATATTTTAATCTGGTCTTCGGTTAGGTTATTGGGCTCAGTATTATTATTACCAGGCATTGGCGGACCGCCACGCACATAGGTATTGATGCCATAAAATTGCCATTCGTAGGCCATATCGGCATGGTCAAGGTTAATAATAGGGCAATAGGCCGATACCGCAAAAATATCATCCGAAGTATTGGCTGCTCCAATTGCATTGAGGTAAGGCAAATAATCGGGGTTATTACCGGTAGCTCCTAACAAGGTAGACATGGCGCCTCCCGCACTTGTTCCGTTCGAGATAATTTTATTGGCATCGCCCGGCATCGCAGCGTCGTTAAATTTAAGGTAGCGGATAGCGGCTTTCAAATCAACCAAAGCAGCCGGAGCCTTACCGGTAAAAACACCATCCTTATCCTTTGTTGTACGCCCCCTGGCACCAGCCGAGGCTACCACATAACCCTTATACAAAGCCACCAACACAGCCGATTGCTTTGGTCCCTGCCCCATCGGCCCGCCCGGCATTAACCCATTAGGCGGTGGTCCCGGTGGAAATGTGCCTTCTGGTGGTCCGCCATTTAGTGGGGGCATATCGGCCATAGGGCCATTATTGCTGGTGCTTGCAGGTTTAGCAGGCATATAGCCACCTACTTTATTCGGAAAAAATATGGGCGCAGTGGCAGCGGTATAACCATTGATGCTTTTACCATTAAAATATTCAACCGGTATGTATATATTCATTACCTCATAGCTGGTATCAACCGGCTTTTGAACGTATACAATTTTTTCGTAAGCACGTACTTTAAAGGTTTTCCCGTTTAGCGTTAAACTTTGCTCAGTGTAATGATCGGGGTTAAA
>CAIYNX010000341.1 GCA_903927645.1 uncultured Mucilaginibacter sp.
ATTTTAAACCTGAAGATTTCGATCTATATACTCTATCAAGCTTAACCAAAAATGCCTTCAATTATGGAAAGTTCAAATATGAGGTGTCACTTATGACTATCGCTTTCCATAAAAAGTATAATGAAGAAGCTTATGAACATAGGTTTGATAGCTATGTTGGATTTAACTTTAATAACAAACCTAAATTTTTAAAAAACTTATGATTTATTTTACACCCCGCTTTGGATGTTAATATTAAAAGGCGGGGTTTTTATAATAAATACAAGTTGCTTTCTTAGCTTTTAAACAACCCATATTTTAAAATACAGTAAATAGCCCTAACGCCGTCTTTCCAGCCAATTTTTTTGCCTTCCTCATAGGTTCGGCCGTAGTAGGATATGCCGACCTCATAAATCCTAATTTTTGGCAGACGGGCAATTTTTTGAGTTACCTCAGGCTCAAAGCCAAAACGTTTTTCTGTTAGGTTGATGGATTGTATCAACTTGGTATTAAATAGCTTGTAGCAAGTCTCCATATCTGTCAGATTCAGATTGCTGAA
This sequence comes from uncultured Mucilaginibacter sp., assembly GCA_903927645.1. Lineage (GTDB taxonomy): Bacteria > Bacteroidota > Bacteroidia > Sphingobacteriales > Sphingobacteriaceae > Mucilaginibacter. The sequence continues at coordinate 539 of CAIYNX010000341.1, forward strand.
CAAATTGGAGGCAAACGTAAGCATATGGTTACCGATGGAATGCCAAAAGAAAAGGATGCGGTGCGGGTTATTACCCATAAACCTGGAGCCATAAACCACATCGGCATAACCGTTATAAACTGGTTTTAATAAGTCATTGTACTCCTCCGGGTCGTATTCCAAATCGGCATCCTGTATCAAAAGATATTCGCCGGTTGCTTTGGCTATACCTGTGTGCAAGGCCGCACCCTTCCCACTGTTTACCTTGTGCTTGTAATATTTTATATCGAGGTCGTGGTTGTTTTTTTGATAAGATAAAATAGCACTTTCAGTATCATCAGATGAGCAGTCGTTTACAATAATTACCTCTTTTTTGATATTGTTTATCAAATTAACTGCTTTAATTTTATTCAAAATCAAATGAATGGTGTTACCTTCGTTATAGGCGGGAATTACTATTGATAACTTTTCTATCGTCATTTCAATTAATGGTACAATTATTATATAAAAGGGCTAAAAACTTTATCAAAAAACCAAAAATACTAATTTTATTCGCCTTTTTTTTCATTTTTTGCATATTATTCTCGTTTTGTTTGCCAAATCCATTATTTAATAGCCCTACCTCCTACGTTATTGATGATGCCAACGGAAAATTATTGGGAGCAGCTATTGCAGCTGATGGTCAATGGCGTTTCCCACCCAATACCCATGTACCCGAAAAGTTTAAAAAGTGTATCATAGCTTTTGAGGATAAACGCTTCTTAAACCATCCGGGCTTTGATGTTTGGGCCTTTGGCAGGGCCATCAAAAATAACATGCGGTCGAGAAAAATAACCAGCGGAGGCAGTACCCTCACCATGCAGGTAATTAGGCTTGCTACCCGCCATAAAAGAACCATCTGGAATAAAATTACAGAAATTTTTATGGCCTTGAGGTTGGAATTTAGTTATAACAAGGATGAGATTTTATCGCTATATGCCAGTAATGCGCCATTTGGCAGCAATGTTATTGGCCTAGATGCAGCCTCGTGGCGATATTTTGGCAGAGATCCGGAACAATTAAGTTGGGGAGAAATGGCAGCAATGGCCGTATTACCCAATGCCCCATCATTGGTGCATCCGGGTAAAAACAGAAATATATTGCTTAAAAAACGTAACCTCCTGCTCAATAAGCTTTTTAAACAAGGGATTTTAGATTCAACAACTGCAAGATTGGCTAAGCTTGAGCCCGTACCAGACCGACCAGTAGCCCTACCCTCTTATGCACCACACCTACTGCAACGTTTTAAAGTAGACCATGTTAACAATCCAAATACGCCAACTAGGATTAAAAGTACTATCCAACTAAATCTACAAAAACAGGTAAACGAGATATTGGAGCGTAACCACCAGCTACTAAAAGGCAATGATATTAACAATATAGCCGCGGTAGTTTTAGATGTTGAAACAGGAGCAGCACTTGCCTATGCAGGTAATATTTCCCATCCGGAAGATTCTACCATGGAAAGTGATGTTGATGTAGTGAATGCGCCCCGGAGTCCGGGTAGTACTTTAAAACCCATCCTCTACACCGCCATGTTGCATGATGGATTGTTGTTGCCCAATAGCCTAATGCCCGATATTCCCACCCAAATTGCAGGCTACCATCCTGAAAATTTTGATTTAGGGTATGATGGAGCAGTGCCTGCCTCCAGGGCGTTATCGCGTTCATTAAACGTTCCGGCGGTAAAAATGCTACAGCAATATAAATACGAGCGGTTTTATGATTTGCTGCATAAAGCATGTATCACCACCCTAAAAAAACCAGCAGATTATTATGGCTTGTCGTTAATATTGGGAGGTGGCGAAAATACCCTTTGGGAACTTTGCGGTGCCTACGCCGATATGGCAAGGGTCTTAAATCATTATTACAAGTACAATGGTAAATATTGCCAGGCCGACTATCATAATCCAATCTATGCCCTAAGCCCTGAAATAAAGCCTGATTTACAAAAAAATGGATTGTTGGATGCCGGTTCAATTTATTATACCCTACAAGCCATGGAAGAAGTGATGCGACCCGGCGAAGAAATGCTGTGGCAACAATTTAGCTCTACCCAACGCATAGCATGGAAAACAGGTACAAGCTTTGGTTTTCGCGATGGATGGGCGATAGGGATTAGTCCGAAATATGTTGTGGGTGTTTGGGTAGGTAATACAGACGGTGAAGGCAGACCAAATTTAACCGGAATCAATACTGCGGCACCGGCCCTATTTGAGATATTCCGATTGTTGCCGGTTACACGCGATTGGTTTGAAAAACCCATTGGCGAAATGGTGAAAATAAAAGTTTGTACCAAAAGCGGTTACCGTGCGGGCGAATATTGTGAAGAAGTCAAGGATGAATGGGTACCTAAAAGTGGTTTAAAAGTTCAAGTATGCCCATACCATCAATTGGTACATATTAGTGCAGATGGCAAATGGCAGGTGAGTGAAAATTGTATGCCAGCCAATCAAATTGTGAATAAAAACTGGTTTATACTACCACCAGCCATGGAATATTATTATAAAACAAAAAATTACCAATACCATGTTTTGCCCCCTTTTCGTCCTGATTGTTTACAAGGGGAAAGTGCCGCGCCTATGGAGGTAATATATCCAAAAGATGGGGCAAAAATATACATACCGCTGGAGGCTGATGGTAGCCGAGGAAAGGTTATTTTTAACGCAGCGCATCGAATTGCCGGAATGAAAATTTTTTGGCATTTGGATGATGTATATGTTGGGGAAACAAAAAACTTTCACCAAATGGCCTTAAATCCACCGGCGGGCAAACATACCATTACCCTTGTTGATGCCAATGGAAACATTCTTCATATAAAGTTCGAGATATTGGGAAAATAATTTAGACCTAAACATTTTATAAATTTGATTATCGTAAAACATCATTCCGCTAGCTTATCCTTAAAATTTATTAAATTGGCGAAAAAATGATACCGATACATGCTTGAGCAGTATGACTTACATAATTTGTTGGTGATTGATATTGAAACAGTACCGCAATATTCTGGTTTTAATGAAGTTCCGGAGCAATTTCAAAAATTATGGGACCAAAAAACACAATTCCAACGCAAAGATGAATCGGCAGCTGAATTTTACGAACGGGCAGGTATTTGGGCCGAATTCGGGAAAATAATTTGCATTTCGGTAGGCATTTTTACCGGAACCAAGCAAATTGGTTTAAGAGTAAAATCTTTTTATTCGGATAATGAGCTTGATATTTTAGAACAATTTTCAGCATTATTATCCAATCAGCCTCCTAGTTTAATTTTGTGTGCACATAATGGTAAAGAATTCGACTTTCCATATATCTGCAGAAGAATGCTCATCAATGGGTTAAAAATACCTGTACAGTTGGAAATTTCGGGTAAAAAACCCTGGGAAATTAATCATTTAGATACCATGGAGCTATGGAAATTTGGCGATTATAAAAGTTTTACATCGCTGAGCTTGCTTACTGCTATTTTTGATATACCAACCCCAAAAGATGATATTGACGGCAGCATGGTTGCTAAGGCCTATTGGGTTGAAAAGCAATTGGAAAGAATTGCCATATATTGTCAAAAAGATGTAGTAGCTACCGCCCAACTATTACGTAAATACCGAGGAGAAGCCCTTATTCCAGATGAGCATATTACCCTAGTACCCTTATAATGCTTCAAGTAACAAACCTAAATATAAAGTTTAAAACAAGTAATGGAACAACAGAGGTTGTTAAAAACACTAATTTTTGTTTAAAAAAGGGGGAAACTATTGCTATTGTTGGCGAATCTGGCTCGGGCAAATCAGTCACCGCATTAAGTTTGATGAGGTTATTAAACGAAAAAAATACAGTTATCACAGGCGAAGCTTCTTTAAACAGTATCAACTTGTTTGGTTTAACCAATGATGAAATGAACAAGGTTAGAGGCCATCAAATAGCCATGGTTTTTCAAGAACCTATGACCTCTTTGAACCCGGTTTTTACCTGTGGAAAACAAGTTACCGAAGCCCTTCAGTTACATCTTGGTTTAAACAAAAAAGACGCAAGAACAAAAACTATTGCGCTTTTTAACGAGGTGCAATTACCCCGACCGGAAGCTATTTTTAATAGTTATCCGCATCAAATTTCGGGTGGACAAAAACAGAGGGTAATGATCGCCATGGCCTTGTCATGCGGGCCGGAAATTTTGATTGCGGATGAACCAACAACCGCGCTTGACGTAACCGTACAAAAAGCCATTATCAATTTGCTTTTAAAATTGAAGGCAGAGCGTGAAATGAGTCTGATTTTTATTTCGCATGATTTGGGTGTGGTAAAAGAAATTGCCGACCATATTTTGGTAATGTATAATGGTGAAATTGTGGAGTCGGCCTCGGTTCATAATCTATTTTCAAACCCGCAGCATCCTTATACAAAGGGTTTGTTAGCATGCAGGCCCAACCCAAATTTTCAATTAAAGAAACTCCCAGTAATAGCCGACTTTTTAAACAATCCTGTAAACAACCAGGGAATCATTGAACATTTAAGATTTACTTACCAATATACCGAAAAGGAAATAGAAACGCGTCAACAAAGATTGTATAGTCAAACGCCAATTTTACAAGTAAAAAATTTGAATACTTGGTTCCCGGTTGGTAATAATATTTTTGGTAAAAGCCGAGAAATGGTTATAGCTGTAAATAATGTTAGTTTTGATGTTTATCCCGGCGAAACCCTTGGTTTAGTTGGCGAATCGGGTTGTGGGAAAACAACCTTAGGGCGTAGCATTTTGAGGTTAATTGAACCTACAAGTGGTGAAATAACATTTGTGAATACCAATTTACTAAGTCTTAATAAATTGGAAATGAGGAAAATGAGAAAGGATATTCAAATTATATTTCAAGATCCTTACTCGTCCTTAAACCCAAAGATGCGTGTAGGTGATGCCATTATGGAGCCCTTGCAAGTACATAATTTGTTTGAAAATGATAAACAACGTAAACAAAAAGTACTCGAGCTTTTAGATAAGGTAAACTTACTGCCTTCACATTTTGACCGCTTTCCACATGAATTTTCGGGTGGCCAACGGCAACGAATTGTGATTGCCCGCGCTTTGGCCTTACAACCAAAATTAATTATTTGCGACGAATCTGTTTCTGCTCTTGACGTTTCAGTGCAAGCACAAGTACTTAACTTATTGAGAGATTTGCAAATAGAACTTAACCTAACCTATTTATTTATTTCGCACGACCTTGCCGTTATCAAGCATATATCAGATAGAATGATGGTGATGAATAAAGGTGAAATAATTGAATCAGGTAATCCACAAGAAATTTATTTCCAACCAAAGGAAGCCTACACCAAAAAGCTAATTGCCTCGATACCGGAATTTTAAAGTGGAGATTTACAAAATTACATAACCACCTTTACCTTTATATCCCCATTTGATAATGTCCTGATAATCAATTTATCGCTGGTTGGGTAAATACCCATGATATCAAGATCCTGGATAATAACATCAGAATGTACATTATTACCAAGGTCTTTGCTCAATTCGGTTTGTAATTTAGCTTTATTATCTGATATGAATTTTGAGAAATTATAAGTAGCCTTTTGGCGAATCATGTTGGTTATTTTTTCGTTAAACATCCATTTAGCAGCCTTTAATATCCAAGCTTTGGTTTGCAGGTCGAAGGTTAAATCGGGGAAAGAAAGCTCATGTGTTGCTTGGTTATAAGTAGGTGTACCAACCAAATAAATGGTACCGGTGCTTGATCCTTTAAAATCAATCTGCATCACAATCTGTTTACCTATTCCCCAAACTTTAGTATGGTCAACTATAAAGGTATTACCTGCCACCTCAGTAACTTGGCCTGCAACTTGTTGGTTTACCATATTGGTTAAATGGTCATAATTTTCCAAAAGGTCTAAATAAATATTAAATCCTTTAGCCGGGTTATAGGTTGATAAATTTGGTAAAGGGATTGGCGGATGAGGGTTACTAACCGTAGTTACTACGGGGTTAGCCGATAAACCAACCGAAAAACTTAGCAATGAACCATTCAAATTAAAACTGCTTAATCTTACAGCTTGTGGGTTTACATTTAAAAAGCCAACATCACCCAATTTCACTTCATCGGCAATACTTTTCCATAGCTGTTCTAAAATAGGTTTCACATTGTAGGCAGCAACTTTTGCATCTACTTGTTTGCCTAAATCATTTAATGGTCCGTTTATATATTCAATTAATTTATCTGTTACATCTACATTGCCCATTAAAACATTGCATCTATCCAATGGTTTTGGTGCCGGGTAAAGGATGGTTTTTGATTTTAAATGGTAATCGGGCAATACGCTGATGGTGCTTTGATAGGCAATTTCCATTCGGCGAGGTGGTTCATTGCCAACTCCGCATTGGGCTGATAAAGTTGGCACAATACATTTTGAACCTGAGCCAAATAAATCGGCACACTTGGCGCAATAAGATACATTAAAGCCGTAACTACCTATAAATTTCAAACCAATTACATTGTTGTTGCCGGTAATATCAAAGGGTGTACGAGAAAATGTAAAAGAGTATCTTAAGCCTTCGCAGGGTTGTTTGCTATCCGAATATTTGTTTGGTACCGAAGCTTCAGCTTGTTTAAAGTAGGTCTTTAAATCAACCGTAACCGGAACTTCCACATTGGAAACTGGTTGTACTATTTTTGGAATATCAACCACAGTATTAACTGGTGCCAGCGGTTTTACTGCACCACAACTAAAAAGTATAAATGGTAAGGATATAACTAGAAGTATATTTTTAATTTGTAATTTCATGTGTAAGGATAATTTTTACCTGCGTTATAAATACAGTAGTTCTGTTATGAGGCAAAAATAAAAAAAAAGGTTTTGGTTTTGAACTTTTATCTAAAATGAGGCAATAATAATTTGAGGTAATTTAGTCGATAATTTTAGAAGTAATCCTTCTTATTGAGTTAGCATTTACAAGCGATTTTCTATTTTTATTTAACTTAACCTATCTATTTAGTATGTTTAACCGTAAACAAATTAATTGCTAAAAGCAGTAAAAATTACGGTACACTTTATACACTGTTTTATGAAAAAGATTTTAGGAATATTTTTTAACTATTTTATTAAGGGTTTATTGGTTGTTCTTCCTTTCGGAACGGCCATATTTTTGGTTTATTGGGCGGTGGCTTATATTGACAATGCCTTGAATTTAAGTGTTGTAATTTGGCCGGGTAACACTGGCGGCCGACATTTATATATTCCCGGACTTGGGATATTAAATGTGATTTTGATAATCCTGATTGCAGGGGTTTTAGTAACCAATGTAATAACCGAACCTATCAAAAGATGGTTTAATAGATGGCTAAACAGATTACCGCTTTTTAAATTTTTATATTCATCTATAAAAGATTTAACTGAGGCCTTTGTTGGGGAGGAAAAAAAATTTAACGAGCCCGTTTTGGTAGAGGTAAACGAATTTGGGTTGAAAAAAATTGGCTTTTTAGTCCAAAAAGATTTATCTGCCTTAAACCTTCCCGGGGAGGTTGCTGTTTATTTTCCTTACTCCTACTCATTTGCCGGTCAGGTTGTAATCATTTCGACCGACAAGGTAAAGCATATCGACAAAAGTGCTGCCGATATGATGAAGTTTGTAATTTCGGGTGGTGTTAGTGGTTTAAACTAAGTTTGCTTCAATAATTTAAAGTTCTAAACTACTCAAATTTGGCACCTTCTGTAATTGCTTTCCAATTATCTGAACGGAAAGGACTAACCGGAAAACCTTCTTTATTAAATAAATTGGCATCTATTGGCGCATCTGTCCAAGCGTACCTAACAGATACCGGATTTGTCACCTCTTTGCACCAAATCTTAACCTTATTACCTTCAACAATAACTGCTTGAGCGTAATAAAACTTATGGTCATCTCCTGCTAATTCAAATCCTTTAATGTAGCCATATTTATCCTTAACTATTAAACCATTATCAGCATAATTGAAACTAACCAATGCCTCGTTACCACTAAATGCAACCGATTTATACAATGGGCATTGGGGCATATCATTGATATGGTAAGTTAATGATAAAGCTTTTGATGCCAATCTAAAACCTACATCCGCCTTATCTTTCGGGTGTATATCAATAGCATTACCTATATCGGTAGTTACAGCAAGGCCAGTGTTTGGCAGATGTAAAGTGAGGTTTTGGGCTTCCCTTAGCTCAGCCCAGTTACTGCCTTGGTTGCTATTTTGAAAACCGCCATAGGATGACAATTGCACAAATAAAAATGGAAATTGTTGGTTCCATCTGGTTCGCCAATCGTTTATCATTAATGGGAAACTGGTACGGTATTGAAATGCCCTATCAGCATTTGTTTCTCCTTGATACCAAATAGCACCTGCAATTCCGTATGGAATAATAGGGTTTATCATGGTGTTAAAAAGCATGGATGCCGTATTATTTGGTAAAAAATCAAAACCATATGGTTTACTTAAATCGGGCATGGTATGCCAATTGTTATCAGCAATATTGATCGTGGTATCGGCAAAGCGAATGTTTAAATCGCCGGTAGTGGCGCTGCTTAACCCGGTACCCATCCAAACCGGATTTTTTTGTTTTGACCTTAAGTTTATCAACAAACTATTTTCGCCACCTTTCCATAAGCCAACAGGTATTTCAACCTGAAAATTTGTTGTTAAGGGTCCGCTTTGAAATAACCATCCATTCAAATAAATTTGTAAATCAGCATCCGTATTACCCAATTGTATGGTTGATTTAGCTTTGGCATACGCACTATCCAATTTAATAGTTTTTTGCATAAAGCCTTGACCTTGGTACGAATATAGCTTGCCCATCCATGTCCACGAGCCGGGAGCTACCCCTTTTTGCCAATTTTCAAAATAAGACGCGGGCATTTTAGCCAATTCATCAGGATTAAAAAGAACTACAGGACCTTTTTTATAAGCATATTCTTTTAATTGCCTGTCTAGGCGTATTTTTAAATCGTCCCAGTTGCTAGGTAGTGTTTTGGCAACTGTTCCCAATTCGGGTGAGGCCAACATGGCTTCTTTGCTTATCCAATCCTCTACTTGGGTTCCTCCCCAACTGGTATTAATTAAGCCTATGGTTACATGCAAATTTTGAGCAAGCTTTTTTGCGAAATAATAACCCACTGCAGTAAAATCGCCAACTGTATTGGTATCAGCCTTCACCCATTCGCCACTGGCTAAATCTTTATCAGGTTCCAAACTAATTTTATTAGGCACATGGAACTGACGAATAGGTAATTGGGCAGCTATTTTTAGCTCCGGCTTATAACCATAAGCGTTTTTAACCTGAAATTCCATGTTTGATTGCCCGGAACATATCCAAACCTCGCCCAACATAACGTCATTATAGGTGATTTTTTCTTTGCCCGATGAAATAGTCATTTCATACGGTCCTCCTTCCTTCATCGGCTTCAAAATAGCTTTCCAACGGCCATCTTCGCCAGCCTTTACCTTTACGGTTTGCCCATTCAAGTTTACTACAACCCCCGCCTTTTTATTGGCCCAACCCCATACTGGAATATCTTGGTTGCGTTGTAAAACCATATGGTTATTAAATATCCTGGCAGGTTTTAGCTGCGCGAATAAGGTAAATGAAAAAAAAATGGCAAAAAGGAAAATTATGAAACTTTTCATAGTTGGGTAATGGTGGAATTATAGTTGGTTATTGAGGGTTAAATGTAGTGGAAATTTGGTGAAAATTTCATAATTTTTAGCATAGAGGTGAATAAAGGGAATGAAATTGGCGTTAGATTTTGCTAAAACAACAAAGCCCCTGATGGGGCTTTGTACCTGGGGCGGGA
>CAIYNX010000342.1 GCA_903927645.1 uncultured Mucilaginibacter sp.
AAGTTTAACTGGTTATAGTGCTGGTCCAACTACAGTTACTAAAACACCATTTACATATAGGCTAACAGGTTTTTCAATTGGAGGTCCGATCATTAAAAATAAATTATTTCTAACGTGTTGTGCGATTAAAAAGCCAAAGCATATTTAAGATGATTTAGCGGTTTGTTATTGCAGCTATTGATGTATTGCAAACAGGTTATGGCAGTAAATTTAGTCAATAACCTTACTGAGAGTCCAACAATAGTTTTAGCATAGTTTCTTTTAAGCATAAACTGATCGCAAAGTTGTGCAAACAAGGTTTCAATTCGTTTTCTGAACCGCCGAAAAATTGGTTCAAATTGTTCTTTATGATGTTGATTGTTACGCATAGGTGTTTTAAGATCAATTCTTACTGTATTGAAAAGGTCTGTTTGATGTGATTGAGACAGATAACCTTTGTCAGCTATTAAGGTGCAATTGTTTAACCCAGAGTGCTTTACATCGTTAAGGTAATGTATGTCATGTACGCTAGCCTTGCTTAAATCCATTGAATGAAAAACACCTCTAACGGAGGTTACAAGATGCAATTTATATCCAAAGTAATAAGCTTTGTTGACGGCTGAATAACCTTTATCAGGTGCAGTTTCAAAGTTTTCACGACAGACTTTTGATGATTTTTCACGTGCAATTTTACAGATTGGGACAGGTATAGAATCAACAATAAAGGCATTCTCAGATTGATTCAATTCATCAGCAATGATTTGGTTCAGGCTTTGAACGTAAGGGGCAAGTACTTTTCTGCGACGATTAAAGTTGGACCGATGTATGAGGTTGGGAAATTCAGCTTTATAATCGTTTTTTAGTTTCCCGAAAAGGTAGTTTTCGGAGTCAATACCAATAGATTCGGCAGTAACACACAATGCAATTATCTCACAATCAGATAGTTTTGGTAGTCTTGGGTAAAACTTAAAGTTGCCATTGGAATCAATAGAGGATTTAAAAACAGATTTGGTAATGTCCAAAAATAAACAGAAATTGCTCGAAAGGTTGTGCATAAAGAATAATTTAATTGGCGTTAAATATTCTCTAATATATTGATTTTCAATATAATGCACAACTTTTTCCCCTGTTTTTTTATCTTTTTTTAATCGCACAACACGTTATACTTAATAAATTGTTTTATTGTTGAATGGCTTTATTGTTGTATTGAGACGTTGTTTTGAGCAAATTATGGCCATTGGTCAGATAATATTTTATATTTCTAATATGCGATAGACCTTAGCAATGGAATCATCTGCCTCCCGCTAATAACACAAAAGTCTGAAAATTAAAATTTCAGACTTTTGTGTTTTTGTAGAAAACAAGACATTCTTACTATTGCCAGCCGCCGCCAACCGCCTTGTATAAATTTACCGAGCTGATAAACAAATCGCGTTTTAGGGCGGCCATTTGTAATTCGGCATCCAAAACATTGGTTTGCGCCGAAATAATTTCCAGATAACTCGCCCTGCCTACCAAATATAAATCATCGGCAATGGTGAGCGCGTAATTAAGCGATTTTAACTCCTCTTGTTTAAAAACAAGGGCTTGCTTGTAATTATTAATCGCGCTTAAATTGTTATTCACTTCCATAAAGCCAGCATAAATACTTTTTTGGTAATTGTACAATGCCATTTTCTCTTCGGCTAAGGCCTTTGCATATTCGGCTTTTATGCCTTTGCGGTTAAATATGGGTGCGGTTATTCCACCCAAAAGGCCATAGGTAAATGAGGATGGATTGACCAATAAACCCAAGTTAAAGCTATTTAAACCTGCATAAGGCGTTAAGTTAAGCGATGGAAAAAAGCTGGCTCTGGCAGCATGTACATCTGCTTTCATGGCGCTCAATTCTAATTCGGCGGCTTGAATGTCCGGGCGGTTAAGCAACATTTGTGATGGTACACCAGCCTCTAAAATAGGGGGCAAGGTGTTTTTTATGAGAGAGGTATCACGTGCAATTTTGCCTTTATAGCCACCTGTCAGAAATTGCAGTTCATTTTCGGTTTCTGTAATTTGCTGAAGGGTTGTAAACTCTAAAGCTCTGGTGCGTAAAAGTTGGGCCTCAAATTGCTGCACGGCAAGTTCGGTAGCCCTACCACCCATTTTTTGAATCTTCACAATCTCCACTGCTTTTTCCTGCAAGTCAATATTTTTCCTTATCACCGCTAATTCATTATCAAAGGCTAGCAGGTTATAATATAAGATGGCTATTTGTGCTACCAACGTAGTAGTAACCAAACGGTAGCCACTTTTACCAGCCAACAAACGTAAATATGCAGCTTGCTTTTGGCTACTCAATTTATGCCAAAGGTCAACTTCCCAAGCCGATTGAAAGCCTACAAAATAGTTTGGCACCGGGTTAGGTATTCTTTGATTGCCATTGATATTTTGCGATAAATTGGTATCAAAATTACCTACTCCATTTTGGGTGTAGTCGCCATATTTTTCAACCCCTATATTAGCAGCCAAACTTACTGCCGGTAGCATTTTACCTTGGCTATACATTAAATTTGCACGGTTTATTTCTACTTTTTGCAAGGCCATGAGCACATCAGGATTGGCTTTTAGGGCGGTATCAATAAGCGTAATGAGGTATTTATCAGCAAAAAAGCGATTTATTGGCAATGTTGCGATAGTAAGTGTATCGGTACTGCCGCTAAAGGTTTTTGGTAAATTAACAACCGTACTGTTTTTTTGTATGGGTTGATAACTTTTGCAGGCCGTTGCCAAAACCAGCAAGACCATGATATATATTTTGTTACTATACTTTTTCTGTAGCATGGTTCTTCAATTTAAATGATCAACTGGCGGATGGTAATGGGTTTCGGTAAGGGGTTGGTCGGGTTTATTTTTACGACCCATCATGCTCGCGAAAATCACAAACAAGCCAGGTATCAAAATCAAACCAAAAACGGTACCCATTAGCATACCACCTGCCGCGGCGGTACCAATTGAACGGTTACCCATGGCACCCGCGCCACTTGCCAAACACAATGGTATTAGCCCAGCCACAAACGCGAACGATGTCATGAGGATTGGCCTTAACCTTGATACAGCGCCCTCAATTGCCGCTTTAACTATGCTTAATCCTTCTTTTTCGCGCTGTATGGCAAATTCGACAATTAAAATGGCATTTTTACCAAGCAAACCAATGAGCATTACCAAGGCTACCTGAGCGTAAATATTGTTTTCGAGTCCCGCAATTTTCAACAGAAAAAACGCACCGAAAATACCGGTTGGTAAGGAGAGTATAACCGGGAGTGGCAACAAGAAACTTTCATACTGAGCGGCAAGCAACAGGTAAACAAATATCAAACAAATTAAAAATATGAAGATGGCTTGGTTGCCCGATAAAATTTGTTCACGCGTCATGCCCGACCATTCAAACTTGTAACCTTTGGGTAGCTTTTCTTTGGCTATGCGTTCAATAGCATTAATGGCATCGCCACTACTAAAGCCTTTTGCGGCATCACCTGTAACCATGGCTGCAGTGTACATGTTATAGCGCGTAAGTTGCTCGGGACCAACAATTTTTTCCATTTTTATAAATGTTGAAAAAGGCACCATTTCGCCGTTATCGTTTTTTAGTTGCAGGTTCAAAATGTCTTCAGGTTTGGCCCTATACTCCGGCGAGGCTTGCACCATTACCTTATACATTTGCCCGAAGCGTATAAAATTGGACGTGTAATAACTGCCAACCAAGGTTTGCAAAGCCGACATGGCCTTATCGGTTGTGATACCTTTTTGAGCGGCTGTTTGATAATCAACCACCAGCATATATTGCGGGAAGGTTGGGTCGAAACTGCTGAAAGCACCTGCTATTTCGGGCGAGGCATTTAAGGCGTTCACAAATCCATTGGTAACCGATGCGAATTTTTGCAAATTCTCGCTACCAGTTCTGTCCAATACACGTATTTCGAAACCACTGGCATTACCGAAGCCAGGTACCGTTGGTGGTGGGAAGAATTGTATGGAGGCATCCCCAATATCCTTGGTTTTGTTTTCCAGTTCGGTTACAAAGTCGGCCAAAGAACCTTTCCGCTCGTCCCAAGGCTTTAAGTTAATCATAGCCATGCCATAACTGGCACCAGCAACCTCATTTACCAAACTATAACCAGAAAGGGTTGATACCGATTCGATGGCCTCCATCGATTTTGTTTTTTGGGCAATTTGCTTTAAAACCTGTTCGGTACGTTCAACCGTTGCACCGGGAGGTGTGGTTACGTTTACATAAATCATCCC
>CAIYNX010000343.1 GCA_903927645.1 uncultured Mucilaginibacter sp.
ATTTATTAATGTTTAATTTTTACGGTTGAACAAGGTTGCTAAAGGTATTTCCGTAATAACGCACGTCTTTCCCTTTTTACCCATAATATAAAAAATTCCATTTCGCACCTTTCTGTTTTCTCTGGGGTTATCTGCGTAAGCGTCGCCAGCAAAATCGCCCGGTAAGTTAACTGTGGCTAGTATTGCACCTTCTTTATTAACAAGCCATAACCTTTCTAAATTAAACTTGCTATTGGTTATACTCCAAAAAACATAATTGCCATTATAAAAGCCTACTAATTCACAAAAAGATTGAGTGTTTTTATCAGGGAAAATAGACAAAGGTATATGATATAAGCTTACTGTTTCGCCTAAATATTTACCTGTTAATGAATATGACGCGTATTTCTCTTTTAAGCTGTCATTCTGGTTTCCATAATATCCTATAATTAAGGTACTGTCTGCAAACTGTGTGGTATGAATATATTTATCAGTGAGATTTGGATATTTTTTCAAAATTGTACCGTTGGCAATGTCAATTTTTATCAGCTTATTTTCACCTCCGTCGTTTTTAAAAAAAGTATACAAGCTATCTCTAAATATAAACAAACTACTTGCCGGAACATCGGTGTATACCTTGCGAAACTTTTGTGTGGTAATATTAAACACCGCTAAACAACCCGCCTTATTACCTCCAAAAAAATAATAATTACCTTTACTATCAACATCAAATCCACTTACTACCATATCATTTAATTCCTCGTCAACAGAAAACGGTACACCTGTATCATTGTTAAAAGGTATAAAAATTTGCTTCTTTAACAAGGGTTGAGAAAAAGCATGAAACGCAACTAAGCAAAATATAATTGAATAAAACATGACTTTCATATGTACCGAATTTGCAATATTAATAATAGGTAGGAAGTAAAATTGTGAGGATTTAATAACTAAATATAAGCAAAATTATGTCTATAAAAAATCCCTGATTTAGATTACCAAATCAGGGACTATAAAATAAATTTTCTAGTTATTGTTGTTGTTCTTCCTCTGGCTCTTTGTCTTCGGGTTTGTTTTTTGCTACGATCTTTATCTCACCGCTTTCCTTATCATAGTCAACTTCCATAATATCACCTTCAACCAATTCACCTTTCAAAATCTCTTCTGCAATTGGATCTTCCAAATATTTTTGAATAGCGCGTTTTAACGGTCGAGCCCCAAACTGAGAGTCATATCCTTTTTCGGCTATAAATTCTTTGGCAGCTAGGGTTAAATCAATTTTATAACCTAACATATGTACCCTGCCGAATAAATGTCCTAACTCAATATCAATAATTTTAAATATTTCGTCTTTGCCAAGCGAATTAAATACAATTACATCATCAATTCGGTTCAAAAACTCAGGCGCGAAAGCACGTTTCAAAGCATTTTCAATCACTCCTCTTGAGTGCGAATCAACCTGATTGGTTTTGGCTAAAGTGGTAAAACCAACTCCTTGTCCGAAATCTTTTAGTTGCCTTGCACCAATATTTGAAGTCATGATGATAATGGTATTCCTAAAATCAACCTTACGCCCAAGCGAATCGGTCAATTGTCCTTCATCCAATACCTGTAACAATATATTGAAAACATCAGGATGCGCTTTTTCAATCTCATCCAACAACACTACCGCATAAGGTTTGCGCCTTACTTTTTCGGTTAATTGTCCGCCTTCTTCATAACCAACATAGCCTGGAGGCGCGCCTACCAATCTTGATACCGCAAATTTCTCCATGTACTCGCTCATATCAATTTGAATCAAGGCATCTGCTGTATCAAACATAAATCGGGCAAGTTCTTTTGCCAATTCTGTTTTACCTACCCCTGTAGGACCTAAAAATATAAACGAACCAATTGGCTTTTTAGGATCCTTTAATCCTGCTCTCGTACGTTGTATGGCACGTGTTAGCTTCTTGATAGCATCTTCCTGCCCAATTATTTTGCTACCTACTGTTTCGGCCATGTTCAATAACTTTAAGCTATCAGCCTGGCCAACTCTTTGTACCGGTATGCCAGTCATCATTGAAACTACTTCGGCAACATTATCCTCGGTTACGGTATAACGCTTTGATTTTGTTTCCTGTTCCCAAATAGCTTTGGCGTGTTCCAATTCTTCCAATAAATGCTTTTCGGTATCGCGCAACTTGGCAGCTTCCTCATATTTCTGACTACGCACTACCTTATTTTTCTCAACCTTAATTTGTTCAATATTTTGTTCAATAGTCAAAATATTTTGAGGAACATGTATATTGGTTAAATGCACTCTAGAGCCCGATTCATCCAAGGCATCAATGGCCTTATCAGGTAAAAACCTGTCGGTTATATACCTAGTTGTTAAAGTTACACAAGCGTTAATGGCCTCCGGAGTATAAGTAACACCGTGGTGATCCTCATACTTTTCTTTAATCCTGTTTAAAATCTCAACAGTTTCATCAGGAGTAGCAGGCTCTATCATTACCTTTTGGAAACGACGATCCAATGCGCCATCCTTTTCTATGTACTGACGGTATTCATCCAAAGTGGTTGCACCAATGCACTGTATTTCACCACGAGCCAAGGCTGGTTTAAACATGTTAGAGGCATCTAAAGAGCCCGAAGCACCACCTGCACCTACTATGGTATGGATCTCATCAATGAATAAGATTACATCAGGCGATTTTTCCAACTCGTTCATCACCGCTTTCATACG
>CAIYNX010000344.1 GCA_903927645.1 uncultured Mucilaginibacter sp.
TATAGTCCGCAAAAGCCTTTGGTTTTGGTTTTGCAGGATAATAGCCAATCAATCACCCTATTTGGCAATAAAGATAAAAACAACCAAAAAACTGATGAGGCTAGTCCGCAAAAAGTGCTTGATGGTTTGGGTAAACTAAAAAACCAACTTGGCAATGATTATGATGTGCGGGAGTTTCATTTTGATAGTGATTTACAAAGCAACCTAAGTACAACCTTTAATGGCAAGCAAACTGATATTTCAAAAGCATTGCACAGTCTTAACCAACGCTTTGAAAATCAAAATATAGGCGCCATTGTACTCGCTACTGATGGTCTGTACAATATTGGTAACGACCCGCAATATGAGGCTAATAGTATTAAAGCAAGTATATATACCCTTGCACAAGGAGATACATCCATAAAACGCGACTTGCTAATTGGCAATGTAAACTATAACAAGACTGCCTTTTTAGATAATTATTTTATGATTGAAGTTTTGGTGGAGGCCTACCAAAGCAAGGGCGAAAGCATGACCATTACAGCAATGGAAGATGGTAAAAAAGTAGCTTCGCAGAACATACAGATAACCAACAACAATTTCAAAAAGGTAATACCTTTAAAACTATTGGCCAACCAAAAAGGCTTAAAGAAATATGAAATTGGCATAAACCCAATTAAAAACGAATTATCAACCCAAAATAACTACGAAACCATTTATGTTGATGTGTTGGATGCCCGTCAAAAAGTATTGTTACTGTATGATTCGCCCCACCCGGATATTGCGGTAATACGGCAAAATATAGCGCAGAATAAAAACTTTGAAGTAAAACCTTGTTTGCTTACTGATATTAACAGCATTAAACCAGCCGATTATAGTTTGGTTATATTGTATCAAGTAGGTGGAAAATCGGATAAAACAATCGGCGAAATCATAAAAAGCAATATACCGGTATGGTTTATTTTGGGAGGGCAAAGCAATGCAGAATATTTAAGGGAAGACCAAAAACTTGTAGCCTTAAACGTTAATAAACAAGAACTGCAAGAAGCATTGGCCACACCTGTACCGGAATTTACTTCCTTTTCATTATCAGACTCCTCCAGAAAAAAAATAGCCGCTTTCCCGCCTTTATTGGCACCCTTCGGACAGTACAGAACCATGGTTCCGGGTACTATTTTATTTAAGCAACGTATTGGTAGCACAGAAACGATCTATCCTTTGTTTTCGTTTGGCGAGGTGAATGGCAAACGAATTGGTGTTTTAACGGCCGAGGGTATTTGGCGATGGCATTTTGCCGAATTTAACCAGTATAATAACCACCATGCATTGGAGGAATTGTTTGGACAGGCTGTACAATATTTAACAGCAAATGCCAACCGCCAGCGGTTCAATGTTTTTACCACCAAAAGCGTATTTGACGAAGGAGAAGAAGTAATTTTAAATGCCGAATTATATAATGAGGCGCTTGAACTGTTTAACAAACCCGATGTTAAGCTAGAGCTAAAAAATAATGAAGGAAAGAACTACAGTTTCTTATTTACCCGTATAAATAACAGTTACCAATTAAATGCCGGTATTTTACCTGCCGGAGAATACGCTTATGAAGCCAATACCGAAATAGGCGCTAAGCAATTTAAAGCAAAAGGAAAGTTTACCATAAAGGCGCTGAATTTAGAATCAAGACAAAGCACGGCTAATATTGGCTTATTGAACTCCCTGGCTAAAAGAAGTGGCGGTAAAATGCTGATGCCGAACGAAATAGGAAACCTTGCTGATTTGATTCGCAAAAATGAAAACATTAAAACAGTGGTTTATGAAGATAAACACTACAACGAGTTTATTGATTTAAACTGGGTGTTTGCTTTGATTATTGGATTGCTTGCCATTGAATGGCTGTTTAGAAAACGGGAAGGCGAAATTTAGTCTAATTACTTATCCAACTCGCTCACCATCATACCTTCAAAACGTTCCCAAAAGCCATCATGGGGTACCGGGGCAAAAATTACAATTGGCTCATTTTTAATGGGATGTATAAACGATAACCTGCGGGCATGTAAACAAATGCTTCGGCGTAAACTTCCTCTGGGGTAACCATACTTATTATCGCCAACAATTGGACAGCCCAAGGTTGAAAGCTGTACCCTTATTTGGTGTGGTCTTCCGGTAATTGGGTTTACCTCAACCAAATAATTTCCATTTAATTCGCCTATTAATTTATAGCTCAATTCCGCACGCATACTACCTGCTACTTCGCGTTCATGGGCGGTTGTTACATTTTTTTGTTGATTTTTAACCAGCCAATGAATCAGCGTACCTGCTGAAGGATAGGGTAGGGTACGAACCACCGCATAATAGGTTTTATGCATTTCACGGTTTTTAAACATCAGGTTAATCCTGTCTAATGCCTTACTGGTTTTGGCAAACAGGATAACGCCGCTAACCGGTCTGTCAAGCCGGTGCACCACCCCTAAAAAGGCACCATTGGGCTTGTTGTATTTTTTAGCTATGTACTTTTTAACTTTCTCATCCAATGGTTCATCGCCGGTTTCATCCGCTTGTACTATATCGCCTGCTCGTTTATTGATGGCAATCAAATGGTTGTCTTCATACAAAACATCACTATCTGTTATTTCCTGACTAATATATTTGATGGCAATTTTATTACTCATTTATTTTATCTGCTCCCAAAAACTTCAGGGCCTTCGCCCGCAATCACAAAAAACCTGTTCCATTTAAAAAGAACGCTATTTAGCGTCCTTTAATTGCGATTAATGGTCAAAATAATGACCAATTGTTAATATTCTTCCTTTTCGTTAGGAAAGCTTTTTGATTTAACATCATTTACATAAGCAGCAATAGATTTATTCATAATCTGATTAAGGTCGGCATATTGACGCAAAAACCTTGGTTTAAACTCTTTGTTTATACCTAATAAATCATGAATAACCAATACTTGTCCGTTGCAATACCTACCGGCTCCAATACCTATGGTAGGGATGGTGAGGCTTTCGCTCACCTCCTTAGCCAATGCAGCGGGTATTTTTTCGAGTACAATGGCAAAACAACCAAGTTCTTGTAGTTTCAAGGCATCTTCACGCAGCTTTTTAGCTTCTGCTTCTTCTTTTGCACGTACGGTATAGGTGCCAAATTTATAAATAGATTGTGGCGTAAGTCCTAAATGCCCCATTACGGGTATACCGGCCGCCAAAATCCTGCTTACTGATTCTGCAATTTCAATACCACCTTCCAGTTTAACACTATGAGCTCCGGCCTCTTTCATAATGCGGATGGCCGAATTTAAAGCTTCTTTCGAGTTGCCTTGGTAACTGCCGAAAGGTAAATCAACCACCACCAATGAACGCTTAGCTGCCCTAACTACGGAGGAGGCATGATAAATCATTTGATCAAGCGTGATGGGTAAGGTGGTTTCATGACCAGCCATTACATTGGATGCGGAATCGCCAACAAGAATAATATCCATCCCTGCTTCATCAACAATGGCAGCCATCGAATAATCGTATGCGGTTAACATGGCTATTTTTTCGCCATGATTTTTCATTTCCTGCAAAATATGCGTGGTTACACGCTTTATTTCTTTGTTAACAGACATAGCTAGTTTTTAATATTTCACAAAGGTAAGAATTTAGGATTTTGGATTTCTTTTTATTTCGGAATTCGGAATTTCCATTTCAGATTTTGGATAGCTGCTGAAATCAATAAGCCGGAAAGATTAGAAGTAAAGTAGATAGTAGGTAGGTTGTAAATAAATCACTAGCACCGTCAAATAATTCCGAAATCCAATGGTCTGAATTAGAATTTGCAGCATTTTTAGGATAAGTTGAATTTTTATTGATATTTTTTTATGGTGCTAATTACGAGTATACAGTTGTATTAAATAATACAGGGATACCAAATTTAGCACCCCTGTATCAAAAGCTATTACAAAATATTATTCATTTGTAGAAACTATGGTATTTACCATATCCCCTTTGGATGAATTACCTTGCAAAACAACCTCTACTCCATTTTTCCAATATACTGCTAAATTATCATCGTTTCCAGCAATATAAATGTCAGTTCCAATCGCAATTATCGCACTGGCATCCGCCTGATTAGATCCTGTCTTCGGCAATAAAGTTTCAATTCCATTTTTCCAATAGGCAGCCTCACGACCATCAGTCCCTACAAAATATACGTCTGTCCCTATTACCGTCATGGCAGAAACCCAAACTTGACCATAATTTGCGGTTTGAGGTAGCCTAAATTCTACTCCATTTTTCCAATAAACCGCAGCCGTAACATCATATCCAGCAAAATATACATCTGTACCTGATATGTACATAGTAGTAACAGATTCAAAAACATTGTTGAGGCTTCTAGGTAGTTTAGTTTCTACTCCATTTTTCCAATATACTAAATTATCGCCATCGTTCCCCGCAAAATACACATCCGTACCTGATATGAACATAGCATAAGCCACTGCATAGAAAGAGCTGGGGCTTTTAGGCAGTGTAGTCTCCACTCCATTTTTCCAATAAACGGCATTAGCTCCATCATAACCACCAAAATAGATATCTTGTGGTGTAATATACATAGCTTGAGCCCCTACATAAGTGGTGATCGGGTTTTTGGGTAAGAGTGTTTCGATTCCATTCTTCCAATATG
Source organism: uncultured Mucilaginibacter sp. (assembly GCA_903927645.1). Lineage (GTDB taxonomy): Bacteria > Bacteroidota > Bacteroidia > Sphingobacteriales > Sphingobacteriaceae > Mucilaginibacter. The sequence continues at coordinate 4,645 of CAIYNX010000344.1, forward strand.
CTGCATAGGCACCATCTCGTCCTGCAAAATATAAATCCTTCCCCGAAATAGCCGATGCATTAACTACCCCACTACTAAAGTTTTCAGGCAACAAATTTTCAACTCCGTTTTTCAAATATCCGGCATTTGTACCAATACCCCCCGCAATGTATAAAACCTTAGTTAAATTATAGGTAAAAACCGGACCATTTACAACTGATAGGGTATTGGTAGCCACACTAACCGGCCCAGTACCGGCACCAACTGGAACTATAACCTTTAAGATGTTAGCGGTGGCACCTTGTACCACGGCCTGCTTTCCATTAAACTTTACAATATTGTTAGCAGGGGTTGTGCTAAAATTGGTACCAGTTATGGTAACAAGGGTATCGAAACCACCCGAGCTAGGGTAAATAGTACCAATGGTAATAACAGGTATTTTATAGGTAAAAACAGGACCAATTACTGCAGATTGGTTATTGGTAGACACGCTAACTGGTCCGGTACCTGCATCTAATGGTACCAGTGCTTTTAGGGTTGTAGCAGTAGCGCTTTGTACCTCAGCCTTAATTCCATTAAACATAACAATATTATTGGCCGGGTGTGTACTAAAGTTAGTACCTGTAATTGTAACAAGAGTATCAAATCCACCCGAAGTTGGAGAAATAGAACTAAGGGTAATTATAGGAACTACATCAGGTACAGGTTCGCTTTTTTTATGGCACGAGGCAGCAAGGAAAACCATAACAACCGAAAAAATAAGTATAAGTTGTTTCATTATTTAAAGGTTAAGGTATATGATATATTTTATCTGGGTGGTTTATTTAATAGGCTATTTTGTTATTAGCGTTTATCAAAACCTTTTCTTTGGCATTCTATGCATTGACTTTTGTGTTAGAACTTTAAAGTATTGTTCTTAAAACTACTTTAATGCCGCATTAATGTTTAGTTTGTATAAAAGTAGTTTTTTAAATTTATTTTTCATAAATATTTTATATAGGTAATGTTGCTATTATTTTTTATAAAATACCAGAACTTGATTAGCCATTAATCGATTATACTAAAAAATCAAAAGCATCCGAAATCCGAAATAAAAAACTATTTTTGCAAAATTTATAAGATGACATATTTAACCAAATTACCCGCAGTTTTATTGTTAGCCGATGGCACAGTTTTTTATGGAAAATCGGCAGGAAAAATGGGTACCACCACCGGCGAAATCTGTTTTAATACAGGGATGACAGGTTATCAGGAAATATTTACCGACCCTTCTTATTTCGGACAAATAATGGTTACCACCAACGCTCATATAGGCAATTATGGTATAGCCAAAGAGGAAGTAGAATCAGACAAGATACAGATTGCCGGTTTGGTTTGTAAAAACTATAATATTTATTATACCCGTAAACAAGCCAACGAATCAATTCAGGATTATTTTCAAGAACAAAATATAGTTGGTATTTCTGATATCGATACCCGTCAGCTGGTAAGGCATATCCGTGATAAAGGAGCAATGAATGCCATCATATCATCCGAGATATTGGATTTGGAAGAATTAAAAGTCAGGTTAAATAAAGTGCCATCAATGGATGGATTGGAGCTATCCTCACAAGTATCAACCCATACTACCTATACTTTTGGTAATGAAAAAGCAACCTATCGTGTTGCGGTGCTTGATTTGGGGGTAAAGAAAAACATATTGCGCAACTTTAGCGATCGTGACGTTTATGCCAAGGTTTATCCGGCAAAAACCACTTTTAAAGAAATGGAGCAGGATTTTGCACCAAACGGCTATTTCATCTCCAACGGTCCCGGCGATCCATCAGCCATGCCTTATGCCATTGAAACAGTAAAGGATATACTGGCTGCCGATAAGCCTTTGTTTGGTATCTGTTTAGGTCACCAATTACTAGCGCTTGCCAATGATATCCCCACCAAAAAAATGTTTAATGGGCACCGTGGTTTAAACCACCCGGTAAAAAATATCATTATTAACCATTGCGAAGTTACCTCACAAAACCACGGTTTTGGCGTAATACCTGAGGCGGTTAGGGCATCAAACAAGGTAGAGATTACCCATGTTAACCTGAACGACCATTCCATTGAAGGCATTAGGGTAAAAGGCAAGAAAGCCTTCTCGGTACAATATCACCCCGAATCATCTCCTGGCCCGCATGATAGCCGATATTTGTTTGATAACTTTATTGAATTAATGCAATAAATGAAAATTAACTTTTAGCGGATAATATCCCCAAAAATAAAACCAAACAAATTTGTAAAAATTGTTTGGTTTTATTTTTTACCTTAGTTTATCCGGA
>CAIYNX010000345.1 GCA_903927645.1 uncultured Mucilaginibacter sp.
CATCCTCTACAATTACCTCGCCCGAATCAGGTTTTAACAAACCATTTAAACAACGCAGTGTAAGGGTTTTGCCAGCACCGCTTGGACCCAAAATGCCTACAAACTCACCCTTTTTAACCTTAAAACTTATTCCATCCAACAGCTTGCGGCCATTGGGCAATGTTTTGCATAAATTTCTTACTTCAATCATGGCTTTAATTTATTTTCGTTAATTGCCCATCATATTCAAGTTTTTTATACCTCTTGCAATTTTTCGTAGGCCGTTGTATAATGAATCCTGAACGGGGATATAAGAAAGTTTTTTATAATTGGGATGATATAGTTTTAAATAGGCTGCAAAAACCTCCGGTGCATCATGCGAGAGGTTTAAGTAAATGTTTTTTATCTTTTCGGCAAAAGCTTTGTTTACATCGTTTCTGATTACAATTGGGGATGATACAATTGGATCAGATGTCCATAAGATTTTTAAATCTTCTTTTTTCACCAAATTGCCACGCTCCAGTTTTTCTATCCCATATTCAATAGTTGAGCAGCCTATATCAACTTTCCGGGAGGTTACTGATAATACTGAGGCTGCATGGCTTCCGGCAAAAATGTTTTCTTTAAACGAGTTTTCAACATTTATGCCCAAAGTAGATAAATATGCTCTAGGTATTAAATGACCCGAAGTTGAAGCTGGATCTGAAAAACAGATGGTTAATTGTTTTGCTTTGGCTTTTAAATCGGCTATAGAATTGATACCGGTAAAATTATTTGTGAAAATTACACTATGGTACATGGTGGGCTTGCCGTTTTCCCCTATTGTAACTAAGGGCGTGATATCGTGTTTTTGTGAAGCCAGCACATAGCTAAACGGACTCAAATATGCTATATGTACCTTTTTAGCCCTTATTGCCTCAATTGTAGCGTTATAATCGGTAGTAAATTGGTATTTTACCTGAACGCCTAATTTCTTTTCAAGATAGATTTTGAACGGCTCCATTCCTGCTTTAATTGCTCCCGGATTATCGCCGCCTGCATATAAGGCAATTGCCAATTCATTTGGTATTCCGTCTTTATTTAGATCGGTTGGATTTTTGCAACCTATTAGCAATAACAATAAAAATGGTATAATCAGCCTCTTCATTTTTTATAGGTTTTACTTATTCATTTTAAATTGTTTCACCTTACCCGCAATTTTACGAAGGCTATTGTACATTGAATCTTGTGTGGCAATGTAACTCATGTTATGGGTATCAGGAAAATAGAGCCCTGCATACTTGCTAAAGGCATTATAATCGTCTTTAGCCATATCTATATACGCCTGTTGTAGCTTATTGGCAAAATCCTTGTTTACATCAGTTCGGATGGTAAAAACATCATTAAGGATAGGTGGGGAGGTCCATAATATTACGATATCTTCTTTATTAACTGTTCCTTCCCTTATCAATTTATTTAAAGAAAGGTCAAGGTTTGTACAACCCAAATCAACCTTACCTGATTTTACACTTAGGATTGCAGCAGCATGACTTCCGGCAAAAATGGCCTCTTTAAAAGCATTATCAGGGTTTAAACCAATATTGCTTAAGTAGGCTCTGGGAATTAGGTGCCCGGATGTTGAAGCAGGGTCGGCAAAGGCTAGCGTAAGTTTTTTGGCTTTGGCCTTTACGTCATCCATTGTTTTAAGTCCGGTTTTAGGGTTGGTAATAATGATACTTTTATAAAAAGATGGATGCCCGTTTATACCCAAGGTAACCATAGGTCGTAACCCTGGTTTTTGTGTAGCAATTACATATGCAAACGGGTTGAATTGGGCAGCTATTATTTTGTGCGATCTTAATGCTTCAATTACTGAGGTATAATCTGTAGTAAAAAACATTTCTACCTCTATCCCCATCTTTTTTTGAAGATAAAGTCGCAAAGGTTCAATTGCCTCTTTGGTTTGGGCTGGGTTATCGCCACCATAAAGACCAATTGATAATTTGTAGGGGACGCCATTGCTGTTGATATCCCCTTTTTCAGCGCATCCGGAAAAAAGCAGAAGGGCCCAAAAAATACAAGTAAAAAATATTTTCATATTCAATTTGCTTTTAAACTTTTTATACCCGATGCTATTTTACGTAAGCTATTGTACATACTATCTTGTGCAATCATATAGGCACGCTTTGCTGTATCTTTTGTAAAAAGCCTTACGTAGGTGTTTAAAAGTATCGGGTCTTCTTTGCTTAAATCCAAATATGCTTTTTGAATACGTTTTACCAAATCCTTATTTAAATCTGGAATAGCAACTATTGGGTCATTTACAATAGGCTCAGATCTCCATATCACCCTGATATCATTTGGACCTAACATCTTGGCTTTTATCATAATATTAAACGCAATCTCAGTGGTACAGCCAACATCAATTTTACCCGCTTTAATTGATAATACCGAAGCTGCATGATTTCCGGCGAAAATGGTTTGTTTAAAATCGGTTTCGGGATTAATACCTATGGTATTTAAGTAACCCCGAGGTACTAAATGCCCAGAAGCAGAGGCTGGTTCAACAAAGCAAAACGAGAGTTTTTTTGCATTCCGCTTCACATCATCCATGCTATAAATATTACTTTTTGCATTCACCATAATTACGCTATGGTAGGTGGAGGGTTTCCCATGGATTCCTAAAGTAACCATTGGGATAAGTCTCAAATTTCGAGTGGCAATTACATAGGCAAATGGTGGTAAATTAGCAATATGTAACTTATTTGATTTTAAGCCTTCAATAATCCCATTGTAATCGGTAGATGAAATCATTTCAACCGGCATGCCTAGCTTTTTTTGCAGATACTGCCTAATTTTTTCTCTTATATTTATTATTTCCTGAAAGTTGTCGGTTTGTATATTTCCAATTATCAATGTATTGGGTATACCATCACTATTTAGCGAACCCTTATTTTTGCATGAGGCAAAAAGCATCAGCAAAATAATGGGCAAATAATTAAAAAACCTTTTCATAAAGCATGTTTATTTAAAAATGTGTCAACATCCAATAAATCTTTAAAATTTTTTTCCAACTCTTCCCGGCTCCAATCCCACCACTTGCTGGCGAGTATTTTTTCTATAATTGGTTCTTCGAAACGTTTTTTAATCACTTTGGCAGCTACACCAACGGCAATTTCGTAGGGGCCAATATCCTTTGTTACTACCGCACCAGAGCCTATAATAGCACCCGTGCCAATTTTTACACCAGGCATAATTACAGCACCATGACCAATCCATACATCATGACCTATATAGCATTTATGATCACGACGCCATTGAAAAAATTCATTATCATCTTGCGTATCTAAACCGTAATTTACTCTTCGGTAAGTCATATGGTGTTGGGTAACTCTCCATTGTGGATGGTTGCCCGGGTTGATACGTACACTATTGGCGATGGAGCAATACTTACCAATTTCTGAATAGATGATCTGCACGTTACCTGCTGTGTAACTATAGTTGCCAAATGCTGATTCAACCAACCATGTATGTGCACCAAGGGCTGTCCAGGCACCAATGCTACTATCCTTAATTTTGCAGGTTGGGTGTATATAAGGCTCCTCGCTTAAGTGTTGACCACTTTCTGAATCTGTAATAGCTGGAAAATTTTGGATGTACTTCATCTTTAATCCTATTTAAATTGCTATTGTAGGGTAATTTAATTCTTTTTTAAATTCTGATAAATGATGGTAACGTCTTAAACCTGTGGTATTTATATTAAAGTAATTTCTTTCATTTTCAAGTGTTTCGTTTATTTCATTTAATACAATTGCCAGTTGGTCTTTTTGGTTTTTATTCAAACTCTGTTCAATATAGGTTAAGGTAATATGTCCTATAAATGGTCGTGTCATTTTTATATCTAACTCATTTAATTGGGGGTTACTATAAAAACCTTTTCTAAAATTTATAATCCTGGAATATTCTTCCTCATTTTCAAAAATGCCCAGGGCTCCTATAGCTGTTCCAAAAACACTTAAGCCTAAAATTTTCATACCTATTGAATAATCAAAAGCCTCTAATTCTAATGAATTAAAGGCTTCGTTTATTAAATCAGGGTATTTTGCTTCCAAGCCCTTATTTAAAATGTTATTTTTAAACCTATCTGCAGATAAGGTATTGGCTATTGTTTGATGAAAACTTTCTGCAGGTAAATTATAAAATCCGTAAGTTGGGGTTAAATTGTATTGTAATTCCTTTTGTATTTCAACTAACCTTTTGGTTAACGATTCATTTTCTTCATTTTCATTCAGCATCGAAATAATGGCGAATCCTTCATATTCATTAGGTTGCCACATTTGACGATTGTAAATAAAATTACCAGAAGGCTTTACATCCAATGCCCTCTCCCTGATTCTATCAGCTGATAGTTCAAATTTTTGCCTTTGGTTGTATTCAAAAAACGGAAAATCAGCAATGTCCGTTTCCTTGTTTTTTATTTGATTATCAATCATTTGTTAAAGAAAATTGTTTGTTTAGGTTTTTTTGTTGATTGTAATTTATTTTATTATTTGCTTGAGCTGCCATATTACCCCTAACAATAGTATGGGTAACCATCGGAATATCATCAATTAGTTTTACAATTATCAAATCGGCATCTTTACCAATTTCAATACTGCCTGTATGTTTATTTATACCTGCTGCTTTGGCAGGATTTAACGTAGCAAGGTTTACTGCTTCATTTAAAGGAAAATTATTTTCAAGGTGTAATTTGAAAATTGAGTGTAAGATGGCAGGTGGATAATAATCAGAACACAGTGTATCTATTTTTCTTTGCAATACTGCATCCCGCATATTTAGGTTACCTGATAATGATCCGCCTCGTAAAATATTCGATGCTCCACCAACTACATGCATACCTAAGCTGGTAGCCCTTGTAGCTGTTTCCATATTAATTGGAAATTCACATATATTTACGCCTAAACCATGCATGTATTCTACCTTATCAACCGTATCATCATCGTGAGATGCAACCGTTATATTTAATTTTTGCGCATAATTAATTAGTGCCTCTAATTTTTCACCTTCAATTATAGGTAGAGTAATTTTTTCTTTATAAGCTTGCTCCGCTTCTGAGGCAGATTTACCCATTTTTAAAATGAAAGATATGAATTGCTCTTTTGATATTTGGCCTTGCCCCGGAGTATGATCCATCACAGATAGCAAGGAAATATATCCCTTTTCCATCAGGTCAAAACAGGTTTGGTAGGCATTAACGCCCGAAAGTTCAAACCGTAAATGTATTTTATTGTTTAATAATGTGCTTCCTTTTGATGCCTTATAAACAGTATCAAATACTTCTAACCGACTATATTTGCTTTTTGAATGTAGCTCGGCCATGTCATAGCCAAGGTGCATTGAATGGTAAACTGTTGTAAAACCACATCCACTCATTTTGCGTTCAAGTTCCCTAAAGGCTACATTAATAGGCATATCTGCACCACTTCTTGGCATAATCTCAGCATCTAAAGCATCTGTATGTATATCTATTATGCCCGGTAATAAATAAGCGCCTTCAGCATCAATAATTGTATTTGCATACTTTGAATCGATGGTTTCAGCAATATGGGTAATGAGGCCATGTTCTACCAATACCGATGCACGTGGTAATTCTTTATGATTAGTAACAACAATGGCGTTCTTAATTATAAACGGATCCATACTTTTTTTTCTGTACTATTTTATTCTGCTATTCCTTCCAATTGTTCAATTTCGCCCTTGTATAATGCCAAACGGCGATCAACTAGCTTCTCAAGGGTATATTCATCGTGTGAGATGCACAAAACCGAGGTTCCATTTTGTTTTAAATCTAATATTAAATCAACCACCACATCTTTTGTTTTTTGATCCAAAGAAGCTGTTGGCTCATCAATCAATAAAAATCGCGGGCGGGCAATTATTGCCCTGGCTACATTTATACGTTGTTGCTCTCCTCCGCTAAAAGTTACAGGGAAAGCATCCCATAAACTGGTTGGTAAGCCTAATTTCTCTAACATTTCTTTTGCCATTTCTCTGGCTTCAAACTTATCTTTTTGACTTCTAAAAAGGTTCTCGCAAACAACATCAACAGCCGTTACTCTGGGTATAACACTTAAAAATTGAGAACAATAGGTAATTTCGTTTTTGCGAAGTTGTATGATCTGATGATCTGTTGCTGCGACTAAATCAATTTTACCAGCCACAGAATTATAAATAATTTCACCATGTGAGGCTAGGTATGATCGATAGATACATTTCATTAAACTTGATTTTCCTGAACCTGATTTACCGGTAAGACCAATAATTTCACCTTCCTTCATGGTGAAATTGATATTTTTTAAGGCTTCAATTCTCTTGCCGTTCAAAATATGAAGGTTAAAGTTTTTACCCAGGTCATTTACTTCTAAAATATTCATTTATGTATCCTTAAAGATATTATTGTGTCTAAATCAATTTATAATAATGAACTTACCAGTAATTGCGAATATTCATGTTGAGGATCCTGCAAAATTTGGTCGGTTAAACCGCTTTCAACTATTCGTCCGTTTTTCATCACCATTGTCCGATCTGTTAACATTCTTATTACAGAAAGATCATGCGATACAACAATCATGGCAATTCCCAAATCTTGCTGTAACTCACGGATCAAATCCAGCACCCTCGCCTGTACCGATACATCAAGTCCGGTGGTTACCTCATCTAAAAACAAAAGGGGAGGATTATTTGCAATTGCTTTTGAAATTTGTACCCGTTGTTGCATACCACCACTAAAAGAGGAGGGACGGTCGTCCATCCTTTGTACCGGAACTTCGGTTTTATTCAATAAATCAGAAGCTCGTTCTCTGATATGGCCAACATGCATATTACCTGCCATAATCAGCTTCTCAGCAATATTACCTCCTGAAGAAAACCTAAAATTTAAACCATCCCTTGGGTTTTGGTATACCATACCCATCAGGTGGTTGCGGATAAATCTTTTTTTCTGGTTGGATTCTGATAAGATGTTTATCAAACCATCGTTATAGGGTTTTAGCCATGCAGCACCCACCGTTTGCTCCATATCAAAATACAAGAGTTTTACTACTGTACTTTTGCCCGAACCACTTTCTCCAACTATTCCCAGTACTTCACCAGGATATAAATCAAAATCTATTCCTGCGCAGGCAACTATGCTATCAGTTTCGGGGCAAATGTTTGAATTAAACATTGGGCCTGTAAGTGCCAATGTATTTTCATTTGCTTCACCATAAATTTTGGTTAGGTTACGCACTCTGAGTAACCAGTTATCATCATTCCGCTCCATTTTTCAATTCGCTTAAATATTTATTGGAATGCTGTTTAATTGGCTCATTATTTACCATCTTATCTAAAAAGTTACTATCATTTATCACAAAATGACGTGTTCCATCATCAAAATACAGTTCATCCAAATAGGCCTTATTATAACCGGTTTTAAAACAAGTTCTGGTAGTAAAATCTTCCGGGTGAAACTTTATATCTTCAAATTCCAAAGGCTCTACCTTGGTATAAGGCGGTACTGCATACAATCGCTTTTCTCTGCCTGCCCCAAATAGGTGCAATGCCTTTGATTGGTTAATGTTAGGGCAATCCCATTTTGGTATTGGTGAAGGTGCCATAATGTAACGATCGTTTACCTTTACTGGGTAACCGGCTCCCAACATAATATCGCCATGCCTTACAATTTGTTCATATAATGATACCCACATTTTAGCGTAATCGGCCTCTCCATGCATTTGGCGGGTTTTATTTTCATACCGTTCAACCCCTCTCAATGGTTCGGGCTGTGGTACTTGGTATATATAAATTTGATTTTCGTTTAGCTCTTCTTCAGTAACTCGGTGTCGGGTTTGAATAAGAGTAGCCTCGCGGGTATCAAAAGTGGTTTTGCAATTGGTCATCATATGAACAAACTCACGAAGGTTACAAGCATTTACGCTTGCATCACTTCCTTGGTCAATTATTTTAAAAACATCTGCCTTGCCAATAATGGCTAAAGTAACATGCAGACCTCCGGTACCCCAACCCCTTGATATAGGCATCTCCGGCGATGAATAAGGTACCTGATAACCCGGAATAGCTACGGCTTTTAAAAGCTTACGCCTTATTTCTTTTTTGGTTGCCTCATCAATAAAGGCAAAATTGTATTTGTTAACGTATTTTTTATTTTCAACCATTATAAATCAAATTAGGGTTGCATAAAAGTAACTTCTTCTGCTTTTTGGCCTTCTTTTACTTCGGCATTGCGTTCCATTGCACTGCGTATATTGCTTAAAGCCGATTGAAAATCGACATAATGTGGCAACTTGAGGTGGTTAGTGAAACCCATTGCCTCAATACCTTCAGTATGATATAGCACAAACTCTTGGTCGTTTGCCGGCGAACCGGTGTCGGGACTACGCATGGTAGAATCTAAAATTCCCATGCAAATTACTTTGGTATCATTTTGGCCAAAGCATAAGCCATAACCAATAGTGAATTTAGGTATGGCATTTTTTTTTGCTGCCGATACACTTGATACCATTTCGGCTTCTGTTATTTCAATTTTACCCGCGTACCTTATTTTACCTGATGGGTCTTTTATTCTTACCGGTAAATGCCCATATCTTAATTCGCCTACTGTAGGGTGTACGCTTCCAAAACCACGCATACTGCTATAGCCCATTGCCATAAGTCCACCGGTTTCGGCTCTAGCCATCATTTGCAACCTAGCAGAACGTGGCGCAGGAAATTTAATAGCTTCACGAGTAATGTCAACCAAGCGGCGGTCTTCATTTTTGTCAATAGGTTTTAACAAACCTTCTTCCCTTAATAAATCAATTACCTTGGTGTAGGTTTTAACAGTTTGCAGCTTTTCTCTATCTATTTTCGATTCAAAAATTTCCAAAAACTTTTGGATGTCTTCGGCCGTCTCATCCACTTTTCCGGTATCTAAAATACGTTGGGTATAGTCGCGAGTTGGACCCAAAATCTGTCCACCCGGTATTTCACGAAAAGAAGCGGAAATTTTCCTTTTTATAAAAAGTTCACGGGTGTTTATAGTTTCTGAATAAAACCTCCGTTGTAGGGTGGTTCGAAATGCCCGGATAATAAATGCCGCTTCAAATACCTCACCTTCGGCTTGTTTGAGGGCAATTGCAGCATAGTCAGGTGCATACAAGCCACCTTCGCCCATTACCTTGTCAACTGCAAGACGTAATTGTGAGCGTATTTGTTTAATATCAATTGGGGTTACAGCATCCTTTAATCTATAAAACTCCACTAATTCGTGTGAGTTGTGGATGGCATCTGTTCCTCCCTTTACCGCTACATATCCCATATACTATTTTATTAAATATTTGAAGGTTTAATAAATGTTTTAATTAAAAGTGCTGTAAACAAAACGGTTACTCCTTGGTATACAAATCAGGTTGTTTTGTTTATCGGTGAGCATTAAATCTATACCCAAAGGAAATTCAAGATTTAATTCTTTAATAGCCTGCAATAAATGAGGGTTAATTCCATCTATGTAAACCACTGTTTCTGTTTCAATTCCCGGACCTTTTAATATTAATTGAACTGCGTTTAAAATTGGTGAAATTGATATTTTATTTACATCAATAATCAAGGTTGAACTTTCTTCAGGATAGGAGAGGTTACCGTGCTTGGCACCATCAATTAACGCAGGTGCTTGGTCACCGTTTAAAAAAATATAATCTGCTGTATTTATACTTGCAACAGTGGCTCCAGTATTGAGGGCCAGATAGGTTGTAATTTCTTGGTTATTTGTTGCTATCGAAATAAATGAGGCATCGGCATTAAGCAAGGAAAGGGCAATTAGCGTACTGCTTTTATTTATACCTGTTGGAGGTAAAATGTCCATATCAGGCAGTACATTTATTTTACCAGGTCGAGCCATACTATCTAACAATAACCTAAAATTTTCCTGCGCATCATAAACCTCATCATATATTGTTTCTCTTCTCATGGTTAATCTTGTTCCATTAGTTTAAAGTCAACTTTAGTACGTTGTATATGGTTATATTCAATTTTATTTGCCTGCTGAATAAGTAAAAACTGCTCATTCAAAAATTCATTAACTTTTGATAAATCAATGTCAATCAATTGTGAAATTGCATCAAAAAAAGCCATACAATAGCAGCGTACAGGTTCATCACCTAAACAAATACCATATCCTTTTTGGTTATTAACAATCAGCTCACATTCTGTAGTGAGGGCTTCACCAAGATAAAATGGCTGGTATTCAACCGCATCTTCGGCTTGTACCATGGTCATGCAAATGGAAGGTGCTCTAACTATTTTAATATCAAAATCGGGTTCAATTGATGTAACAAATGCTTCCAACGCTTCCAGATTGCATTCGCATACTATATAATCTTGGTTTTCCATATACATTTTAATCAAAGGTAATTTTCAATTATTACAAAATAATTAGGGAAAAAATATTGTTATGTTAGCCAAAAGTTAAGCATACAAAATTTTAAATGCATGTTAACTTTTTGTTGTTGAGTTTTATTTAGTTAATATTTGTTGCCGAAATTTTGAATCTATACCCAATTGATCGTATAGTTTCAATCATATCTTTATACACGCCTAATTTTTTTCGTAAACCAGCTACCTGCACATCAATGGATCGTTCGGTAGCAAAATAATGAGCCCCGTTAATTTTTTCAATTACATGGTTTCTCGAAAATACTTTCCCGGGTTGGTTTGCTAATAATTCTAATAATTTAAATTCACCAATAGTTAGTTCAATTTCTATTCCACTTAAATAAACCTTATAACCGTTCAAATCAATTTTTAATGCTCCATATTCAATGGCTTCTTTAATTTCCTTTTTTGGTTGCTTAAAATCATCCTGATTTGTGCGTCTGAGTATCTTTTTTACCCTGCTAACCAATTCCCTCATTCTAATTGGTTTCGACATAAAATCTTCGGCTCCAACCTCTAAAGCGGTTACTGCATCAATCTCCTCACTTTTACCTGTTAGCATAACGAGTGGGATATCATGTGTTGATGCATTCATTTTTAAATTACGACAAAGTTCAAGCCCATCCATTTCAGGTAACACCCAGTCTGTAATTAGTAAATCAGTATTCTCTATATTGATATACTTTAAGGCATCAACAGCATTAAAAAATAATTTCACCTCATAGCCTTCTTTTACCAAATTATATTTTAGCAACTCAAGCGTGTCAAAATGATCATCGATAATAACAAGCCTATTATTTTTCACGTTTTTATTAAAATGCTATAGTAGCTATCTAATTTGAACTTATCTTTAGCATAATGTTAAATCCTAATAATTTATTGGCGTTTTTGTGTTAATTATTAATCGCATTTGTTATTTAGAAACATTTAACTAATATTTCGCTAATATTTAAAGCGTTGAATTGGTTTTATGTAAAGTTTATTACCTACTTAATTTATTTATCTTAAGCCTTTTTCTTTCAAATATTTTATAGCTTCCAGAGGATGGTCTGTTTGCATACCCTTAAAACCAAGAGCAATAACTTTATCCCAAACTTGTGTATTTTCATTACCACTTTGAGCATCGGGCCAAACAGTTATACCCAGATTTTGCCCATATTTTACCATTTCAGGTGTATAGTCGCTATAATCGCCATCCAAAACATCCACTTGGTATTGGTCAATTACTTTTTTCATAGCAACTGTATCTTTCACATTATCAGGTAAACTAAACATCAAGGGCATTTGAGGATAGGTTTTACGCCAATCTGTTACTTGAGAAGGTTGATTAATATAAACCAAAACTTGTTTTTCCATTCCAAATTTTTTAAGGGTTTCAAGGGTTTGGCTTGCACTGGCTTCCTTAAAATCAATATAAATGTAAATCCGATCTTTACAGAGTTTTAAAATTTCTTCGAATGTTGGAACTTTGTAAGTAGCTGTATCTTCTTTTGTTCTTGGTTTTACCTTTAAGTTTTCAATTTCGGCTAAGGTTAGGTCGCGTACATTGCCTTTACCATCTGTCATACGGTTTACGGTTCCATCATGCATGCTTACCAATTTGGCATCTTTGGTGGTACGGAGGTCAATCTCCACATAATCAGCACCATCATTTATAGCCATTTCATAACCTTTCAAGGTGTTTTCAGGAAATACGGTGTGGTCGCCACGGTGACAAACTATAATGAACTTATGTTTTAATGGGGGTACTGGGTTGGGTTGATGCCCATCTTTTAAAAATAATACGCTTAAAATGAGGGTAAATGGTAATATTTTCATGAATTGAAATTTTTTAAAATGAGGTAATTTAATCTGTTTAAAATAAGATATGAATGATTGGATTTATTGGCCAGTTATTAAAGAAAATTGAATAATTGTAAATATTTATATTCAATTACCTAATTAAAAGCCGATAGTATTATCAAAAAAAATAATATAAAAAGTAAAGGCGGGATATTAGGCCCGCCTTTGCTTTTATATTAGGTTATTATTTATAAAACATCCATTTTGGAGTTATTGGATCAACCACATTTTTTGATAAATATCATCTCCCTTAGCACCATATTGGCTAGCAACTGCTGCTTTATAATTTGTAGGATTTGCAGTAATCTCGTTAGTAGGGTATTGGTATCTTAATGGAATTCCATTACCACCAACGGTATTACCCGGACCAACATCAAATGTTGGTACACCAGTACGGCGCCATTGATAGTAGCCTTCTAAACCAGAGTTACGTGCCAATGCTAGGTACTTTTGGGTTAAGATTTGATTTAACCCGGTTGTATTGTTACCAGCATATTTTACTGCGGCTTGGCTATAATAGCTGTTAAAGTTAAAATGTACAGTGTAGCTAATATCAGTATATAGAATTCCAAAATATTGTGCTTGGAAAATTATTTGATTTGCACCATCTTGAACACCATAAAAACCTTGATCAGCTTTGACGCCATTGATATACCATGTTTCAGCATTACCGGTTGTCCAACCACGATTAATTGCTTCTGCAATGTTAAAGCACATTTCAGGGTAGCTGATGATGAAGGTATTTTCGCCAGTAAGTGTTTCATAATAACGGTGACGACCAATTAATGAAATTTTTTGCTGTTGTACCAATTGCGCCATTGTACTCAATGCCTGACCAGAAGCACCTCCTACAAAAGATTTGTAGCTAGTATCAGCAAAACCTAAACCACGAGCTGGTTCAGCTACTTCTAAAGCCCTTAAATCATTTAATGAAGCTAAGGTATTAAGATAAGTTGCTGCCATATTATCGCGGGTAGCATCATTACCATAGTTACGTGGGCTATTAGGATAAATTGAGAATACACCATCATATACGTGCTGTAAATTGTCGCTCATTGATGTCATGATTGGGTATTGAGTAGGATTAGTCAAAATAGTATTAAATTGACCTGCAACGTTTAAATCAGCATCACTTGCTTTTTTGCTTAACTCAATTAAAACCCTTAATCTGTAAGTGTTAACAGCTTTTTGCCATTTTGTTAAATCGCCTGCATAATAGGTGTCATAAGTGCCTGGTATAGCATAAGTACCACTTGTTATAGCATTTACGCTATTCATTTGACCTAGCAATGTGTTTGCGGTATCAAGCAATTTTAGCGAATTAATAAATATTTGCTTTTGGCTATCATAAGCAGGTGTTGGATTTTTAACACCTTGCAAAGCTTGAGACATAGGCAAATCACCAACTTTCATACTCATGCTTACAAAAAAGTAAGCTTTGAAAAATTTGGCTAAAGCTAAATATGGTTTTGATAAGGTAGTACTTAATGGAGTTGCCTGCTTTTCCATAGCAGTTACATTATTAAGTGTAGTATAGTTTAAGTTTGCACTACCTGACCAATATTGGTTACTACCATAGTAAGTATAATTAATGGCAGTATATTGACCTGCTTTTTCTTCATCACCAAATGGCTCAACAAACATATCTGCTTCAATATTAGGTATGAAAAGCCATGGTGAAATACCTGATAAAGGTAAATTTCTATTTACAACATCTTTATCAAAGGTCTTTTGGCACCCTGATACGGCAATCAGGATGGCTAAAGAAGTGATGGTTAATTTTAATGATTTCATTTTTAATGTTTTTATTCGTTAAAAAATATTTAAACCGCTTAATAAACTACGTTTAAATTAAACCCGAAACTTCTGGTTGTAGGTGTTTGCAGGTTATATTCACGGTTTACATTTCCATTTATGTCACGACCTGGGTATTGATCAACATCGATGTCTTTGTAAGCCGAGTTAAAGAAGTAAAGCAAATTACGACCTACGAAAGAAATATCAACTTTTGAAAGCGATAACCTTTTTACAAAAGATGCAGGTAATGAATATCCGATAACAACTTCTCTTAATTTAGCATAAGTTTTGCTAATTACAGTATGTTCAGGGTCGTTATAAAAGCTACTTACATAATCTTGTACATATTTAACCGGTGTACGGTTAGCAGTAAATTGTAATTGGCTTAAGTTGGTAATAACACCGGTTGCAGGGTCAAAAGTAATTGCCGGGCTACCAGAAGTTAATTGAACACCATCATGACCTAACATTGGAGAACCATCAGAATTAACAGCACCAGCATATCCTGGATCGCCGTAGTGTTGAGACTCATATAAACGAGCTGCACCAATAACACCTTGGTCTGTGTTTAGACCACGACCACCTTCAACTAATTTACGGAATACACGGTCTTGGATTTTACCACCAACCATACCATCAAATTGGAATGAAAATGTAAAATCTTTGTATTTAAATTTATCATTTAAACCCCAGCTAAAATCTGGATCGGCATTACCTAAGTATTGAGCTTTTGCCAAGTAAATTGGTAAGCCTGATGAATCATGTATTACTTTTCCATCTGGTGATTTTGCTTCCATGCTACCATATAATTTGTCAACACGATCGCCAATATGGAAGAATGTATTGTAAACACCATTTAATTGACTTGGGAATTCAGTATATACTTGCTTATAAGTACCTAAATTGAATAACACATCCCAAC
The DNA here is from genome assembly GCA_903927645.1 of uncultured Mucilaginibacter sp. Lineage (GTDB taxonomy): Bacteria > Bacteroidota > Bacteroidia > Sphingobacteriales > Sphingobacteriaceae > Mucilaginibacter. The sequence continues at coordinate 14,987 of CAIYNX010000345.1, forward strand.
TAAAATCTTTGCTTACAATTGGTCTGCCGGTTAATGAAATTTCGAAACCGGTTCTTTTTGTTGCAAAACCATTGGTAACTAAGCTTTGTGCGCTACCGTTTGTTTCAGAACTACTAGCGGTAAATATTTGTGGTCCGTCTTTATATTCGTAATAAGTTCCAGAAAAACCTAAACGATTTTTAAGAAAACGCACATCAATACCACCCTCATAATTAGTTCTGGTTGTAGGTTTCAATGAAGGATCAACACCACCGGTAGGGGCAGATGCAACAGTAATATTATTTACCTTACTTAAATTATAGGCTGGAGGAGTTGCACTATATGCAGGGCCATTGTAGTTAGATTGATAATTTACACCATATCCTGCAGCGTTTCCTGCTTGATAAATATACGGGTTAGTTCCGCCATCTTTTACGTTAGCATAACTCGCTCTTACTTTTAATAGGGAAATATAATCAGGTAATTTAACATAATCAGAAACTGCAGTACTTACTGATACTGAAGGATAGAAATAAGACTGGTTTTGCAATGCGGATGATTTTTCGTTACGGCCTGTTGCAGAAACAGTTAAATATTTTCCAAATGAAATATCAGCAGATGCAAATTCGCTTAAGTTAATCAAATCCGAATCAAAATTATATACCTTTAATGGGTTAATTGAATTTTGGAAGGTATATACATCATGAATTAATAATTGATCTGTTGATGTATATAGTGAGCTGTACTTGAAAGTACGTAATGTTGAACCTGCCAATGCGTTGATAGTAATACCGCTATTTGCAATGTTGTTAAAGTTATACTTTAATAATAAGTCGGTATTGTTATCAAACAAATCTCTGCGGTCTTCACGGTAGTTACCATGATTGTGCTCATCACCGTAAGGGTGTGCAGAGAAAGGTTCTTTCTCATTCCTTAAAGTATTGTTTGCAGTAATATTGGTACGTAAAATAATATCAAAATCTTTGTTTGGGCTATAAGTGATACCTGTCCAAGCATATACATCATTTTTATAATGACCTCTTAACCATTCATAACTTTGGAAGAATGGGTTGTGGTAACGCTTGTATTCAACGAAATATGATTGAATACCTTCTTTACCTGGTTGCCAGTAGTTACGCACATCATTGATGCTCCAATCGGCTCCTGTCCAAATATCAATGTTATAAATGATACTGTTTGGTCCGTAAGCTACGTCAGGAATATTATCAGTAAATTGACGGTTATAGTTTATATTACCTTCAACCTTTACTTTGCTACCTAAATTATAGCTACCAAAAATATTAAAGTTCAAAGTATTTAAACCAGTATTGGGTGTAATACCTGTTTGATGACCGTCGGTTACAGACATACGAACACTTGACTTATCTGTTTGCGCAGAATAGCTAATGTTATTGCTGGTTAATATACCAGTTTGTAAAAATCCTTGTAAATTGTCAACACCTCTTGGCAACCAAGGGATTGGCTTATAGTGACCAGAAAAAGTAGAACCATCAGCAAATGTAGTAGTATACGTTTGAGTTGGATCATAAGGGCTATTGTATTGAGGTAATAATATACCATTTAAACGTGGACCCCAAACATCATAGTCACCATCATTAACACCACCGCCGGCACCATCACCAAAAGCATATTTATCATAATCACCACCACCGTATTCGTTTTGAACTTTAGGGATGGCAATAAAACCTTTGTTTAATTGTGTACTTGAGTTTAATTCAAGTGTAAAGCCTTTTTTATCAGCCTTTGCTCTTTTGGTTGTAATTAAAATAGCACCATTAATACCACGGCTACCATATAAAGCAGCAGCGGTTGGGCCTTTCAATACAGTGTAAGTATCAATATCATCAGGGCTGATGTTTTGTGTATCTGTGTTAATTGGAATACCATCAACAACATAAAAAGATAATGGCGAACCTCTTAATAATACAACTGGAGCAGCCAAGATTTCCTGATTGATACCAACGTTTAAACCTGATACTTTACCGGTTAATCCGTTAATAGCATTTGCCTCACGAGCTTTTGTTAACTCAGCACCACTAACCTCTTGGGTAGAGAAACCTACTTTTTTAACATCTTTTTTAATGTTAAACGAAGTAATAACAACCTCATTTAAGGTTTTGTTATCAGTTTGAAGCGAAATTAAATAATTAACTTCGTCTGTAATGATAACTTGTTGAGTTAGGTAACCAAGAAACCTAACTGTAAGCACCTGGCCTTTTGAGGCTTCAATTGAGAATTTACCGTTTATATCGGTAACTGTACCTTTAGTAGTGCCTTTTAAAAGGATACTAACACCTGGTAAAGGTTGTTTGTTTTCATCGGTAACTGTACCACCGATCTTTGTTTGCCCAAATAGTAATATTGGAGCAATACAGAATAACATAACCGTAATTACGGTTCTCATGTGGATGTAAATCTGTTTCATCTGTTAAAGTTTAATAGTGTAAGAAATGAATTTTTCATACAGCAATACTAAACTTTGTTTATTACCACTAAA
>CAIYNX010000346.1 GCA_903927645.1 uncultured Mucilaginibacter sp.
ACACTCCCTGTTTCAACAAATCAATATCCCGATAGCTATCGGGACACCATCTCACTAAATCACCAACCCGCAACACAGCACTAAACCAAATTATAATTTAACCTTTAAAACTATCATTAAACCCCTTTAAAACCCTGTAAAAACCTTTGAAACTATAGTCAAATTCTCAAAAACGCCTTCAAATTATAATTTTGAGGATGGTTTTTGGGTGTTTTTTGGGATTTTGAAAGGGTGTTTTGTAGCGAAAAGCCCCCCTCAGTCCCTCCGTTAGCTAACGGAGGAGGCTTAATTGACCTCAATTAAGCATATTACACATAGAACAAACAAACCACAGAATATAATATAACCTCATTTAATTTACAAAAACTCGTCTATCACCCTCTCCTTCGGAGAGGGCAGGGGGTGAGGCTTTAACCTTCAACCCAAAAAAACCCGCATTTCCCCAAAATTATATTTCCGTCCTTAATAGTGTACAAAATCACTTAAATGTGCCCAAAACGATATTTATTTGTCGCTAATAGCGCTTTATTTCTTTTCAAACACAAAAAGCTGCCGCTTTATGTGCCCTACATCATTTATTACACTGTTTACCCTCATTTAATACGTAACAAAGTGGCTGTAATTTGGTTGCCAGTAAAGAAGACTATTAATCAAAACATTTAGAATATGAAATTTTTTAAAAGCAAACAATTTTGGGTAGTATCAACACTCGTATGCCTATTAGGCTATGTAGTAAGTTGTACAAAAAAAGATCAGGTCATTATTACCGCCCCTGAAACTACCAACAGCACCACACTGGTTTCTATTAAAACCAGTACCGCGCCAACCATTGATGGTACCATTGATGATGTTTGGAAAAACGCTACCGCAATAGCCTTTACGCCTACCGTACCCGATCCGGGAAATGGTTTGTTTACTGGGTATAACGGTCAGACCTATCCCGCAACACTAAAATCAATGTATGACGATAAATACATTTACTTTTTGGCGCAATGGACCGATGGCGATAAAAGCGTAAATATTGCACCTTGGTACTTTAACCCAACCACCAAACTTTGGGCGCAGGAACCATCCAGCAAAACCTTCGATTCAAACGGGGTATTAACCCGCGATGGATTTGGAGAGGATAAGTTTGCCATGTTATTCAATATTGATAATTCTACACCAAAATTTATATCGCAAACCTGCTATGCAAGTTGCCATATATTTACGCCTTACACCAATTTTTCGGTTACGCCTGCGGTAGAAGTATCGAACGCTAACAACGGCAACCACTATACCAATGGTGCCAGCGAAAAAATTGACATGTGGTGGGGTCACTTAAGCAAGGATCTTTTATTTAACCAAATTGATGATAATTACCAGGATTGGGCTGGCGGACCGGGCGTTACCAGTTTGGTTGGTGGTTCAGGCAACGGCCGTCATGCTGATGATTTGGTAGTTTCAGGCGCATCAACTACTTGGCCATTTGCTCCAACTTATACTACTGCTGCTGCACAAGGCTCATTAACCAACAAACAAAACTTAAAATTGGATGGCACAGGTGCCACAGTAGGTGTACCGATTTGGGTAATTCCGGGCGCATCTAATTATTACTACATACTAGCAACTGATACACTTGCAGGTGGTAAAGCTGTTAAAATTAAAGGTGTTAGTTCAACTGGTGTATTAACCTACGCAGGTGGAACTATTGATCCTACGGTAGGTACCGATTACCAACGTACAGGCGACCCTGTTTATGGTGGCGACGGACCAAAATGTTTCCCTAGCTATATTGGTTCGCCTTTAATTGGTGGCAGAGCTGATATTACAGGTGCCGCAGTTTATACAGGTACTGGTTGGGTGGTTGAATACAAACGCCTATTAAAAACAGGCGATGTTTTAAAACAAGATGTTGATTTTTCGAGCGTACAGGATCAGCCATTTGGCTTTGCAATATGGAACAAATCAAATAACCAGCACGGTATTCAACCAAATTTATTATTGACATTCAAGAAATAAGGTTTGGCTATTCTTTAAATATTAAAATAAAAGATTATGTCGAAAAAAATAATATGGTTAGGGTTATTGATGGTTGTTTCTATCATGATGCTATTTGTAGGCTGTACTAAAACAACTACTGTGCCTATTGATAATACCCCGGCAATAACCACCGAAGTAAGTTTTTCAAAGGATATACAGCCCATTTTAACCAGTAGCTGTGCCATAAGTGGTTGTCATTCAGGTAGTGTGGCACCAAATTTATCGAGCACGGTTGCCTTAAATTCACTGGTTAATGGTAGTTATATAAGTGTTGCTACGCCAAAAACAAGTAGCGTTTACTTATGGCTAACAGGTAAAAAAGCGGCCACCATGCCTTTGGGAAGTGCTAACAACCCATCAAACATCAACGCGAAAATGCTGGCCTGGATTACTCAGGGGGCAAAAAACAATTAAAACAGAATCAATGAAAACACGTAGAAAATATTCACAATATATGCCGGGTTTGGCAAAGGTGTGCTTGCTGATGATTTGCTGCTTTGCCCTAAACGGTGTGCTAGCGCAAGATAGCACCAAAACACCGGTGGTAAAAAAGAAATCGTATGTAAAAAACACCTTTGATGGCAATTACATAATTGATAACCAAACAGTAATGGTTCCGATAAAAGGAACCTTTGAATTTGATATTCAACATAGGTTTGGAACAGTAAATAATGGCTTTTCTGATTTGTTCGGAATTTTTGCAGGTGCCAATATGAAATTAGGGTTCAGCTACACCCCTGTTACCAACTTGCAACTGGGTTTTGACGCCACTAACGAAAACATGCAGGTTGACTGGAACCTAAAGTACGCGCTATTGAAACAAACCAAAAGCAATTCGATGCCGGTAAGTGTTACCTTTTTTGGTAACGCGGTAATGGATACCCGTAAAAAGGATGCTACCACCGTATTTGTAACCACTGCCGATAGGTTTAGCTATTTCTATCAAATTATCATCGCCCGTAAGTTTAGCGATAAGGTTTCGTTACAGGTGAGTCCGAGTGTATCGCACTTTAATGATTTATTGGGTTATCTGGATGCGGATGGCAATCCGAAGCCAATCCTTAAAAACGATAACTTTTCTATATCAGCCTCTGGTAAGTTTCAGGTTTCAGAGGGATTCTCGGTCATAGCAAATTATGATCAGCCGCTTACGCAAAATCCGGCCAATAACCCGCATCCAAACCTAAGCTTAGGTATTGAAATGCGTACCAGTGGTCACGATTTTGAAA
>CAIYNX010000347.1 GCA_903927645.1 uncultured Mucilaginibacter sp.
AAAATATCTTTCCAACCATCATTATTAAAATCAAAACATAATGCTCCCCAGCTCCAATCTGTTGCATGCACACCTGCATATTGTGCTATTTCACTAAATGTACCATCCCCATTATTTAATTGTAAACAATTGGCTGTAAATTGGTGGTGAAAATCATTTTTAAGCTTGGCATTATAAATATCATATTCGTCAAATTTAGTAGTAGTTTTTAAACGATAATCACTTTCAGGTAGCATGTCGGTAGTCATCATATCCAAAAAGCCATCATTATTGATATCAGCCATATCCGATCCCATGGAGGAAGTGCTCATATGCCCAATTGCCTCATTGCTATTTTCTTTATAAGAACCATTATGTTGATTTATATATAAGTAATCATGCTCAAAAAAGTCATTACTTATATACATATCATCCCAGCCACTATTATTAAAATCGCCGGCTGCAACACCTAATCCAAATCCTATTTCACTACCATAAATACCTGCCTGAGCACTTATATCAACAAACTTACCGTTATCGTTTCTATATAATCTATGGCCTCCTCTTGCATCGCGTATATTCCGCAAGTTTTTATTGTAGCCAAAACTTCCTATTGCCCTATAACTATTATTTAAGATATAACAGTCTAAATCCCCGTCATGATCAAAATCAAAAAATATTGCTTGAGTTGAAAGTCCCTTATCAGATAAGCCATATTTTTCAGCTTCCTCTTTAAAAGTGCCATCTTTTTGGTTGATAAATAGTTCGTTTCCTTTTTCTCCCGTTTTTAAAGCGCCACTATTACAAACATAAATATCAAGCCAACCATCTCCATTTATATCTACCATTGTTACACCAGTGTGCCATTTTCCAATACCTCCTAAACCTGCCTTTTCTGTAACATCTTCAAATTGCCAGTTTCCTTTATTGATAAACAATCTGTTACTTCCTTGATTAGAAGTGAGGAAAATATCAGGTTTACCATCATTATTTACATCGCCAATAGCAACTCCACCTCCGTTATAAAAATTACGATAATTAAAAATATTAAAGTTACTTAAATCAGTAACCTTATTATTAAAAGTTATCCCGGTTTTGGCCGAAGGCATTAATTGAAATAAAGCATCTTTCGGATTAAAATCATTTTGATCTTTGTTTTTACAGGAACCGAAAAAAACCAATAAGATAAAAATAGTTAAGAGGATTTTGATTGAGCGCATTTATGTTGGGTATGCCTTTAAAATATGAAACAGGATAGCAATTGCTTACTATCCTGTTTCAAAATTAATTTATATTTTAATTAATAACCTGGGTTTTGTTTCAAGTTAGGATTTGAACTCAACTCTGGTGAAGGAATCGGGAATATAAATGTATGCGTATCTCCGTCATCTGTTTTAGATGGTGTACGAGCACCAGTAAAGTAATGAACAGTTGGGTTAGCAACTTGGAAACGAATCAAATCGTTCCTTCTCCAACCTTCCCACATTAACTCACGGCTACGCTCGTCTAACAAGCTCTGCCAAGTTAAATCAGCGGAAGCAAATGCAGTTGCACCAGCGCGAGCACGAACTTTGTTAACATAAGTTAATGCTGTTGCATTGTCGCCATTGTGCATAGAAGCTTCAGCCAACATTAAGTAAGCATCTGCCAAACGGAAAAGAACCATGTCTTCGCTTTGGCTACCAGCAGTACCTGATTGAGGTGCATATTTAATGTTTCTTGCACCTGCAAGTCTAAATGCATCAGCTGATGAAGAAATGGTAGTTAATAATGCCGGGTCGAATATTAATGATAAACCAGTTTGGGTATCCTTTAACGGGGTAACCTTATCGGCAGCATATTGTTGACCAACTAAGAATTGTGCCTTACGTCCATCACCAACAGCGTATTTATTTACTACATCAGCAGTAGAGCAAAAACCATTCCATGGCTGTCCAGATAAACCAAATGTAGCTTGAGATTGGTAGTGCAATGTTTGCATTTCCCAGTTGTTACCACCAATGTTAACATTATCAAAAGGAACTACCAAAATATTTTCGGTAGATGAAGAACGATTTGTTAATGAGAAATTATCAAAGTAATTTGGAGTAAGCGAATATTTATTCGAACTAATTACTTGATTTAAAGCGGTAATAGCTTTATCCCAATGCGCAGTACCAGTATAAACTTGGGCATTTAAGTACAATTTGGCTAAAATCATATAACCACCATACTGTGTCATTTTACCATAGGTAGTTTTATCAACAGTAGTTGTTAAAAGCGGGATATTGGTAGTTAATTCAGACTCAAGGAAAGCATAAACTTGTGCTTGAGTTTGTTGACCTACTTTACCAGGATCTGTATTGTAATCAGTTACTAAAGGTACATTACCAAACATATCCATAAATTGAAACAAGTAATAGGCACGCAAAACTTTTAATTCAGCTACAACAGCGTTATAGTTAGAAGGTTTTGATGGCAAATTGCTTAATACATTTAGGATAAAGTTAACTTTACCAATACCACCGTTCAAATCGCTCCAGCTACCATCAACTACCACATCTGGTTTAAATTTATGTAGCCAAAGACTTTGCCAGTTACCTCCATCATACCAGTCATTTCCTCTGGTAGGAACGATTATTTCGTCAGAGGTTACTTCGTTCATTTGGTACACATTACCATCAGGTAAATTTTGCAAAGCGGTATAGGCAGGAGCAACACCCGCTGCAAGCTGAGCAGGAGTTTGATAAAAACTACTTGATTTCTCAGCGCTATACGGTTTAAGATCAAGCTTTGTACACGATTCTGATAAACTGCCAATCACAAAAGTTGATATGGCAAGAATAAAAATTTTCTTTCTTTTCATCATCTTATTTTTTAATATTTTATTACTTTAATGTAACATTTACACCAACAGTGAAAGTTCTAACACGTGGATAGTAAGCCTCACCACCATAGTTAGCGTCAATATAAGCTTGGTTATTTGAACCGCTTAGGTTTTTACCAAACAAAATATTACCGCCTGAAGCATTTTCAGTTTTTACTTCCGGGTCAAGACCTTTATATCCAGTTATTACAAATAAGTTGTTAGAAGATAAATACACATGGATTGAGTTTGCAAACGCTATGTTTTTAACTGTATAACCTATGTTAAGGTTGTCCATACGTAAGAAAGAGGCATCCTCCAACCATTTATCAGAAGATACCGGAGCATCTTTGATACCATTTGTTAAAGCTTCTTTGGTTACGTTATTTCCCGGAAGACGGGTAATGGTTTCAACATCCAACAAAGTATTATTGAATATTTTTTGACCATAAATTCCTCTCACAGCGAAACTTAAATCAAAATTATCATAATTAAAGGTGTTGGTAATACCATAGTTAAATTTAGGGCTAGGATCAATATAATGACCTGCAGGGGTAGCATTGCCACCCGGATCAGCAGGGTTAATTGAAACACCATCAAAAGTTTGGTGCCCATTGGCATTTACGCCAGTGTAATGAGGCAAATAAAACTCAAATGGGCTATAACCTGCTTTTAAATAAGTTATAGGATTTGAACTTAAACCACGACCACGAGCATAACCTACAGGGATTTGACTTGCAGTTAACTGATAAGTTTTACCAGCATATTGATATTGGCCAGATAGGCTTTCAATTGTAGTAGTAAGAAACGTAATTTGACCATTTGCTGTCCAATTAAATTTAGAACCTTTAACTATTTGACCGGTCAAGGCAATTTCTAAACCTTTGTTGGTCATCGTTCCTACGTTTGCCAAAATTGTTGGGTAAACAAATGGTGGTGTTGGTACCGTATAATCGTATAATAAATTACTGGTTTTATCATTAAAATAGTTTAAGTTACCAGATATACGACCATTAAGGAAATCAAAATCTAAACCAATGTTTCTACCATGTCTTTCTTCCCATTTTAATAATGGATTGGCATTTTGATTAATTGAATAACTAGCTAAATATTGGTTAGTTCCACCATTATAATAATTAGATCCGGCATTTACAGTTTCTAATGTACTGTAAGCACCAATTCTATCCGAGTTACCAGTTACACCATAACCTGCTCTGATTTTTAAATCAGATATCCAATCAACATTTGCAAATAAATCTTTTTTAAGCCTTATTGCTATGTCGAAAGAAGGGAAATAACCTTGTTGGTAATCGGCACCAAATTTTGATGAACCATCACGACGTATAGTTGCAGTGGCATAAAAACGATCATCATAATTATAGGTAGCCCTTGCAAAAAATGATATTAATTTATATTCTTCAGCATAAGAACCTATTTTATTAAATGTTGATACACCAGCACCTAAATTATTTGCAAGTTGTGCAGGCTCCAAATATTGTTTACCAGTTGCATAGAAATTATCATAATTAAAATCGTTATACTCATAACCACCTAACAAACCAATTTTACTTTTGCCAAAACTCTTGTCGTAGTTAATATGTAAGTTCCCTTTGTAAGAGTATTTGTTTTCGTTGGCTTGTCCTGCTTGATCTAGGTTACCTTGATCTGCATATGACGGGAGATAGGCTGAAGTTAGGGTACTGTTTCTCGAAATTGATCCTAATACTCCAATTTTTAAATCTTTTGTAATGCTATAATCAGCAGAACCACTCATTAAAGTAAGGTTTTCTTTAGCACGAAGATATTCTCTGTTGATGTGCTCAACCGGATTTTCCTGGTTAAAATCACTAAATTCATTATAACTTCCATCCGCATTTACTATTGGATAAGTTGGAGGAGCATTGTACATATAGCTAAAGTTATCATAAAGGATAAACTTACGGTTTGTAGCAACATTTTGTATACCTACTCTAAGGTCTAATTTATCATCCAAAGCTTTTTGCTCTGCAGAAAAACGTAAGCCTATTTGCTCTTTACCAGAATTGATGATGATACCATCTTGGTTTTGATAATTAGCAGAAGCATAATAGTTAAATGTATTTGTACCACCAGATAAAGAAACGGCATGTCTGTGTTGATAAGCAGTACGGCTGATTGCTTTTTGCCAGTCAGTATTAGCACCTTTATCAATACTTCCTAAACCACCTTTATCTGAATAGTAATTACGAAGTTGATCACCTGTTAATAAATCATAAAGTTTAGCTTGAGTGCTTACACCTCCCATACCATCATAAGCAACGGTGGTACGACCGGCTGAACCTTTTTTAGTATTAACGATAATTACACCGTTTGCAGCTCTTGAACCATAAATAGCAGCAGCAGATGCGTCTTTTAATACGTCATACGATTCAATATCATCAGGAGGAATGTTTTGAAATTGAGCAGGATCATCTAATGCAATTCCATCAACCACAAATAATGGTGATAATGAACCAGACAATGAAGATTGACCACGTAAACGAACAGAAGCTGTTTGGTTAGGGTCGCCACCTGGTTGGGTAATCGTTAAACCTGCAACCTTACCAGATAATTGATCAACCGGGTTAATAATTGCACCCTTGTTGAATTCTTTGGCCGATAAATTTTCAACAGCACCGGTTACATCTTTTTTACGTTGTGAACCATAACCAACGCTAATTACAGTAACCTCAGTTAATGAAGTACTTGAAGCCTCTAAGCTGATGTTAATGATTGCACCTGTAATAGCAACTTCCTTACGATCATAGCCTATATAGGTAACAACCAAAGTTTTTACTGATTCAGGAATTGATAACTTGTAATTTCCACTAGCGTCTGTAACAGCACCAATTGAAGTGCCTTTTGCTAGAATAGATGCACCAATGATTGGTGATCCGTCTTTTGCGTCTGTTATCTTACCTGTGATTGTTTTGTTTTGAGCCATCGCTGGTATCACAAAAAAACACATTAAGATAAAACCACATACTTTGAGTAAATTTTTAAAATACATAAAATTTAGTTTGAACGGTTTAATTATTAATTGGTATTATTTTTAGTTGAAAAATTCATTTTCTCATAATTTTATTTTAAAAATGCTTTTAAATTTTTTAACATTTTACGCTAATTTTTAGTTTTCTCCCCTAAGGGTTTAATTCATAGGCACTATTAATTAAATCAGTTGAATTAGTTATATACTATACTTTTAAAAGATTGAAAGCACATCTATTTTTATAAACAAATTATTAATCTATTTATCGTGGATTTAAAATTCAAAAATTGGTAAAAACTAAATATTATAATTGGTAAACAATGCCTTATCAGAATCAAAAAACTTTATTAAATCTAATAATTGTGCAAAGTAATATATATGCTACAATATTGCCTATTTGTTTACATAAAATTTACAAAAATATTATACTTTAATTTATTAAACATCTTAAAATAAACAACTTAACAAAAAAAAATATGCATAAAATTTAAACGTTTTTTAATTGTTATAACACTTTTCTTAACTCATTTGTTTTTATAAACTTTTTTAATAAATTTAAAAAGGTCCAAAATTTTTACTCTATAAAATATTCTTAAACAGGTTTATTTGAAATATCAATTGATTTAATTGACATGATTTTTTGATCAAATAACTCACCTTGTACCAAAGCTTTTGCCTTTATTCTCATTTTATAAACATAAATAGTGCTTACAGAGTATTCAAGAATATTTGCTATAGTTTGATTTTCATCAATTCCTAATCTCATTAAAGCAAATATTCTTAAATCGGTATTTAAAACTTCATTATCCTTAGGCCAAATTTGATCTTCTTTTTTTAACAATGAATTAAATTCAATAATAAAATTGGGGAAAATTTTAAGAAATACATGATCAAATGTGTAAAATAAATTTTCACGCTCCTTTTTAATATTGATATCATTGATGGTTATTAGTATATCATCATACTTTTTAGTTGCAATTTTTCTTTCAATATTTCTTTTTAATTTTTCTAATTTTGAAATATATCCTGAAATATTATTAAAAAAATAGCCAATATATTCTTCTTTTATATGTGCATCCTCCGACAATTGGTTATTAATTTTACTTAATTCAAGGTTCTTCTGTTCTATAATTCCTTCCTTTACTTTCAATCTTTTCAATTGTACAAAAACGATAAAAGATATTGCAATAATTAGTAATGTTATTGCAGTTGATGATAGTAAATATATTTGTAGTCTATTCTTTTCATTTTCGGTATTGATATTTTTTGCAGCTGCAATAACAGGTAATACTGCCGCTATTTTTAATTTACGTAATCTGGCACCATAATATTGAGCATCATCTAACGCATGTTCAACCAATATATAAGCATCATTCACCAAACCCTCCTTATAAAGTTCTTCACCTAGTTTAAAAGCTGCCAAAGTTTCTTTGGTTGATGATCTGATATCATTAATTACTCCAGTTTCCAACCAATACAACTTTTCATTACGATTTTCGGGCTTGAAATAAAAAAAACTTAAACCAGTTGCCGCCATTGCCCTTTGATGTTCTGTTATTGGAAAATTTGATAACAATTTGCTTAAATATACAGAAGGATGATCAAGTGATTGAAGTATTATTTGTTTATTACCATTCAACATAAATAATTGGTAAGAATTTGGTTTACAAAGCCTTAAGGCCGAATCAATATATTTGATAGATAAAGCATTATCATAAGGTGTAAAACTTATATTGTTATTATAATCAGCTAGATCTGAATATGATCTTGATTTGAGAGAATAATATTCAACCTTAATGCTATCACTCAATACTCGTGAATCAATTTCATTTAAACACTCAAAACTCTCCTTAAACATACCGGCGGAAAGTAATATAAAAGCTTGTTTTATTTTACTTTCATAATATTTTGGCTTGTCGTTTAATACTTGACTAATATGTTCTATTTTTATATTGTAGGTATATGCAGAGTCAAACTGGTAAACTTTATACTCTTCATATAATTGGTTATATGCAGTATATAATTGTTGTAACTTACCATTAGGAATGTTTTCAATCAATAATTTTAAAGCTTTAATTCTAAGTTCCTTTTTATTGTCATAGATACTTTTCTTACTTAATTCGATCTTTAGTTCTTTCAATAAACTATCTGCATTCTTTGCACTAAAGCATTGAAAACAAGAAATTAATGAAAAAAATAAAACTAGAAAATATCTCATTCTATAATTGGTTTATACTAATGCAATAATAATTACATTAATTGAATCATATAAAACTATCGGACTAATTGGTTATTACGTTTAATTTTGGTTGTATAAAAATATGCTTTTTGATTTGATGTATATACGATTATAGAAACAAAATTTAGCGCAAACGATTGCGAAAATGTTTGATGTTGAAAATTTTGTTAATTTTACCTAAATAGTAAGAATTTTTTGAATAATTAAAGCTTGAGTGCTGATCATTAAGCATAATGGCTTTTATTCAAATTACAATTGTATGTGACACTAAAAATCAAATAATTTTTATAAATTAAGCTTATTATGGCAGAAGTTACCTTAAAAAATTTAGCTGAAATGCTCAATTTAAGCATATCAACTGTTTCTAGAGCTTTAAAAAACCACCCCGATATTTCAAATGAAACAAAAGTAAAGGTGAAAGAACTCGCAGCTGTACTTGATTACGAACCCAATACCTATGCAATTAATTTGCGTACCAATCACAGTAGAGAGTTTGGAATAATTATACCATCCATTTCAAACGATTTCTACCAATCATTCATAAGTTCATTGGAAGAAGAAGTAAGGCTATATGGTTACTCCTTAATAATATTACAATCTGGCAATAACCAAGTTACAGAATTAGAAAATTTAAAACGTTGTAAGCAAAACCGAATGGCCGGGGTATTTGTTTCAATTACGTCTAATACTTCTGATATTTCAAACTTTTTAAAACTTGATGAGCAACATATTCCAATTATTTTTTTCGACAAAGTACCAAGTTTTGAAGCATGCAATAAGGTATGTGTAGATGATAATTATGCTGCCACCTTAGCAGCCGAGGCTTTAATTTCCAAAAATAAAAAACATATCCTTTCTATTTTTGGTAACCCCAAAATGTCAATCACAACAAAAAGACTTAAAGCTTTTGAAGCAACCTTCAAAAAATACAATTCCGATGCCAATGTTGTAATTCAATCAACTAATTCAACTGAGGAAGCCTTTCAAATGGTTCAATATTATTTAAATGAAAAAGAACGAATTGATGCAATTTTTTGCATGAGCGATGAGATACTGATAGGTACCATGAAAGCAATTCAAGTTTTAGGATTAAAAACACCAAATGATGTAGGTGTAATAGCAATAAGTGAGGGAATAATACCAACTTTCTATCACCCACAAATAACCTATATAGAAACAAGTGGATTTAAACTTGCTAAGATGGCCTTTTCAAGAATGCTGGCTTGTGTTGCAGGCAGCACCTATGTACAGGAATTAAAAATTGAGTCTGTTCTTGTACAAGGTGGCTCCTTATAAATTTTTACAAACCAAAAAATAATCAAATTAAATTTCAATAGGCAAAACATTCCAAATTATCCTATTTTTTTAATATTTATGATATATCTTAAAATCAATGTTAATAAGAATAATATATTATACCTTTATCTATCATATTAGGAATTGATTAAAATTCTGTAAATCAAGTCAACTTTATTCAAAATCATAAACTAAATATTTTTTCAAGATTTGCTATATCATAAAAGGTTGAAAACATTTAGAATTTAATGAATATTTTTTGATGCGTTATTATTTTTAACTTGCATCTTTTAAAGTATAAAATTTACAAAACCTATCTGTAAATATAACCAATTCTATAACCATAAAACACCGTTTATAAAATGAGGAAACTGGTAATTACTGTAATTTTAATTACAACCTTTAAACTGGCATTTAGCCAATACCCTTCTCCACGACAATTATTTCCTGGTTTGTTCGAAGCAGTTCAATTATCTGATATTTTTCCCGACAATAAAACATTTGTTGATTCGGCCCCAAACCGTGATCCTCAATTAATATTGAAAGATTTTAATGAACAAAAAGATAAACCAGGGTTTGATTTAAAACAATTTGTTTACGATAATTTCACCATCCCGGTAAGTGGAACCTCACTTTTTAAAACAGATATTTCTTTAGGTGTACGAAAACATATAGATACTTTATGGAAAGTATTATACCGAAAGCATGACACTGTTTCAAAATATTCATCATTAATTCAATTACCTAATGATTACATTTTTCCTGGAGGGCGCTTCCGAGAAACTTATTATTGGGATTCTTATTTTACTATGTTGGGCTTAATTGAAAGTCATCAAATCCAAACTGTAAAAAATATGATCGCAAATTTTGCCTTCATGATTGATAAATATGGATTTATTCCAAACGGAACCCGTACATATTATTTAACAAGGTCTCAACCACCATTTTTTTCGATGATGATTGATTTATTGGCAAATATTGAAGGTGAACAAGTTTATATAAAATACCAACCAGAATTGATAAAGGAATATAACTTTTGGATGCTTGGTTTAAATAAATTAAAACCAAATCAGGCCTATAGAAACGTTGTGAGGTTGCATGATGGTGAAATTTTGAATAGATATTGGGATGAATCTGATCAGCCCAGAGAAGAATCATTTAAGCAGGATGTTGAAGCCGCAAAAAAAAGCAAACAAAAATCAACAGACTTTTACAGGAACATAAGAGCTGCTGCAGAATCTGGTTGGGACTTTAGCACGCGTTGGATGGATACCACCGGCAAATTGGAAAATATTCAAACTACATTTATTATCCCTGTTGATTTAAATTGTTTGATATATCATTTAGAAATTAGTATTGCAAATACCTACAAAATTCAAGGTATTAACAAGCAATATGCCTTATATTTTGAAAAGGCACAAAGACGTAAGAAAGCTATTTTAAAGTATAGTTGGAGCGAAAAAAACGGTTGGTTTATGGATTATAACTGGAAACTAAACCAACAAACACCGGTTGAAACTCTTGCTGGCTCCTACCCGCTTGAATTTAAAATTGCTTCCAATAATCAGGCATCAAAAGTTGCCTCAGGCATAAAAACTAAATTTTTAAAACAAGGAGGTTTGGTTACAACCTTGAACCGCAGTGGTCAACAATGGGATAGCCCTAATGCTTGGGCTCCTTTGCAATACATGGCAATTGATGGTTTAAACAATTATAATTATAAAAACCTTGCCAAATCTATAGCCGAAGATTGGGCAAGTAGTAATATACGTGTTTTTAATAGTACAGGTAAACTCATGGAAAAATACAATGTTATTGATACCGATGTGAAAGCAGGAGGGGGCGAATATCCCTTACAAGATGGTTTCGGGTGGACAAATGGAGTGTTACTTAACCTTTTGAATAAATTTAGAATGGATAATTTATAGCTAATTTTTGATGATTGGTTTAGTATTCGATTTGTGAAAATAAATTTCTCGTTTTATGTATTTTTGCAAAAAATAAATTCATGGTAATTTACAAACAATTTTCGTTTGATTCGGCACATTTGCTACCCAACGTTCCTGATGGGCATAAATGCAAAAATTTGCATGGACACACTTATCTCCTAACTATTTATGTGGAAGGTAGTTTATTAGAATTTGAAGGTTGGATAATTGATTTTAGCGACTTAAAAGCAATTGTAAACCCAATTATAAAGGATCTTGATCATGCCTACCTGAACGATATTCCGGGTTTGGAAAACCCTACTGCAGAAATTATTGCCATATGGCTATGGGATAAAATAAAACCAAATCTACCTAGTTTAAAACGTATAGAATTAAAAGAAACACCAACCTGTGGTGTTATTTATGAAGGAGTTTAAACCGATTAATAATAAAAATATTCGTATAAGCTAATAACTTTATATTTGTAAAATAACAGGATTTTATAATAATGCCGGTAAAAGGAAATCAATTTAAGTCAAATAGCTTTAAGGAAGAAAACGCTCCCAAACAACCCGCACAAAAAACGGGGGTGGGTAATGGTTTTTTCGAACGACTTTCATCTTTTAACCCAA
This sequence comes from uncultured Mucilaginibacter sp., assembly GCA_903927645.1. Taxonomy (GTDB): domain Bacteria; phylum Bacteroidota; class Bacteroidia; order Sphingobacteriales; family Sphingobacteriaceae; genus Mucilaginibacter. The sequence goes on from CAIYNX010000347.1 coordinate 11,927, forward strand.
CAGAGATTGCTAATAGCAGATATATAAAAATTTTAGGATTAACTTTCCTTCTGTTATCCATTTATTTTTTTATAGCATTTACTTCTTATTTATTTACTTGGAAGGAAGACCAAAGTTATGTTTCGACCATTAATGGTGGTTGGGGCAATTTATTCAAATCAAACCAAGAATTAATTGACAATGGACTTAAAACTCCAATTGTTGAAAACTGGCTGGGCAAATTCGGCGCACTTCTTTCTAATCAATTCATATATCATTGGTTCGGTATTGCCTCGTTTATTTTTATATTTATACTCTTTATTATTGGTTACAGGTTGTTATTTAAAGTAAGGTTAATATCAATAAGTAAAACGCTTGGTTATTCGTTTTTTACGATAGTTTTTAGCTCAATTACTTTTGGGTTTTTACATGGACTGGTTAAGGATACCCCAAATTTCATGGAAGGGGAATTTGGATATTGGAGTAACCAACTTTTAGATGTTGAAATTGGAAAAGCAGGGACAGGCTTTATTCTACTTTTCGCTTTATTAACCATGCTTGTAATTGCTTATAATATTGATTTTAAAATACCTGTTAAAAAACAAAATGCTGACCCATTAATAAATGCTTTTGAAGATGATAGTTTAGTGGAGGAAAATCATGATGAGGAAGAAGATTTTGACGAAGACATTGAACTTTCTTTATTGGTTACCGACGTACGAGCATACGAGACTATAAAACCAATTAACATACCGCTTAGCATTAATGATAAGCCATTAGAGCAAAACCCCATTTTTCACGAGCCTGTTGTGCTGTCTCCAGATACAAATAGTACAGATTATAATAACAAGGACGAAAATACTTTACCGTTAACAATCGGATTAACCCGTCCAACTTCTGAACTTAGTATTGAACAAGCCGACGAGGAAAAGGCTAAGAGTTTATTGGAACAGTTTGGCACTTACGATCATACACTTGAACTTGCGTCATACAAATACCCTACGCTTGATTTATTAGAAAACTACGGCTCAAATAAAATTAACGTAAATGCCGATGAATTAGAGGCCAACAAAAATAAAATTGTTGAAACGCTGAACCATTATAATATTGAGATTGATAAAATAAAGGCAACAATTGGGCCAACTGTTACTTTGTATGAGATAATTCCTGCTCCAGGTGTAAGAATATCTAAAATAAAAAACCTCGAAGATGATATAGCTTTAAGTTTAGCCGCTTTAGGGATACGCATTATTGCCCCTATGCCAGGTAAGGGTACCATTGGGATCGAAGTTCCTAATCAAAATCCAGAAATGGTTTCTATGCGTTCTGTTTTGGCTACTGAAAAGTACCAAAATACCACAATGGATTTACCAATTGCCCTTGGTAAAACCATTAGTAACGAAGTATTTATTGCCGATTTGGCCAAAATGCCCCACCTCTTGGTGGCTGGTGCAACGGGACAGGGTAAATCGGTAGGTATCAATGCAATTTTGGTCTCCCTCCTATTCAAGAAACATCCTTCCGAATTAAAGTTTGTTTTGGTTGACCCTAAAAAGGTGGAATTGACACTATTTAGAAAAATTGAGAGACACTTTCTTGCAAAATTACCTGATGAAGCCGATGCCATCATAACAGATACCAAAAAAGTAGTGAACACCTTGAATTCGCTATGTATTGAAATGGACGAACGTTATGATTTACTAAAAGATGCCCAGGTAAGAAACATAAAGGAATACAATCAGAAATTTACCAGCCGAAAAATAAGCGACCCTGAGAAACACCGCTATTTACCTTATATTGTTTTAGTTATTGATGAGTTTGCAGATTTAATGATGACTGCAGGTAAAGAAGTTGAGGTACCTATCGCCCGTATTGCGCAGTTGGCACGTGCGGTTGGCATACACTTGGTTATTGCAACACAAAGGCCATCAGTAAATATTATTACAGGTACTATTAAAGCCAATTTTCCATCAAGATTGGCTTTTAGGGTATTGTCAAAAATTGATTCGCGTACTATATTAGACACGGGTGGTGCCGACCAATTGATTGGTCGTGGCGACATGTTACTTTCAACCGGAAGCGACTTGATACGTTTACAATGTGCCTTTGTTGATACACCTGAGGTAGAGCGTATTTCAGATTTTATTGGTAACCAAAGAGGCTATCCATCAGCCATGTATTTACCAGAATATGTTGGTGAAGGAGAAGCAACAAATACTAAGGAATACGATCCTGAAAACCGCGATCCAATGTTTGAAGATGCTGCTCGTTTAATTGTACTACATCAGCAAGGTTCTACCTCATTGATCCAAAGAAAAATGAAATTAGGATATAACAGAGCAGGCCGAATCATCGACCAACTAGAAGCTGCAGGAATTGTTGGCCCTTTTGAAGGCAGCAAAGCCCGAGACGTACTGTACCCTGACGAATACAGCTTGGAGCGATATTTGGAGACTTTACAAAAGTAGATACAATTTTAACATCTCTATAATCGTTATCATCTAACAAATTAAGGATTTCTTCCATCTTAATTATTTATGAACACAATGAAAAAACTCATCCTTTTAGCTCTTATATTATTAAGTTCAATATCTACCTTATTTGCACAAAAAGATACCGAAGCAGCCGAAATCCTCAAAAAAATAAGCACGAAGTACAAATCATTCGAGGTAATTAAATCCGATTTCTATTTTACTATTGAGAACCAACAAGCTAATATCCGGGTTACTCAAACGGGCACGTTATATACCAAATCAAAAACAAACAAGTTTCGGGTTACCCTTTACGGTCCGGAAAATGCTACAAAACCTATTATTGAACAAGAAATAATAAGTGATGGTAAAACACAATGGACTTATCTTAAAAAAAACAATGAAGTTCAGGTAGCCAATGCTGATAATACTGAGGAAGCCATGAACCCTGCAAAAATATTCACCATTTATGAGCATGGTTATAAATATATTTATAATGGCGAAAAAAAAGAAAATGGCATTATTTACCAGGAAATTGACCTAACACCCGAGAATGCCGACAAAGAGTTTTTTAAAGTACGTTTAACTATTGATAAATTAAAGAAACAAATTTATACTGCACTTATTTTTGATAAAAATGGCAATAAGTATACCATTACACTTCGCAACTTAATAGGTAACCCACCTATTCCTGAAAATTATTTCATGTTCGATATTAAGGACCATAAAGGGGTTGAAATAGTTGATTTAAAATAAGAAATCGGAGAAACTTCCTACTTTTTTTTCTAATTTTTTTGAATCATTTTTTTAAATCTAATCCATTTATTATCCTTTAAATTAGATATAAATAATTCAAAATCTATTATAAAAATTACCCGATTAAACCATTCAATATTTTTTTGGTCAAAAAAAGAGTTACTCAAAATACTCAAAACTTAATTTAACCAAAAATGAAAAAAACATTAATTCTTTTTGCCATTTTTATGCTAAGTGGTAGGATGTTATTTGCACAATCAATTACAATAAATTTTGATGTTATAAGCGGAAAAAGACCACCTGCTCCTAATGAAGCGGCATTAATGAGAGCTGAAGAAGCTACGCATCCAAAAATTACAAAAGCAATGCATGATATTGAAGATTCAATAAGGCAACTTAATGCTGCCCCTGATGATTTTGGTGGCAATAAAGGTCAAGCCATTAACGATTTAAAACAGGCTTTAACCTCATTGCGTAGGGCTTTATACTTCAGAATTTACCAAGACACCCACTAATAATACCCCTATATTTTCGACAAAAAAGCGCGGTTCCAGATAAGTTCCGTGCTTTTTTCTGTTAAAGGATTTTATTATCAAAAAAAATTGATATTTACTTTACCATTTTTTGTTTGTCCAATCTTTAAAAACTTTTTTGACTCATTTTTGTTTATAACTATGTATTACTTAAGTATTCAAAATATAAACAATCAAAAAAATGAAAAAAACAGTATTTCTATTCGCCATTTTAATGTTAAGTGGTTCTATGTTATTTGCCCAAGGCATACACATTAATTTTGATGTTTTAAGTGGAAGAAGACATCCTGACAGAGATGAAGCCTTTTTAATGAGGAGGGAAGAAAATAGTCACCCTAGAATTACGCAATCTATGCACAATATCGAGAACGTAATAAACACCTTAAACAGTGCACCTGATGACTTTGGCGGCCATAAGGCACAAGCAATTGCCGATTTACAACAAGCTCTAAATTCTTTGCGTAAAGCCCTATATTTTAAAATTTATCAAGATAACCACTAAAACTTTTTCCATAATTCATAAAAATGCATGGTACCATAATTACTACCATGCATTTCTCATTTATAAGTTATATTAAATTTATTTTTAAACTTTCTATTAAACTTTACCTTACAACAATTTAAATATTTGCTACTAAGCTCTTGATGTTAAATATTGTTAAATGAAAATAATTTCACAGTAAAATCAGATTTGACTGATAATATTGTTTAAATTTTACGCTTAAACACGTATATAAAACAATTTGTTATTACCCATGAAGTTTTTAGTATTTTCATTTTTAACAGCATTTTTATTTACTGCAACCTGGCTAGGTGATTTTAACGAGGCAACTGCTACTGCAGCCAAAGAACATAAGCTTATATTGATTAACTTTTCAGGCTCCGATTGGTGCGGTCCTTGCATAAGGGAGCGCAAAGAAATTCTGGAAACAGCAACTTTTGAAGGTTACGCCTCCAGTCATTTAGTTTTGGTGCGTGCAGATTTCCCTCGAAAAAGTAAAAATCAGTTAAGCAAAGAACAAACAAAAAGGAACGAAGCTCTCGCAGATAAATACAACCCGGAAGGTAAATTCCCTTATACTTTATTGGTTGATGAACACGGCAAGGTATTAAAAGATTGGGATGGCTTCCCCAATGTTTCTCCCGAAAAATTTGTTGAGCAAATTTCAGAATTCGCCCCAAATGGTAATTAACCCACCTAAAAATCAACTTCAGGTATTTAAAAAATCATTAATTCTGATGGGCAACCGTTTTGAGTTGAGTGCGGTTGCCACCGAACAAAAAATAGCGGATGCCCAAATAGATTGCGGTATCGCGGAAATACAGCGCATTGAAAAGTTATTGACCACCTATAGCGATGACAGCCAAACCAACGAAATAAACCGAAATGCGGGAATAAAACCCGTAAAAGTTGACCAAGAGGTTTTTAATTTGATTGCTCGCTCCATCAAAATATCTGATTTAACACAAGGTGCTTTTGATATTACCTATGGCTCTATTGATAAAAGCCTTTGGAATTTTGATGTCAACATGAAAAGCCTGCCTGATGCCGAGACTGCCAAAAAAGCGGTTAGGTTGATTAATTATAAAAACATTATACTCGATAGCTTAAATACAACCGTTTTTTTGAAAGAAGTAGGTATGCGCATAGGATTTGGTGGCATAGGAAAAGGATACGCAGCTGATAGCGCTAAAATGGTGATGAAAGAAAATGGCTGCCAAAGCGGAATAGTAAATGCATCTGGCGATTTAACCGTTTGGGGAACTCAACCCGATGGTAGTGATTGGACAGTCGGCGTAGTAAACCCGAATGTAAAAGGGGAAGCGTTTTCTTATATGAGCGTAACAGGCTTAGCCATAGCTACTTCTGGAAATTACGAAAAATACGCGGTAATTGATGGTAAAAAATATTCGCATACCATTAATCCCAAAACCGGTTTGCCTGTTTCGGGTATTAAAAGTGTGACCATAATTACCAAAAGTGCCGAGGTGGCAGATGCTATGGCTACCCCGGTAATGATTATGGGAATTGATACCGGCATGGATTTAATTAATCAATTAAAAGATATTGAAGCTATTATAATCGACGATAATAATAACATATACACAACCAAGAATATTAATTTAAGATAAATAAAAATGATAAATCGATTTTTAAAAATATCGGCATTTGCAATACTCATTTTGGGCTCATCATCATGCGTTCATTTAAAAGAGTATCAGAAAAATAAAATCAATGATTCGGAAATGGTGCTAAGCAATCGTAAAGTTGAAAAAAATGAATTAAACTTTCAATCCTATCGTGAAGCGGCGTCTGGAGCAAATGCAGGAAAAACCGGTGGTGGCTGCGGTTGTAATTAATAAAAGGTATAGCATAATTATTTTAAATGAAAAAAGTATTTCTAACAGTTGTTGGCTTTTCTATGCTATGCCGCTTTAGCGCAAATGCACAATTAAAACACGACTCTACAATAAAAAAAGCAAATTTTAGCTTATATACCCCTGTTGGTTATGATACAAGTGATTACAGGCCACGCCGACTTCGGGTTGACGAGATTGATATATTTTCGAGTTATTATAAACAAGACGGTCAGCATTCTGCGGTAACTGGTGGTAATGGTACAGAAAAAGTAACTGATATTTCTAACGGTGTAAATTTAAACTTGGTTTGGCTAGATCAGGCACTTCGTAAAAATACCCTTAGCTTAGGATTAGGTTTAGATCATCATACTTCGGCATCATCCGGATATATTGCTTTAAAAGGCGGTGCTAACGAGGGCGGATCAAGAATATATCCATCTATAGATTGGACTATAGAAGATTCTAAAAAAGGTTCAACTTTTGGTTTAGGTGCTTATTATTCGCACGAGTATAATTACCAATCTTTAGGTTTTGATGTTAACTGGGCACAAAAAACCGCAGATAAAAGTGGAGAATTAGGAATTAAATTACAAGGATATTTTGATCAAGTAACTCAAATCCTTCCTTCCGAATTTGTTCCACCACCTACTTATATTCCACCAGGTTCTACTACTTATACTACTCCAAGCGGACAAACAATTATTACAAGTACTACCGGAAAAACCATTTCGGCACCCTTAACATATAAACCACGTACAACATTAACTGCAGCGTTTTCTTATTCACAAATAATTAATTCAAAATTGCAAATTATGTTGTTAGGCGATTTAGTTTATCAAAATGGAGATTTAGGATTGCCTTTTCATAGAGTTTATTTTAAGGGTGGTAAAGACACTATCGAAACCTTACCCTCAACAAGAATTAAGGTGCCAATTGGTATAAGAGCTAATTATTTTTTAGGTGATAATATTGTCCTACGTTCGTATTATAGGTATTTTATAGATAATTGGGGAGTTTCTGCTCATACTATAAACTTTGAAGCTGTTTATAAAATAAACCCATTCTTTTCGGTTTCACCATTTTATAGGTTTTATACGCAAACTGCTTCAAAATACTTTGCACCCTATGAACAACATCTTGCTACAGATCAATTCTATACCAGCAATTATGAATATTCAAAATTCAATAGTCAATTTTTTGGAGCTGGTATTAGGTTAGCTCCGCCTAAAGGTGTTTTTGGCATCCAAAATCTCCACGAGCTTGAGTTAAGATATGGTCATTATATAACCACTGAACAACTTAGTTCAAATGTTATATCGTTAAGCTTAGGTTTTAAATAATAATTTAGTATTATATAAAAAAAGCCCTGTATGTTCAAATACCGGGCTTTTTTGTTGCCTAATTTTCAATAAGTCCTTAATAAATGTAGTTTAATTACATCTAATAAAAAAAAGAAAAAATTTAAAATGTTTATATTTTACAATCGTCTATATATTTAAATAATTAATATAGTGATAACAGCTGTAATGCCAGAAGAAAGAAACAAAACCATCATACAAGCAATTGGAGCTTATGGTAAAAATCTGCTTGGCTTTATAAGACGTAGAGTGAAAAATGATGAAGATGCTGAAGATATCTTGCAGGATGTTTGGTATCAATTTAGTTCGGTAATAAATGTTGGGCCAATTGAGCAAACAGGCGCCTGGTTGTATAAGGTGGCTCGCAATAAAATACTGGATAAGCATAAAAAGCATACCGAAACGCTGATTGATGATATGTTGCCTGATGATGACGATGATGATTTATCGGATTTTAAGGCCATATTATTAACGGAAACCAATACACCCGAAACAGCGTACGTGCGTAACCTTTTTTGGGAACAACTATTTAATGCCTTGAATGAATTGCCCGAAGTACAAAGGCAAGTTTTTATTTGGCACGAATTAGAAGATATTCCATTTAAAGAAATAGCGGAGCGTACTGGCGAGCCTATTCAAACTTTGGTATCGAGAAAGCGTTACGCTGTTTTACACCTTCGCGATAGGTTGAAGGAACTATATGAGGAAATTACATCAATTTAAAAAATAAAAAAATGAAACAAAAATTTTATAAAGGCCGGTTTATTTTAATCCCATTTGGGGTGGCGGCATTTCTATCTGTCATTAGTTATGTAGTAATGATTTTATGGAACAATTTATTACCCGGAATATTACATGTAGGGTTAATTACCTTTTGGCAGGCAATGGGCATATTTATATTATGCAAAATATTGTTTGGCTTTGGTAAAGGAGGACCTCGCATGGGGGGAGGAGCTTGGGGGCGTAAAGGTTGGGAAGATAAGATAAAAAACATGAGCCCTGAGGAGCGTGAGCTATTTAAAGAGAAAATGAAACAAAGGTGTGGTGGAGGCCGTTGGGCTTCAAGTGAAAGTTGGGGAAAGTTTAAAACTGAAAATTTAAAAGAATCGGAATAAACAAAAAACGGGTGAATGGATATTTTTCCATTCACCCGTTTTTATAATTAATTTTTATTAAAAATTCCTTGTTACTACCTTTATGGAAATATTGATATTTAAAACAAGCATAGAAAAACCTATAGAAATCAAAATGGTTAAACCATTTTTTAGCAAAATTAAAGCTATAAAAGACTGGAGTTTTGATCTGGAAGATTGCGATAAAATTCTAAGAATAGTTGCTGATGATTTATCTCCAAGACTTATTGAAACCCTGTTGATTGCCCAGGGGTTTAATTGTAAAGAGCTCGAATAATGAAATTTATAGGTATTTAGTAATTATTTGTTCTATTTCTTTTGCTGGTACAACACCGCTTTGTCGCCATTTAACTTCACCATTCTTAAAAATAATTAAGGTAGGTACACTCTGTACGCTATAAGTTTGGGCTGTAGTTGGATTTTTATCAATATCAATTTTAAAAATAGATACTTTTTCGCCTAAAGCTAGCTTTACTTGTTTTAATATAGGTGGCATCATTTTACATGGGCCACACCACTCTGCCGAAAAATCAACCAATACTGGTTGATCTGAACCGATTAATTCTTTAAAACTTGCCATAATTATGTTTTATGATTAAACACCAAAACAGCTAGGATGTTTGCTCTTCATAGGCAAAAGTAAGTCCGTATTGTATTCCGTCGCCTTGCCAATCTGATATACCTGGTATGGAGGTTACCTTTAAAATATCTTCTTTAGATTTTCCT
>CAIYNX010000348.1 GCA_903927645.1 uncultured Mucilaginibacter sp.
ATGCATCGTTTGATTATCATCAGATAGGTTACCGTCAGTCGGACTTGGTACGTTTGGATATACGTTTAAATGCCGAGCCTGTGGATGCCTTATCATCCTTAATTTACAGAGGAAACTCATATGATTTTGGTCAAAAAATCTGCGAAAAATTAAGGTAACTAATACAACGTCAACAGTTTGAAATTATTATACAAGCATCCATTGGTGCTAAAATTATAGCCCGCGAAACGGTGAAAGCATTACGTAAAGACGTTACCGCCAAGTGTTATGGTGGTGATATATCGCGTAAGCGTAAACTATTGGAAAAACAGAAAAAAGGTAAAAAACGAATGCGCCAAGTAGGCAATGTGGAAATTCCACAAAGCGCGTTTATGGCGGTTTTGAAATTGGATTAATTTTTAATTAGAAATGAGTATTGAGATTGGAGATATGAGATAGGATTTTTATTGTTTATTAATGCGGTCAAATAATATTTCTCAATTCTAATATCTCAAATCTATTATCTCACATCTTACTTCGATAAAGCATGCAACTATTAGACGGGAAATACGTATCAGAAAAACTAAAAGGCGAAATAGCCCATGAGGCAGCCATTATACTGGCAAAAACCGGGCGAAAACCGCATTTATGCGCGGTGTTGGTTGGGCATGATGGTGGTAGCGAAACTTATGTGGCCAGCAAAATTAAAAATTGCGAACAGGTAGGTTTTAAGTCGACCTTAGTACGATATGAAGCTGATGTTACTGAGGCTGAATTATTGAAAAAAGTGGCTGAATTGAATGCAGATGCTGATATTGACGGGATAATTGTTCAACTACCATTGCCTAAACATATTGATCCAGATAAGGTAACCGAACATATTGATTACCGTAAAGACGTGGATGGCTTCCACCCTATTAACTTGGGGCTTATGCAACGTAACTTGCCTTCATTTTTACCTGCTACACCGTTCGGGATTACTTTGATGCTAAAAGAGTATGGTATTGAAACTACTGGCAAGCATTGTGTGGTTGTTGGTAGGAGTAATATAGTTGGTTCGCCTATGAGTATTTTAATGGCTCGCAACACCTATCCGGGCAATTGCACTGTCACCATTTGCCATAGCAAAACGCCTGATATTAAAAACTTTACCCTACAGGCTGATATTTTGATAGTTGCCATAGGCCGAAAGAATTTTATTACTGCCGATATGGTTAAAGATGGTGTAGTGGTGGTTGATGTTGGCATGAATCGCGAAACATCTACCCTAACAAAATCGGGCTATAAATTGTATGGTGATGTTGATTTTGAAAACGTAGCCCCAAAATCATCATACATTACCCCGGTACCGGGTGGTGTTGGTTTGATGACAATTATAGGCTTATTAAAAAATACCCTATCATCAGCCAATAAAGAAGTTTATAGTTAATAGACAAAATGCTTATTCAATGAAAAAGCCCTGATATATTTATCAAGGCTTTTTTTATTTGGAATATTTTTTTGCTTATTCAGCAGCTGGTTCTTCAGCGTCGGTTGCTTTCTTTTTTGGAGCAGCTTTCTTTTTTGGAGCAGGTGCTTCTTCAGTTGCAACGGCTTCCACTTTAGCTGGTTCTTCAACAACAGCTTCTACTTTGGCGGCTTTTGCTGGTTTTACTTCTTCTTTTACTTCAACAGGTGCCGGAGCAACAATTGTTTCAACCGGCTCTAAATCAAAAGGAACTACTGATACGTATGAACGGTTATCAGCCTTCTTTTTGAAAATTACACGACCATCGGCCAATGCAAATAAGGTATGGTCTCTGCCAATTCCTACATTTAAGCCCGGATTGTGTTTGGTACCACGTTGACGAACGATGATGTTACCTGCAATAGCCGGTTGACCACCAAATATTTTAATACCTAAACGTTTACTATGCGATTCGCGGCCGTTTCTGGAACTACCGGCCCCTTTTTTATGTGCCATTTCTTAATATCTTTTAAAGTCAATTTTCATTGACCAAGTTTAAACTAATTATAATGTAATACCAGTTATCTCTATTTTGGTAAATTGCTGACGGTGACCGTTTTTCTTTTTGTAACCCTTTCTTCTTTTCTTTTTGAAGATTATTACTTTATCACCTTTTAAATGAGACACTATCTTAGCCGATACTTTCGCGTTTTTTAAATCAGGAGCTAATTTAAAACTACCATTGTTTTCTGCTAACAATACATTGTCAAATTCAATACTAGCGCCTTCTTCACCTTGTAACCTGTGTACAAAGATCTGCTGGTCTTTTGCAACTTTAAATTGCTGTCCTGCTATACTTACTATTGCGTACATTGTTTGTTAATTAATATTTTAAAATTCGAGGTGCAAATATAGGGCAAAATATTTCAATAAACAATTAGTTTTTATTTTTTCTGCTTTTCTTCAGCATTTGCCAAAACATGTTGTATCTCTTTGATTAATTGCTTATTGGCATCAATTAATTTAGGGTCGCCGGCATAGCGGGAATCAAATATTACCTTCTTGCTTTTACGCTGATAGTTATAGGCTATGATAAAACGCACAGGTTTAACCCCATTATATTTAATAGTGTCTCTGCTTCGCTCGTCAGATGGGAAGTCCCAAAAGCCTAAATCTGCAGCTTTTCGGTGCAGATACAGCAAATCGTTTTTATTTAGCTTTAAAGTTTTGGTAACCAATGAATCATGATTATTTAAAAATTGGTAAATTCCCGTTTCAGAATCATATTTGTTTATCAAACTATCGGTGCTTCCAAATTGAATGGTAATTGATTTAAACTCGGTGAATTTATAAGGCGCGTTTTTAAGCATTCTACCATAATAGTAAACGCAATAAAACAAGAATGGCACCATGATAGTAAGAAAAAGGAATATTTTTTTAGCTGTTGTAGACATTATTATAGCAATTGATTTAAATATTGGGCGAAGTTACAAATCAAAACCCTAAACATAAACAATAGAATTAAGTAAGCTCCCCCTCCCACTTACTCACAACCGCGGTTGCCATGGCATTTCCCAATACATTGGTGGCAGAGCGCCCCATGTCAAGCAATGGGTCTATACCAATTAAAAGGGCTAAACCTGCCTCAGGTATGTTAAACATGGCCATGGTACCTGCAATTACCACCAGTGAGGCACGAGGTACCCCGGCAATGCCTTTACTGGTGAGCATCAAAACCAATAGCATGGTAATTTGTTGCGGAATGGGTAATTGAATATTATATGCCTGCGCCAAAAACAAAGAAGCAAAAGTCATGTACATCATCGATCCATCTAAATTAAATGAATAACCCAATGGTAAAACAAAGCTCACTATTTTATTATTACAGCCAAATCTTTCCAACTCAATCAAAACTTTTGGATATGCTGCTTCACTGGTTGAGGTACCAAAGGCTACCAGCATAGCGTCTTTTATATTGTTCACCAAAGTAAACACCCTGTTTTTTAGCACAAAAAAGCCGGCTAAAACAATGATTAACCAAAGTATAATTAATGAAAAATAAAACTCACTGATAAAAACGGCATAAACTGAAAGTACACCTAAGCCCTCTTTTGCGATAATAGCAGTAATGGCACCAAAAACCGCTAATGGAGCAATTTTCATAATGTATCCGGTAACTTTGAGTATTACATGAGCTATGGCATCAAGCGCCTTTATAACAATTAATCCCTTTTCACCAATGGCGGCAGTGCCTATCCCAAAAAATAAAGAGAAAACAACAATCTGCAATATTTCATTGTTAGCCATGGCCTCAAAAAAACTTTTGGGTACTACATGCGAAACAAAATCTTTTAAAGAAAGAGCCGATTTTTTTATATCCGTGGCCGTATTATTATCTGGTAGAGAAAGATGCATGCTGCTGCCCGGTTCAAAAAAGTTGACAAGTATCATTCCTAATAACAAGGAAACAAGTGTTGCACTCAAAAACCATAATAAGGTTTTACCACCTATTCGTCCTACCGCGTTGATATCTCCCACCTTGGCTACTCCTACTACCAATGTAGTAAATACCAATGGTGCTACAATCATTTTTATAAGCCTCAAAAAAATATCGCTTAAAATGCTGAAGCCAACCAATTTATCATCTCGCAAGGAATTGTTTGTTTTGCGGATTGTTATAGCAACTTGTTTTTTAGCAATCAATAATTTATAAGTACCGGTAGTTGTATCCTTTTCTGTAGTTAAGGCTTTATTTATAGTTTTTAAGGATGTTTCGGCCTTCGAAATTTGGTTATTGATAGGGTTAATGATTGTAACATTATAAATATAGCCGACCAAAACCCCTAAAATAAGTGCGATAAAAATGTAAAGTGTTAGCTTGTTTTTGGGCATATAGAGAATTAAATTCCAGTAAAGCTAATAAATTTGAGTAAACTGAACAATTGCAAAGTAAAGGGTAGAAAGAATCAAAGTATAAACAAGTTTTAATAAAAAATATATTCTATTTATTATTTTCCTAATTAACAGCTTCTCCGGGGTCTTTTTCGGTTAATTTAAGTTTGTGCTTTTTCATGGAGTCTTCCCAATTTGAAGGAAAAGCAGCAAGATCCTTACTTGCAATTTTCTTCATAATGCTTTTAACTTGATCTTGTAAAACGGTGGGCAATTTATAAAAGCCTTCATCAATTTGGGTAATCCTATCTACCTCAATAATGCCATTTTGGTGTTTAATGGCAATTTTTTTTCCTTTGTAAAAAACAATAATATTAACCCTTCCATCGTCGGTACCATTTTTTCCTAAAGTACCATATACTACTATCGGGTCAATAAAGTTATCTTTATCTACATCCGTAAATTCAGCAAATTTTGTCCAAAACCATATAGATGATTCATTTATTTCGTTGGTTTTTTCAATATTATCTACAATATCCCAAACCTTTACAAAACCTTTTTTACTATTCCTAATGTTTATAAAACGAAGATTATCATATAAAGTATCCTTTTCATCTGTAACCTTTTTTATATTTTGGGAAACTATCAGAAATGATTGACCGGCGGTATCTCTATAACTGTAAACACTTGAGTTGGTATTTTGGAGGTTAAATTCCTTACGCAAGCTATCATTTAAAACACTTTTAAGGTTACTTTGTGGTAATTGGATACAACCATTAACAGATTGTCCAAATACATTAACCACTAAAGCATTACATAAATATACCAAAACCAGTAAAATCAACCAATGCTTTTTCATAATTTAATTATCTAATAAACTGAAAACCAATATTTTAACAATATTTAAGAGAATTTAACCAATAAAACTCTTATGGTAACTTATACGTAATTTTTAGCAATACGGTTTCGTTTATTGAAATAAAAAAAGTGATAAGAATCATCTATTTTTATGTTGTAAATATTTGATAATAAGTATTATGTATATGTAAATTTGTTGTAACAAAATAAAAATCAATAATTAAATATATTGTTATTGATGTATTTATTAACACTAAAATTAAGGTATTATGAAAAAAGAATTAAGTTTAGTAAAGCAGGTTACCTCAACCCAAACAAATAATCCTGCTCCTTTGGCACATCCGCTTACTGCGCAAAAAAACAGCAAATTGCATACATTTTGCAATCATTCGCATAATCGGATTAACAGATTTCCATTTGGCAGTAATTTTGGTCCATCAGCATTTTAATTTATCGAAATTAATTCTATTAAATTTTTGTCCTGTTAAGAATTATTGGTTGAAGGAAATTAAGGCTAAAAAAATAATTTTTGGCTGAAGGGATGGTTAGGCTGTTTTAAAAACCGTTTAATTTCCGTTTAATTTAGCGTCAAATCAATTTTATAGGGTCAAAGCGTATAACAGGTGTGTTTTTAAATTAAATTCGCTTAAAGCCTTTTTAAGGGCTAAATCAATTTGGTCATAAAAACATAATTTTTTACCTATTTATATGATTGCCATCATTTAAATAGCAGTATTACTTTTTACCTGCAATACGATTTTTTATAAGTCGAATTTTTGGCTTTACTGCAACCTTATTAATAGGATTTTGATCAACTTCAACTGTTCTATAGGCTGATGGAACCCATTCGGGTTTGATGATTGGTTTCATAAATATTTTTTGACAAAAATTTTATTCTTAAAATTCAATCTTTAAAATTAACAAATTTTAAATATTACCAAAATAATCTATACCTAAGCCCTATAGGCAAGCATACTAATCCATATTTTTGAGCATAAATTATTATTATGCTGCAAATTAGCGGACTGTTCATATATCCAATCAAATCCCTGGCCGGAATATCAGTTAAATCTGCTTTAGTTACCCCTACTGGTTTTGAATATGACCGAAGATGGATGTTGGTAGATGAAAGTTTTAAATTCATTAGCCAAAGAGAAATGTCGAACTTAGCCTTGATGGAAGTTGCCATTTTATCAAATGGATTATTGGTAACCTTTTTAAATAAAAACATCCATATACCTTTCCAACCAATTAATAATCAAAAGTTTATAAAAGTAACTATTTGGGATGATACTTGCGAAGCTCAGATTGTTGGAGTTGAATTTGATACTTGGTTTTCGGAATGTTTGAAAATAAAATGTCACTTGGTTTACATGCCAGATCATTGTAAAAGGCAAGTTGATGAGCGCTATGCCAAACCGGGCATAATTACTTCCTTTTCTGATGCCTATCCATTTTTATTGATAGGACAGTCCTCGCTTGACGAACTTAATTCTCGGTTAGAGGTCCCAATTGCTATGAATCGTTTTAGGCCTAATATAGTATTTACCGGTGGGCAAAATTACGAAGAGGATACTATAGCCCATATGAATGTTAATGGCCTAGATTTTTTTGGTGTAAAATTATGTGCAAGGTGTAATGTTATCACCATAGATCAAGCCAGTGCAACTATAAGTAAGGAACCACTTAAAACTTTGGCAGGATACCGTCAAAAAAATAATAAAATATATTTTGGTCAAAATTTGACCCATATAGGTGATGGTTGTATATCTATTGGTGATAAAATAACAATTTTAGCCCGAAATACAGAGGAGCGATTTATTGTTTAGTTTATTAAACACAGGTTCAAATTTAGAGTTGCAAGTGCCATAAATAAAATATTATATTTACAGCTTTGCTCCATATAAACCCTTAAATTATCTTAATATCTGTAATTTTATAAGATGCTCTCAAAAAAAACAAAATACGCCATCAAAGCCTTAGTTGTTTTAGGTAAAAACACGGATAAACCACCTATGCAAATTTCAAAAATTGCTGAAGAAGAACGCATACCGAAAAAGTTTTTAGAACAAATATTATTAGATCTCAGGAACGCAGGATTTTTATACAGTAAAAAGGGTGCAGGTGGGGGTTATAGCTTAAATAAAGATCCTAAAGAAATTTTTTTGGTAAGTATAATGCGTATTACTGATGGCCCAATTGCAATGGTACCATGTGCAAGCATTAATTTTTACCACAAATGCGAAGAATGTAAGCAAGAAACAACTTGTGGCATTCGCGATGTTTTTATAGAGGTACGTGATGCTACGCTTAAAATACTTTCGGAAACCAGTATTGCCGATATCATTAATAGAGAAACTACTCTTATTACCAATAGTTAAGGTTTATAACTCATAACCTTCTGTCTTTAAATCTATACTTTTAAAGTAAAATATTTAAATTTATCAATATATTCTAGTACTTCCGTATAGTATGTGTATATTTGTGATTTAATTAACAACAAACATATACATTATTTAACCTTAAAGGTTTCATATATACATTTTAATAACAAACATGCAGAGTTTCAGAACCGAACTGGAAAACCCCATAGTTGAGAAAGACATCATCGACCTGGAAAAAAAAATCAGGGCATTCAAAGAAGGTAAAATTCACGATGAAAAATTTAGGAGTTTACGCTTAGCCAGGGGTATTTACGGACAACGCCAGCAAGGTGTCCAAATGATCAGGATAAAGCTGCCATTTGGAAAAATTAGCTTCAAACAGTTACTCCGTATTGCAGATATAGCAGACGAATATGGAAGTGGCAATTTGCATTTAACTACCCGTCAGGATATTCAAATTCATTATGTAAGTTTGGATAGAACTCCCCAGCTATGGGCAGAATTAGAGCAAGATGATCTCACACTGCGTGAGGCATGTGGCAATACTGTGCGTAACGTAACCTCCTCACCTACTTCAGGTATTGACCCAACAGAGCCTTTTGATGTTTCGCCTTATGCGCAAGCAGTTTTTGAATATTTTTTACGTAATCCTATTTGTCAGGAAATGGGACGAAAGTTCAAAATATCCTTCTCAGCGAATGATAGAGATACTGCCTTTTCATACATCCATGATATAGGATTGATTCCAAAATTAAAAAAAGAAGAACGTGGATTTAAAGTGATGCTTGGTGGCGGACTTGGTGCACAACCATTACTTGCCAATATAGTTGAAGAATTTTTACCTGAAAACCAATTAATACCTTACATAGAGGCTATTATCAGGGTTTTTGATAGATATGGCGAACGTAATAACCGAAATAAAGCACGACTAAAATATTTGATCCAAAAAATTGGATTGGAAGAAGTTTTACGTTTGGCTCATGAAGAAAGAAAAGCCTTAAAAGTAAAAACCTACATCATAAACAGAGATACAGTACCTGCACCTATTTTACCATCCGACTCAAAATATCAAGAAATAGAAATTACCAACCCTTTAAGGTATGAGCAATGGTTAGCAACCAACGTTTTTGAACAAAAGCAAGCAGGCTTTTATGGCGTTTATGTAAAAGTTCCGGTTGGTGATATCCTATCAACCATGGCCCGCAAGTTTGTAGCTGCCATAAAATCCTTTGTTGCCGATGAAATAAGAATTACGCAAAACCAAGGCTTGCTATTAAAATACGTAAAAAAGGAAGCCTTACCAGGTTTATATACCGCTCTAAATACAGTTGATTTATCGGCACCAGGTTTTGACAGTCCGGCAGATGTTACCACTTGTCCGGGAACCGATACCTGTAATTTGGGTATATCAAACAGCATGACCTTATCAAAGGTGTTGGAAGATTTGATATACAATGAATATGAAGACTTTATATACAACCGTGAAATAAAAATAAAAATTAGTGGCTGCATGAATTCATGCGGGCAACATGGTTTGGCACATATTGGTTTTCATGGCAGCTCATTAAAGGCTGGCAACAAGGTATTACCGAGTGTTCAGGTATTATTAGGTGGTGGCACAGTGGGCAATGGTGTAGGAAGAGCTGCAGAGAAGGTGATAAAAGTACCAGCAAAAAGAGCCACCCATGTTTTAAGGTCGGTTTTAGATGATTATAAACAAAATGCCGGAGAAAGTGAATTATTTAATGATTATTACGACCATAAGAGCAAGGATTACTTTTACCATTTATTAAAACCATTGGCCGATTTAACCAACCTCACAGATGATGAATTTGTAGATTGGGGTCATGAAGAAACCTTTGCTACCGCCATTGGTGTAGGAGAATGTGCCGGGGTAGTAATTGATTTGGTGGCTACCTTATTGTTTGAGGCTGATGAAAAGGCAGGTTGGGCAAAAGAAGCTCTAGATGATAAACGTTGGGCCGATGCCATCTATCATTCTTATAATACCTTTATCAGTTCGGCAAAAGCTTTATTGCTCGACAAAAATATCAATAGCAGTACACAAGCAGGAATCATAAAAGAATTTGATGCCAATTATGTTGACAAAGGCGAAATAGTTATAGATGGCAGTTTTAATGATTTGGTTTTAGAAATAAACAAACACGAACCTACCGAAAGTTTTGCCAACACCTATTTTGAATCGGCATTCAAATTTTTGTCGGCTGTTAAAATTAAAAGAAAAGAACTTATACAAGCATGAATTTAAACATCAATAAATTAAATATATCACCACAAATTACGTTGGTAGGTGCTGGGCCAGGGGATGTTGATTTAATAACCATAAAAGCAATAAAAGCCTTAAAAACAGCAAATGTGGTTTTGTATGATGCCTTAGTAAATGAAGAACTATTGACCTACGCGCCTGAAACAGCTACCAAGGTTTTTGTAGGAAAACGCTCGGGCGAACACTCTTATTCGCAAGAGGCAGTGAATAAATTGATGGTTGATTATGCGCTTAATTACGGGCATGTAGTGCGTTTAAAAGGTGGCGACCCTTTTGTATTTGGTAGAGGTTATGAAGAGCTGGAATACGCGGCTTCATTTAATATTCCAACACAAATTGTTCCCGGAATTTCAAGTTCTGTTGGTGTGCCCGGCTTGCAACAAATCCCGGTAACGCATAGAGGTTTAAGTGAGAGCTTTTGGGTGGTTACTGGTACAACGGCTAATGGCAATATATCTGAAGATCTATACCAAGCGGCTCAATCAAAGGCTACTGTTGTTGTATTAATGGGCATCAACAAATTAAAAGAAATAACGGAGATATTTAAAGCGGAGGGTAAAATTCAACTACCTGTTGCTGTTATACAAAACGGTACTACCGAAAATGAAAAGGTTGCCATTGGTGTGGTTGATACCATTGTTGATTTGGTAGCGGAGAAAGGCATCAAATCGCCAGCGTTAATTGTATTGGGTGAGGTAGTATCTTTACACCCTCAATTTAAAGACATAAAAGCTTTATATGACGTTGCTACCCAAGGTTAATACTGACATTGCAAAAACCGATGAAGGTGCCTCGGGTAACCAACTGTTTCCTGTTTTTTTAAAGCTTGGTCAGTTACATACCGTAATTATAGGGGCTGGGTATGTTGGACTTGAAAAATTAACTGCAATTTTGACCAATAGTGCACACGCGCGAATTACTGTTATTGCTAAGGAAGTATCTGTTGCGGTAAGTAAAATGGCGCAAGCCTACGACGGGTTAACCATCCTACAAAAACCATTTGAATCAATTGATCTTGATAATGCCGATATTGTTATAGCTGCTACAGATGATGCCGAACTAAATAATTATGTTCGTCAATCGGCACGTGAGCGTAAATTATTGGTAAACGTAGCCGATAAACCTAGCTTATGCGATTTCTATTTAGGCTCCATTGTTCAAAAAGGGGATTTAAAGATTGCAATTTCAACCAACGGTAAATCGCCAACGGTAGCGAAACGGCTCAAAGAGGTTTTGAATGAAGCCCTTCCTGCCGAATTGGACATCACGTTACAACAAATGAATCAATTGAGAAACACCCTTTATGGCGATTTCACCTCTAAAGTTAAAAAACTAAATAAGGTTACCGCTATTTTGGTAGAAGCTAAGCCTGTTAAAAAAAAGAACCTAATTTGGCTCATTTGGGGTGCAATTATACTTTCCATATTAATTGTGTTTACAGCATTGTGGTATAATGAACCTGGGTTTAAAGGCTTTATACAAACTGTAAGTCCGAAATTTTACTACTTTTTAGCAGCTGGATTTCTTTTTGCCATGATAGACGGGGCAATTGGCATGTCGTACGGAGTTACTTCTACTTCATTTTCCTTATCAATGGGTATACCTCCCGCATCAGCAAGCATGGGCGTTCACCTATCCGAAATAATGAGTAATGGCATAGCCGGATGGATGCATTACCGAATGGGCAATATCAATTGGAAGTTATTTAAATTATTGGTTTTTCCCGGCATGATTGGAGCTTTTATGGGTGCTTACATATTATCATCATTAGAGCATTATAGCCTTTATACCAAACCTGTTGTATCATTATATACCTTAATTTTAGGTTGTGTTATTTTATCAAAGGCTTTCAAAACCAAAACATTAAAATCATCCGAAAAAGTTAAACGAATTTCTTTGTTAGGATTAGGTGGTGGTTTTATTGACGCTGTTGGTGGCGGTGGTTGGGGTTCTATTGTGTTATCAACTTTAATTGCAGGTGGGCGGCATCCAAGATTTTCTTTGGGCACCGTAAAATTATCTCGTTTTTTTGTTGCCTTGGTTGGTTCCATAACCTTTATTACCATGCTAAGCAGCAAACACTGGGATGCAGTTGCAGGTTTGGTAATTGGGAGTGCCATCGCCTCTCCTATTGCAGCTAAAATATCTAATAAAATCTCTGCAAAAACCATCATGGTGGCTGTTGGTATTATCGTGATCATAATCAGTATTAGAAGCATTGGTATTTTTTTAATAAAGTTTTTGTAAAATGAACATTTTGATTGAAGATATTAAAATCCAGACCCAAGCACTAAATACCATTGAAACTTTAGCGTATCTTGCTGATAAATTCCCTGGTAAAATAGTTTTTTCAACAAGTTTTGGCTGGGAAGATCAAGTAATCACCCACCAAATATTTGCTAATAAACTACCCATAAAAGTTTTCACCCTCGAAACCGGCAGGTTATTTCCGGAAACCTATTATGTTTGGAACCGGACAATGGAGATGTATGGCGAACCTATTCATGCTTATTATCCTCAACATGAGCTTTTGGAACAAATGGTAAATGCAAAAGGTCCAAATAGTTTTTATGAATCTGTTGATAATCGCAAAGAGTGTTGCGGCATCCGTAAGGTTGAACCATTGAAAAGAGCTTTGGCAGGTAATAGTTGCTGGGTTACCGGCATCAGAGCCCAGCAATCGCAAAATAGACAATCAATGGAAAGTTTTGAATGGGATGCGCAAAATGAATTGATAAAGTTTCATCCAATATATAATTGGACATTGGAGGATGTAAAGGAATATATTAAAAAACACAATATACCTTATAATACTTTGCATGATAAAGGCTTCCCAAGTATTGGTTGTGCACCTTGTACCAGAGCCGTTCAACCCGGAGAAGATTTTAGGGCTGGCAGATGGTGGTGGGAAGACCAGTCGAAAAAGGAATGCGGGTTACATGAAGTTGGTAATTAGTGAGGGATTGAAATATTGATTTACTGATTTATTGATTGAATTTGAGAGTTATTGATTTTTTAGGTGGGAATTTTTATAATTTTTTAGTAGCTTCTTTTGGTAATATTTATTTAAGATAATTTTAGTGGGATGACCGAGAACAATCAAAGAATTGAATTAGCGGAGGCATTTAAGGCAAGGACTAAAAAATTTGTTTTGGATAACATTATCTTTTTTAAATCATTACCTAAAACGGAGGAAGCAAAAATAATTGGTAGGCAATTGCTACGGTCGTCAACTTCGGTAGGCGCAAATTATAGGGCAGCTTGTAGGGCAAGGTCAAAAGCCGAGTTTCACTCAAAACTATCAATAGTAGTGGAAGAAGCTGATGAATCCGCGTTTTGGATGGAAATATTTATTGAATCGGGCATTGTGCCAAAACAGGAATTGGAATTATTATTAGATGAAGCATATCAAATCCTGAAAATTACCTCAGCTTCTCGGAAAACAGTATCAAAAACAAACAACGCAGTCAATAAATAATCTAAAATTCAATAATTCAGTAAATGAAAAAAATCAATAATTCAATAAATCCGTTAATCACTAAATAAAAAAATGAAAAAAATCAATAATTCAATAAATCTATAAATCAGTAAATAAAAAGACATGAGTTTTGATTATTTAGACGAGTTGGAGGCTGAGGCCATATATATACTTAGGGAAGTAGCTGGGCAGTTTGAAAAGCCTGCCTTACTGTTTTCAGGGGGTAAAGACTCTATAACATTAGTGCGTTTGGCGGAGAAAGCTTTCCGTCCGGGGAAATTCCCTTTTCCATTGGTACATATTGATACGGGGCATAACTTTGTGGAGACGATTGAGTATAGGGATGACATGATTAAAAGAATTGGCGAAAAGCTAATTATTGGTCATGTACAAGATTCTATTGATGAAGGCAAGGTTGTAGAGCAAAAAGGTAAAAATGCCAGCAGAAATGCCTTGCAAACCGTTACCTTATTGGATACCATAGCCAAATATCAATTTGATGCATGTATTGGCGGTGCACGAAGGGATGAGGAAAAAGCCAGAGCCAAAGAACGCATATTTTCGGTACGTGATGAATTTGGTCAGTGGGATCCTAAACGCCAACGCCCGGAGCTTTGGAATATTTTTAATGGTAAAATACACAAGGGTGAAAATGTAAGGGTATTCCCTATCAGCAATTGGACCGAGTTGGATGTTTGGAATTACATCCGCAGAGAAAAAATAACATTGCCAAGCATTTATTTTGCGCATGAGCGGGATTGCATTACTCGCAACGGGCAATTAATGGCCGCCTCCCCATTTTTAAATATGGATGAGGAAGACGTTATTGAACGTAAAAATGTGCGATTCCGAACCGTTGGGGATATGACTTGTACTGCCGCGGTTGAATCATACGCTTACCAAATTGATGATATTATTGACGAAATTAGTGCCTCTAAAATTAGTGAACGCGGTGCCCGAATGGACGACAAAGTGAGTGAAGCCGCTATGGAAGACCGTAAAAAAGGCGGCTACTTTTAATAAAAAATCATGCTGTTTATTAGCATTTTATTTTAAATTACTTGAAAATAAATTATTTACAAAAATTATCTAAACAAAAAATCCAAATATTTAAATGGATATATTAAAATTTATTACAGCCGGAAGTGTTGATGATGGTAAAAGTACCCTTATAGGAAGGCTGTTGTATGATAGTGATTCTATTTTGGCCGACCAACTGGAGGCCTTACAAACTTCGAATCGAAAAAACGACGATGGTAGTATTGACCTTGCCATTTTAACCGACGGACTTAAAGCTGAACGTGAACAAGGTATTACCATTGATGTTGCTTATAAGTATTTTCAAACAGAAAAGCGTAAATTTATTATTGCCGATACCCCCGGGCATATACAATATACCCGTAACATGGTTACTGGAGCGTCCAACGCTAACTTGGCTATTATATTGATTGATGCACGTAAAGGGGTGATTGAACAAACCATAAGGCATTCATTTTTGGTTTCATTATTGGGCATACAACAGGTAGTGGTATGCATCAATAAGATGGATATGGTTGATTTTTCGGAAGCAAGCTACCAACAAATTGTAGCTGCTTACCAAGAATTGGCTCTTAAAGTTGGATTAAAAAATGTGCATTATATTCCGGTAAGTGCACTAAAAGGTGATAATATTGTACATAACTCCTTAAATATGAGCTGGTACAAAGGTGAAAGTTTGCTTCCATTTTTAGAAACTATTGAAATTTCTGTGGATGATAGTAAAGATCAGGCCCGTTTCCCGGTGCAATGGGTAGTACGCCCGCAAACTGAAGAATTGCATGATTACCGTGGTTATGCAGGGAGGGTTTCGAGTGGTTCATTTAAGGTTAATGATAAGATTACCGTGTTGCCATCCGGTTTTACATCAACTATTTCATTGATAGAACAGTTTGAAAATCAACCTAATGAGGCGTTGGCTGGCATGTCGGTCACCATTCATTTAAAGGATGAGATTGATATTAGCAGAGGCGATATTTTGGCTAATTCGGCCTTTCTACCCCATGTTTCAAAGCATATTGGAGCTGATTTATGTTGGATGGATACCCGCCAGTTGGATACCTCCCTCACCTATTTTATACAACATAACAGCAAAGTTACCCGTTGCAAAATACAAGAGGTACTTTATAAGGTAAATATCAATACACTCGAAAAAGAGTACACAGAAGAATTTAAATTGAATGACATAGGCAGGGTGGTGATTAAGACAGCTGAACCGCTTGCTTTCGACTTATATCAAGACAATAAAGCCAATGGTGGTGCAATAATTATCGACAGTCGTAACAATTTGACAATTGCTGCGTTAATGTTTAGAAGTGTTGCTGATTAATTTCGGTAATGTGAGTTATGTTTATTGTTTGAGTTTTTGTAAAAGCGGCAATGGTTTAAAAACCTTGTCGCTTTTTTCTTGAATTAAAACCATCATTTATCTACCTAAAACTTCCACCAAAACAGCAGAAACTTCCACCAAAACAGCAGAAACTTCCATTTTAGCGCAGTAAATTGTACCGAAACTATCATTTGTAGGTTAAAAGTTATATGTTTTAAGATAAAAGATTGGGTATTATTTTTCTCATTTAATCAAACAGATACCTTATAGCAAAATTTGATGTTATTTTATTATTAATTGATATAATCGGATAAATGGCAAACGATTGCAGGTTTGAATAGGTATATGATAATTCAAACTTTTTAAAGAGAACTAGCCCCGCCTGAATTGGAAAATTATTCCAAACGTTAATATGATCAGCTAATATTTCGCCTTGTAATAAAGTGGAAGAAGCATCATTGCTATTTTTTGAAAAAAAGAACTTATTGAGGGTTAATCCGGCATCCAGATATATTTTAAGTTTATTGGTGTTATAAATATTAAATATATACTGTGGCGTAAAAGTTATTAATGTTTGATGATAGTTTAATGTTGGCCCTGTTAGGTTTACGCCATATGGAGGTAAGTTAATTTGACTGTTTAAGGTTGAATAGGTAAAAGCTACCCTAAATATTGATTTTTGAACGACTGGATTTTTAAAAATATCAATGCCAAATTCATACTTGGGGCCTTTAATAGCTATGTTTTTTGAATAATTTACAACGTTGGCGTCGCCTGATTGGCTATTATATGTTGAAGTAGCATATGCATAATGAGAAGAAGTATTGTTTATACCTGCCCCAACAAAAAATCTAATGTCTAACCTATTACTGTATTTATTGGTGATAGCCCCCTCTTTGCCAAATTCATAATTATTTATTTGGTCAATAATATTTTGAAGGTCTGTTTTTTTATACGCTACATTTTCAAGTTGTTGTATTAATTTCGGGTCGTCGTTATTATATTTATTAATGTACAATCGTAACTGACCAGTGTATACAAAATGGGCTAACTTGTATGTTTTACCATATAAATAGTATTCATAAAATTTTAGCTCAACCGGCATTTGATTTTGTTCGGCAACAAAAAATCTGACCTTATCAGGGTCATTATTGAAATATAAAGTTAAATTTTTACCGGTTGTTAATTGCCTTAAAAAAATAGATTTAATTACCGTTGAAGTATCAAGTTGATCGGGTAAATTTGGGAAAATATTTAAATCGGTACTTACCTTGCCTTTATAGCTGCTGTATTTTTCAAATCCTTTTATTTCAAATCCTTTAATATCATCCGGAGTAAAGCTATCTACAACATTATTATTTTTAAAGGTAATTTTTTTAGGTGAGTACACCCATTCACGGTAATCAATATAACCTTTTAAGGTATCTCCATTGTTTTTTATTACATAACCTTTATAAAAATTGGTTTGACAAAAGGTAAGGATTGGAAAAAGTAAAAGTAAAATGATAAATATATTTTTCATTCTTGGGTGATCAGGTTTTTAACAAATTTAATGCTCAAATGTAAGCGTTTATGTAACAAAGGTACAAAATCAATGATTTATTTTATCATACAGGTAATTGTATATGAGTGATAATTATTACATTGCAATCTCAATTCATATTACTAATATTTTTTTCTTATAATATTCTGAATGAAAAAGTTCATATCCATAAGTTTAGCTACCCTCCTATTGTTTGCATGCAATAGTAACAAACAGTCATTAACCAATGCCAATGCTGATGATACATTTCATAGTATTTCTGAGGCTATAATTACCGGCTACCTGGCATGGCGACCGGCTAATGGTGTTGGGCTTGGCTATCATCAATATGATGGCTTGGTGACGGATTTAAGCAAAGCCTCCATAAGCAAAGAATTAGAGAGACTAAAAGGCGACGTACAAAAATTAGCGGCCATTGATACCACCGCGTTAAGTACAGCCAATTTTTACGATTACCGGATTTTGCGCTCGGCTATTAATTATGAGATTTTTAATATGGAGGATATTGCGGCATATACCAAAAACCCAATGACCTATGCCGGTGCGGTTGATGTAACCATTTACGCCAAACGGAACTTTGCAACATTAGAAAACCGTGTAAAATCAATTATAGCCATAGAGAAGGCTGCACCTGCCATTTATGCTGCTGCAAAAGCCAATTTGAACGATACCCTTGCCAAACCTTATATTGAAACAGCCATTGCCGTAGCAAATGGCTCGGCCGATTTTTTGAGTGGCGATTTGGTGGTTGCTTTGAAAGATTTAAAAAATGATAGTCTGAAAAAGGCATTTACAACCACAAATAATGCCGCTGTGGCTCAAATTAAGGCCTATGTTGATTATTTGAAGAAAGAAAAGCTACCAAAAGCCTCGCTACATTATGCCATTGGGGTTGCCAATTATAAAAAGATGTTGCTGTATAGCGAAGGACTGACGATGGAACCTGATAGCATTTTAGCCATCGGACTAAAAAAATTGAAAGAAGAACAAGCCGTATTTAATGCCGCGGCCAAAACCATCAATCCGAATAAAAAACCGATTGATGTTTTTCACGATTTACAGAAGGAACACCCAACTGCAGAAAATTTGATACCAGATGCTCGTAAAAACATGGAGGCCATCCGTCAATTTTTGATTGATAAAAGTATTATTACCATGCCATCAAACATTCGTGTAAAGGTGGAAGAAACCCCGCAATTTGCCAGAGCAACCAGCACCGCCTCGATGGATTCGCCGGGGCCGTTTGAAACCGTGGCTACCGAAGCCTATTATTATATTACCCCTGTCGACCCAAATTGGAAACCAGAACAAAAAGAAGATTGGTTAAAAATGTTCAATCATTATTCAACCATCAATATATCCATCCATGAGGCCTACCCGGGGCATTATACCAACTTTTTGCATTTGAATGCCTCAAAAGCCACCAAAATTGAAAAAATGTTTGGCAGCTATGCCTTTGTAGAAGGTTGGGCGCATTATTGCGAAAAAATGATGGCCGATGCAGGCTATGGTCATAATGGGGATACGGTTGCAGCCGCCAAGTTCAGACTTACACAATCTGCCGACGCCTTGTTGCGTTTATGCAGACTTTGCGTTTCTATCAAAACCCATTGTCATGGTATTTCGGTAGATGAAGGCACCAAATTTTTAATGGACAATTGGTACCAAGGCGATAAGCCATCGCGCCAAGAGGCCTTACGCGGCACCTTCGACCCGGGTTATTTGTTTTATACCATTGGCAAGCTCGAAATATTAAAGCTGCGGGAAGATTACCAAAAACAAGAAGGCGCCAATTACAGCCTCAAAAAGTTTAATGACGAAGTATTGAATCACGGTCTGCCACAATTATACCTATTGCGCGAGGTGATGCTGAAGGATAAAAGTATTTGGAAGAAAGTTTTATAAAGGCTAGGAAATTGTCTTTTTTAATAATGGAGACGCAGTCTCCAAGCATAGTAATCCGTAGTTGGAAACTACGGATAGCGGGTTGAGTTTATATGGATATACCAGATAAATTAAATCGTATTGTACCTCCAAGTGAGTATAATTTTAGAAATGGATTTTCTAACCATTTACTAATTGACGAATTAAATGATAAGGAAAAAAACGAAATTGAGAATTTGTTAATTAAGAAGTTACAGGATGGCTCTGAAGATA
>CAIYNX010000349.1 GCA_903927645.1 uncultured Mucilaginibacter sp.
AAACCAATTATCCATTTAACGACGAATTGCTGTTTGAAGTATCGGCAAAAAAAGCTGCTTCTTTTTCCTGGACTTTAAGAATACCCGCCTGGTGTGCCAATGCCACCATTAGCCTGAATGGTAAATTTTACCAAAACGGTAAAGCTGGTCAATTGGTTAATATTAACCGGGTTTGGAAAAACGGAGATCAGCTGACCCTTAAACTGCCCATGCAGGTAAATACTTCCAACTGGGGGCGTAACTCCAGGGCAGTGGAACGCGGACCGCTGGTATACGCATTAAAACTGGGCGAGAAATGGGAAAAAGGTAATGATAAAAATGAAGGAGATTACTGGAGCGTTTACCCAACTGCTAATTGGAATTATGGCTTGTCGGAAGAAATTGTGCACGACCCGGTTAAAAACCTCACCATTACTGAAAAGCCACAAACCGGAAAATTTGTGTGGAACCTGGCACATGCACCCATTGAAATTACCGCAAGCGGACGGCAAATACCCGATTGGCAGTTAACTGGCGGTGTAGCCAATCAGCCGGTTACCGACCGCGATGGCATGTACCGGGGAAAAGTGAGCGACACGATTGCTCATTTTACATTAATACCCTACGGATTTACCAAAGTAAGGATTGTAGCTTTTCCGGTGGTGAAGAAGTAATTTGAAAAATCAACAGCAGGACAAGGAATTGACAGGAATATCTTTATTTATACAGTTTGTTTATTACTAAATTATTTAGTATATTGCCATAAACACGCTTCGCTATGCAGTACCCAGCAATTGTTGTTGCTAATGAAATAATTAAATTAGCAAACGCCGAAAATATTGATATCACCCCAATGAAACTTCAAAAAATCCTTTATTTGGCGAATGGGATACAATACAAAAGAAAAGGTGAAAAGTTAATAAGGGAAAAGTTTGAGGCTTGGAATTACGGCCCTGTTATCAGAACCGTTTACAGTACGTATAAGGATTGTAAGGGGAATAATATTAATGAACCTATAGATGATTTAATTTATACAGACGGCTTGAATTTTATAAAATCTTCTTCAATACAAATGGAAGATGCTGATTTTAATATAATCAAAGAGGCCTGGGACAATGCAAAAAATCTTGATGCATTTACCCTTTCTGCATGGTCACACAATAAAAACTCTCCATGGGATAAGGCTTTTAATAACAATCCCAAAAGTGTTTATATCGCCGACGAAGACATAAAAAGTTATTTTAATGAATTCATCAGTCAATGAGCATAGGGGAAGAAATAACAAATGCTGCCAATACTTCAAATGCTGAAGTGAAGGAACGGGCCAAAGAGGAAATTGACGAAAGTACCCGGGCGAAAAAATTAGACAATGATATTAAAGAACAGGACAAAGATGAAAGGCGTTTATATGCCTATAGGGTATTTGCCTTGATCTGCATGTAGCTTGCTTGTGTAATGTTGGTTTTGATTGGTCAGGGTAATGGCAATTTGCACTATTCGGATACCATAATTGTCACACTCCTTACCACAACCACGGCAAATATCATAGGTTTATTCGCCATTGTTAACGGATACTTGTTTAAAAGTGCAAAAAAGGAGCCATCTAAAATTAAAAATAAAGTAAAATAAAGCCTTGTCCGATGCCTTTTAGATATAATATCTTCGCACAACTGTTTAATTAATATAGCTTTTGCTTCATATTTTTACCCGAAAGCACCCCCTTTATGGCATTTATCCACTTTGCAATTTTGTACCTTGCCTGATAAATTTGTGCATTTAATTTAAATAGGAAAATATATGTTGCAGTCGGCTGGTGATAACGAAACCATAAAAATATTCGAAACCAAAAAAATCCTCGATGTCAATAGTTCTGTCATTGAGCACTCAAAATTTACGATGGTTTGCATGGATGGCGCTTTTTTCGACGACATCAGCGCAAAAAAAATCAAAATAAAAAACGCAAACCTTAGCGATCTGGAAATTGAAGGGGCTCAACTTGGCGGGGCCTACATTCATCATATTGGAATGCCACCCGAAGGACACCCAATGCATAACCCGGATATTAAACAACGCCCGCTGCGCTTTGAAAATTGCGACCTAAACGGCAGCACGATCACCAACTGCAATCTGAGCCGGATCACGATCAGTGATTGCAATACAAGCGGCATGAAAATAAACGGAATATTAGTAGACGACTTACTGAAAGCTTATCAGAAAAGCCATGGCCGATAGCCCGGAACCAGAGCAAAAATAACAGGAATTATCTATCAACCATGGTTCATGGGCTATCAACAAAAAAGAAATCGGCTATACGGCTTCTTCCTTTTTTGCTTTCTCAGATTTTTTAGGTGCGTCCGGAGTTGCAGTTTCTGTGGCTTCGGGTGCCTTTGATTTGTTTTTTGTGGCGGTTGCTGGTTTTGCCGGTTTTTCGGTTTTTTCAGTTGCCTCGGTTTTTGGCGCATCGGCCTTGGCCGGTTCTTCAAATGCCAGCACTTTGGAGATTTTCCTGGCCAGTTTCTTTGAACCTTTTTCTATTTCTTTGGTAATTTCTTTGGAATCGTGCCCCAGTTTAGCTATCGCTTTATTGATGGCCGATAGCACACTGGCTTCAATACTGGCAGCAGCAGCTTTACGGGCCGTTTTAGCCTGGGCTTTATTTTCAGAATTTTTCATGTGTATTTTTGGATTGTGACAAATTTAAGTTAACTATATGTAAATTCAATATTATCATTATGTTAAGCATTGCCTGGCTGCTTAACATTGGTTTGAATTATATTGTTTCATTTAAATTTGTCCAAAAGAAAAGCAGCAGGATTTATACAACATTAAATCTGAAAAGAGACGCGTAATAACGCCAATATGGCTTTTTAGTTTCCGGCGGCACCAACCAGGTACATCACTAATGCGAATAGGCCCAGCACCAGTCCCCAGGTTTTTAGTGAGGGAGGGTAATTGTACGCGGTATAAGCTACAACAGGCAGGGCGATAAACCCAAACGTTCCTTTTAAATACTGGTGGTTTACAAAAGCACCACCTCCACCAATCACCCATAACAGGCAAATAATTACCGCCACGGTTTTAAAAGCAATCGAATTAATTTTATTGGTATCCATAAAAGTTAATTATTATTGGTTAAATATACCATAAACAGCATGGGAGTTATCAAACATGATTAAAAGAAAATCCGGTAAAATTTTCTTTTACAGTAATTCGTTATTTACATTTATACATTAAAACATCGCATCAAATGAAGAAAATATATTTAAGCGGTTTAGCACTGCTTGCGCAAACCAGCATAGTACTGGCGCAAAATGGGGATAATAGCCAGGCAGAAGATCCGAACGGAACGCTGGATTTTTGGGTAGGCTTTTTATTTATAATTTTTGTTATTGTACTGGTAATTTGGCTGGTACGAAGGAGCAACAGCAGAAGAAATT
>CAIYNX010000350.1 GCA_903927645.1 uncultured Mucilaginibacter sp.
ATAAAATTAATAAATGAAATTGAAGTAATTCTGTAGAAATAGAGTTTACTTCAAAATTACTTCAATTTCTAAATATATATTTGATAAAAAAACTTTGAAATTACTCATTATAGAAGACGAAGCAAGTTTACTTGAAAATATTATCAATTACTTTAATGGTGAAGGTAATATTTGCGAAGGCTGCAGTAGCCTATATGCGGCGATTAACAAATTGGCAAATTATGAATATGATTGTATTCTGCTTGATATTGGATTGCCTGATGGAGAAGGGTTTACCATATTAGATTTTTTGCGACTACACATGCGAAACGAGGCTGTATTGATCCTTTCGGCAAAAAACTCATTGGAAGACAAATTAAAAGGTTTAAATCTTGGTGCCGATGACTACTTGATAAAACCATTTCACCTTGCCGAATTAAAAGCCAGAGTAGATGCTATTTATCGCCGTAAGGCATTTAACAGCCCTAATAAATTGGTTTTCAAAGAAATATCAATAAACCTTCATGGCCGAACTGTGGAAGTTAACCAAAACCCTATTATATTAACCAAAAAAGAATATGATATGTTACTGTATTTTATTGCCAATAAAGGAAAGGTAATTTCAAAGAATGCGATTGCCGAACATTTATGGGGTGATGAAATGGATATGCATGATAATTTCGATTTTATATACACACATATAAAAAACCTCCGCAAAAAATTACTCGACCATACAGAAAATGAATATTTAAAATCAATTTATGGTATAGGTTATAAATTTATTGAAGGATGAAGCTTTCTGCACATTATAATAAGGCTATCATTATTATTACTTTATTGGTTCTGCTTTCGGGAGGACTAATTTACTACTTCGCCATTAATTATATTGCTACTGATCAGCTCGACAGAAATTTAACAGAGGAGGCAGAAGAAGTAGATGATTATATTGGCGAAAATCAAAAATTACCAAAACAAGTTGATTTTGACGAAGATATAACGGTATTTTTTAAAACAAATAGTAAAAAAAAAGCGCTCAGATTTTTTGATACAGTTTATATCAACCCAAAAGAGAAAAAAGAAGAGCCAGGGAGGGCTATTTCAGGAATAGTTAGTTTAAAAGGTCAGAATTATCAATTTATTATAACGGTATCCAGAGAAAGCACAGAATTTTTAATTCAGATTATAGCATTGATTACCCTAACACTAGCCATATGCTTATTACTGATATTATTTTTAACAAATAAATATATTTTAAATGGGTTATGGCAACCTTTTTATGATACTTTAAATCAGTTAAATTCATTAAACGTTCTCGATAAATTAGATTTGATTTTACCCAAAAACAAAGTAGATGAATTCAATGCTTTGAATGATGCTGTTTACAGTATGACCTCGAGGGTAAAAACAGATTACGAACACTTAAAAGAATTTACTGAGAATGCTTCTCATGAAATGATGACCCCTTTGGCAGTCATAACATCTAAATTAGATACGCTCATTCAAGATGAATCATTGAAACCGGAACAATTTGATCAAATTAACGATATCTATTTAGCAACAAATAAACTCTCCCGACTTAACCAAACTTTGTTGCTTTTGGTAAAAATTGAAAATAATCTGATAGATGATACAGAAACAATAAACCTAGATGAATTTATAACTGAAAAAACAAAGCAATTTAATGAACTTGTATCTGCAAAAGGATTATTAGTTGAGCTAAACTTAACAAAAACAAATATAATTGCCAGTAAATATTTATTAGATTTATTGTTAAATAACTTATTAAGTAATGCGATAAGACATAATACAAACAATGGCAAAATTGTAATTACGCTAAACCCAAATACTTTGATAATTGAAAATACTGGAAATAAAAATCCTTTAAATAAATTAACTTTGTTTAATCGTTTTCAAAAAGGCAATCAATCAGAAGGTACAGGACTGGGCTTAACGGTGGTAAAAAATATTTGTAATCTTTATCATTGGGAAATTTCATATAACTATATTAACAACCTTCATAGCTTTAGCATAACATTTAAACAAAACTAATAAATTGGAATATTAATAAACTCTAATTAGATATTTACATAAATGACAATGAATTTCCACTAGGTATATGGCTTACCTTGACAGAAGGAACATTTGTTTTAAGCCAATTTAAAACAAAATCTGAACCTGGTTCTTCACTGGCTATATGTCCTAATACTATTAAAGCTATATTTTGCCCACTTGCAATGGCATCCCGAACATATTCAGCAGTTTCCCACTCAGATAATTCGCCACATATTAAAACATCAGGTTTATATTTTGAAATTCCTGATAAATGGTCTCTAGCTCCAACTGCACCAGGTAATAAAAGCAATTTTGAACACAATTGACTAGGATTACCAATATACCTTACCATTTGAATATTCAATTTTGTTTTAAGCTCTGTAATTAAATTACTTAGAGTGATTTTAGGAACATTTAATAAATTGTTTTCGCCTTCAAATTTTATCCAATCCAATTTATTTAAAACACCAATTCTAACACCATCTGGTTTTAATCTGTGTACATAGTCATGATTACGCCACACAGCTATATTATTCTTTTTAAGTAAATCTGCTTTGTAATGATACACTTCATCATTTTCAAGCCATTTTATATCGTCAGGATGGTTATAAAAGGTAGGCTCGTGTGAAATGATAAAATTGGCTCCCAATTCAATAGTTTTCCTAATTACATCAATAGTTGCAAAACTTGTAACCACTATCCCTGTAACTATGGTATCTTGTTTACCTGATTTTAGCGTGTCGACCGTTTCGCTTAAAGCACCACCGGGTACTTGGCTAATAAAAAGATCAATAATTTCCTTTACCGTATAATAATCCTTAATAAATAAGCCTGAACCATGACTTAAAAAAGGTGTAGCTAGCAATACACCGGTTGCTGCGATTGATTTTTTTAAGAATCCCCTACGCGTAGGGGAAAAAGAATTTAAATTTTCCGCTAATTTCATATCAATTCCTAAATAATAAGTTTGATTAAATTATGATGAATATATTTTTTAAAGGTTTCTAAATTACATTTTATAAATTAAAAGATAAATACGCTATTTCCAAAAATGGTATTAGTAAGCTAATGTACCAAACAACAATTCAAACCAACCTATAATTGAAAAGTATTACAATTTAGCGTATATAAATTACAAATAATTTAAAAAAATAGCATTTATATAACAATAAATCCAATTTTTTGGCATACCTATAAAAAACACCATTATATTAGCAAAACCCCATATCAAGGCTAGTTTCAATGCTTTTGGCAGTTATTTTTAAGCCACTTTGTCATCAAACCTGACAATGGCAGTTTTAATGCCAAAATGGCAAAATATTTTTTTGTGACAATAATCATTATTCAATACCATAAACTTGATATGTTTTAGTGGCAACTTTCTAATTACAGTATTTTATTTTGTACTATCAATTCCGATTATGGATTTACAAAAAAGGAAATCAGTTTAACAATGAAAAATAATCGCTTAAATCCATTTTAGAGGGCAAATAATGGTAAATAAAAAAAAATTAGCAGTTTTAAAGCTCATTTTTGTGAATTTTTTACTCCAAAAGCCAAAAAAGGGTTGTTTTTTTTTAAAAATACATCATTTTAAACTCTTTTTTCAGTTTATTCAGTTTAACAAAACCAGACTTTACTACCTCAAAAAAGGTGGCATATTTTGTGAGTAATTGTAAAACAGAATAGCGTTATTAATTAATATAGCCTACTCTAAAGAATTCAAATAAATAATTAATTTAAAAAATAAAAGTCATGTTAGTTGTATTAGAAGTTGCAGCATTAATAGCAATCATCGTATTACCTCTTTTTGCTCCGCAAAAAAGCGTAAAATAATTTAAGAAATTATATTCAGTTAATTTTGTAAGATGGATAGCAATGCTACCCATCTTTTTTTTTGCAAAATTTTTTAATTCCTTCAAATCCTATCAAATTCATTTTTTTTAAGCCTACCAATTTTTTTTACATATTGTACAAATAACTATGCTTATTTTAGGGTATGAAATCAGTAAGTGTAGATTTACTCAAAAACTTCGATCAATTAAAAAACATACCAGATTCCGAGCTTCAATGGTTAATTGATAATAGCAGCCTTATTGAGTTGCAGGATGGTGATTTTTTAACCATTCAGGGAAAACCTTTGGAAGGTCCTCATTTTATTTTAGATGGTAAGTTATATCTTTTTTTCGACCAAAACGGAGCTCGAAGAGAAATTACCACCTTTAAAGCCGGCGACATATCGGGCTATCTTCCTTACTCAAGGGGCTTAATCGCATCAGCTAATAGTCAGGCAGTAGGCCTTACAACTATATTGTCATACCCTACCCGTCGAATAAAAGAAATGATAAAGGATCATTTTGAAATTACACAAGCCTTGGTGCACGTAATGAGCAACCGCGTACGTGAGTTTACAGCCTTACAACAACAAAATGAAAAAATGATGGCATTGGGTAAGCTTTCAGCAGGCTTAGCTCATGAACTAAATAACCCCGCTTCAGCAATTGTTCGAGATTCAGTATCGCTTTTGGAGCATTTAAAATTAGAGCCTACAGCATTTAAAAATGTAATTTCAATCCGCATGGAACCCAAAGAGGTGGATGCTGTAAATATTGAGCTCTTTAAGGTATTAGCTATTAAGGATAGACCACGTTTATCATTAAAAGAAAAAACAAAGCTAGAAAATGAAATAACAGATTGGTTAGATAACCATGATATTGAAAATGGTTATGAGATGGCTGATAACTTTGTAGCCTTTAATTTTTATCTGGAAAACTTAATAGCTATCGCTAATCAGATTCCATCAGCTTACCTATCGCCTGTTTTAAATTGGGTAAATAATTTATTAATTACCGAAAAAATGGTGGAAGATATTCAAGAATCATCTAAAAGGATTGCTGATTTAGTAAATTCGGTGAAGATTTTTACCCATATGGATCGTGGCACCGACAAGCAATATGCTGATATACATATAGGTATTAACAATACCTTAACCATGCTGGCACATAAAATAAAAAAAGGAAACATTAATTTGGTAAAAGAATTTGACGAAACATTACCGCTTATTAATGCGCTTATTGGAGAATTGAATCAAGTTTGGACTAACCTAATAGATAATGCCATTGATGCTATGGAGGTTAACGGAAAAGGAATATTAAAAATTAAAACTGAGCGGGATAGAGAATTTGTGCAAGTTTCGATTATTGACGATGGTCAAGGAATTAGCGATGAAATTAAGAGCAGAATTTTTGATCCATTTTTCACAACGAAGGAGATAGGTAAAGGAACAGGTTTAGGCCTTGAAGTTGTGCAGCGAATAATTAAACAACATAATGGCTCAATCAAGGTAAACTCCAAACCTGGGGAAACGGAATTTATTATTTGCTTCCCGATTAACGGATAATTGAGCTTTTAATTCTTAATTGACCTTAAAATAAATTTTAAATGGAAAAACCAATTATATTTTCAATTGATGATGATCCACAAGTTCTTAGAGCAATCAGTCGAGATCTGAAATCAAAATATGGAAAAGAATATAAAATTATAAGTACTGAATCAGCAAATGAAGCTCTTGACAGCCTTACGGATTTAAAAAATAGCTCATCTGTTGTAGCCATGTTTTTATGCGACCAGCGCATGCCAGAAATGGAAGGGGTTGGCTTTCTTG
The DNA here is from genome assembly GCA_903927645.1 of uncultured Mucilaginibacter sp. Lineage (GTDB taxonomy): Bacteria > Bacteroidota > Bacteroidia > Sphingobacteriales > Sphingobacteriaceae > Mucilaginibacter. The sequence goes on from CAIYNX010000350.1 coordinate 5,696, forward strand.
ATAAAGCAATAAAGATCTTCCCTAAGGCCAAACGGGTATTACTCACGGCTTATTCTGATACTGAAGCTGCCATCAAAGCTATAAATGAAGTTCAGTTAGATTACTACTTGATGAAACCTTGGGATCCACCCGAAGAAAAGTTATTTCCAGTAATAAATGACCTACTAGATGATTGGCAAAATAACTATATCCCCGATTTCAAAGGAATTAAATTAGTAGGTTATCAATATTCGCCTCAATCACATACCATTAAAGATTATTTAGCAAGCAATCTGGTGCCTTATAAATGGTTTGATTATGATAAAAACCCTGAGGCTAAAAGTATGCTCACCATAAATAATCTTGAGGAAAGCCAACTTCCAATGATTGTTTTTGAAGATGGCTCGTATTTATGTAAACCAAGTATAAAAAGCATTGCCGAAAAAATTGGATCGAATCCTCAAATTACCAATCAAATTTATGATGTTGTTATTATTGGTGCCGGTCCTGCGGGTTTAGCTGCCGCGGTTTATGGGTCATCTGAAGGGTTAAAAACATTATTAATTGAGAAAAGAGCCCCAGGTGGCCAGGCTGGTTCCAGTTCAAGAATCGAAAACTACCTTGGCTTTCCAACAGGTTTAAGCGGTGCAGATTTAACCCGAAGAGCCATAAGTCAAGCAATGCGCCTTGGCGCTGAGTTTTTGTCGCCAATGGAGGTGAATGAAATTAAGCAGAAAGATGGGTACAAAACCATTGTGTTGGATGATGCCGCAGAAATTATTAGCCGTGCCGTGATAATTACAACCGGGGTTGATTATAGAAAATTAGAAGTGAAAGGCATTGAAAAATTTACAGGTGCAGGTATCTATTATGGTGCAGCGATAACTGAAGCTGCAGCAAGTAAAGACAAAGAAGTTTACCTGGTTGGAGGAGGTAACTCGGCAGGCCAAGGAGCAGTATATTTATCAAAATTTGCTAAAAATGTATATATAATTATCCGCAAAGATAGTTTGAGTTATACTATGTCTGCCTATCTAATACAACAAATTGAAAACACACCAAATATCAAAGTACTTTCAGATACCGAAATTTTGGAGGCAAAAGGTGATAATTGCCTTGAAACATTAAAATTAATAAACATTAAAACAAAGATTGAAACTACTAATGAGGCAGCCGCTTTATATATTTTTATTGGTGCCAAACCATTTACAGATTGGGTTAAACTTGATATTATAAAAGATGAAAAAGGATTTATAGAAACTGGTAGAGAACTAAGAGGAAATTCTGATTTTGCAAAAATTTGGAAATTAAACCGCGACCCTTTTTTATTGGAAACAAGTTGTAGTGGCATATTTGCTGCAGGCGATGTACGAGCAGGAGCAATGAATCGGGTAGCATCGGCGGTAGGAGAAGGTTCAATGGCCATAAGTTTTGTTCATAAATATTTAGCAGAAGTATAAAAATTTAAATTATGAAAAATACAGTATGTAGTCACCTATCGGCCATCAAAACATTAAAAACTTCAAAAGATTATGTTTGCGAAGAATGTATAAAAACACATAGCAGATGGATGCATTTGAGAACCTGTCAGGAATGTGGTATAACCTTATGCTGTGATAGTTCTCCAAATCAGCATGCCAGTAAACATGCCCATCAAACAGGTCATCCGGTGGTTATTTCGGCCGAACCTGGAGAAAGATGGTTATGGTGCTATATTGATGAAGAACTAGCAGAATATTAAGTTAGTTATTAATAGTCTTACTTTCCAGGGTGATAGATGCGTTCAACATGTTTTAAAACATCATCCTTATAAAAGTAAACATCTTTTAAACGACCATTTAAATACATTTTTACCTGATCTGTAAAGTGTTCGGAGTTTGAATCAAAAGAAAGGCCGCCCGATACAATTGATTTAGCTTTTATTTGGTTACCAAATTCAACTGCGGCAATAAAACTGTTTCCGCTATAACCATATAGGTTTTTAGTATTCATGTTTTTGCTTTGGTACGATGGTAATTGCCCAAATGTTGAAGAGGTTAATCCAACTGGGAAGCTCGGTTTATTGTCATCAAATGTAACCCCATCTTTTGGTCGTTGGTATCGGTTTATATCTCCCCATTTAATTTCCCAATTTCCATATTTTTTAACAAGAGTATTAATAGCATCCATAAAAAAATTCATACATCGATCATTCGTCAAATTATTCAGAAAAATATTTACCCTTTCCGTTTGAAAGGTACTTTCTTCATCAGTAACCGCCGGACGAAGTGCTTTCATCATCAAATTACCCCAAGTAATTGCAAGAGTAGATGCAACAGAACCAGTATCTGTTTTTTTATCCCATTGCTTTAATATTTGTATTGGTTTTGCATACACTTGTTTTAAAGAATCATTGGCTGCATCATAGGCGTGGAAAAGTGATGGCAATAAAGAATCAAATGCGGTTAAATAGCGGTCGTAACCAATATTAATTAATTGATCAAGAGTTAGTGATTTTGAATTACTTAGTAATTTTATTGCATTTAATGCTCTAAAGTTTTGCCCATTAGGAGCCATATAAACAGGGTATTTTTCTTTCTTCGGACTACTGCTGCCGGCAGCTGCAAAGGGAGTTGAATTACAATTCTGTATCCACCCGGAGCTAGGGTTATAAACATGAACAATTTCGTTTAATGAGTGCAAGCCTTTCCATTCCGTTGCTTTTATTGAACCATCAACCGGTAAATCCCAATCAAAATTTGGATCGCGTTTAGGCATGAAATTTCCATACCAAAAGGCAATATTTCCTTGATCATCTGCATAAACCGTATTATTAGTGGCGTTTGAAAGATACTCGCCCATAACATGCTTAAATTCCGAAAAGGTATTTGATTTGGTTATTAACCATGATTCGAGCAAGGCGTTTAATGAACGGTTATTGGCTTTCAAGGCCAGCCACTTACCATCCATCCCCCCTAAAATAGGACCATGATGGGTATAGTAACCGGTTATGATTTTCTTTTCTATTCTATTTTCTTTCTTTACACCTATTACTATTTTTCTACTTGTTACCTCTTTATTTTGCCCTTCATATTCATAAAACCATTTTCCACCAGCCTTTATTACTTTTTCGGCATACAAATCGCCTACATCTGCATAGCTACTTGTATGCATCCAACCACAATGTCTATTAAATCCTTGATATACAAAAAATTGCCCCCAGGTAACAGCTCCATACACATCCAAACCTTCTTCACTCTCCATTTGTACTTCATCTCTAAAATAAAAAGGTACATGCGGATTTATATACAACATGGCATTACCGGTAGCTGATAATGAGGGTGCTATAGCAAATCCATTTGAACCCAGTTCTTTTTCGGTTATACTTGGTTTGTTATTTAATACATAATCACCAATACCATTACCATAAAAATTACGGGTATCATTAATTTTCAATCCCCCCGTTACTGTTGCTGCAACACTACCATCAGTAAACATAAGTGCAAACCAGGGTTCGTAATGCTTAAACACTTTGGGTTTTATTTCAGGATGTTTATAAATATAAAAATTGATACCATCAGCAAAGGCGTTTAATAATTTTTTGAAATAAGCTGGTGCTTTTTTATAGTCTTTTATTGCGTCAAGGGTATCTGCAATTAATTGTAATTGCAGATCTGAATACAAACTTTCCTCCCCATCAACTTGCGAAAGCTTTCCAAATTGATACAAATAATTATGCTCAATCCCTCTAAAATTATCTTCACATTCGGCATACATCAACCCAAATACAGCATCCGCATCAGTAATACCATAAATATGAGGTACCCCCCATTGATCTCTGGCAATTTTTACAGATGCGGCTTCATTTTTATATCTTAAAATCTCATTTTTAGAAAATTTTTGAGCAGCTAAATAAAAAGGTGATGTAAAAATTATATAAAAGAGTAAAGTTCGCATCATATTTCTCTAAATTATTAATTATTTAAAATGATTTATCGCTTTACCTTGATAGGTAGGTAAAATTTATTTTAATAGCCATTTTTCACAACTAAATTAGTTAAAAAGAATATAAAAAGACGAAAGTTGTAATAAGCAAATAATACTTTAGAATTCAGGCAATTTTTTAATAATTAAATAGATAATTAATCCATTTGGATTTTATTAAAATGATTTTTGGTTTTGTACATAGCCATTATTAAAATCACCATATTATTGTATGTTTTAAGGCCATTTGGTTGTTTATTAGCTTTTAAAAAGTTATTATAAAAATTACCACTTATTTTATTTATTCGGCCTTGATATTTGATCCAATATTTCCTTTCAACAATAAAATCATTGTGTACTTCTTTATTTATCCTCTTCTTCAAGTCCTTATTTATTAAACTGTCTTTTTGCCATAAAGCATACATGCATTCCTCTACTGCTAGTTGGTAAGCAGAATAATGTAATAAATGATCGTGTGAACCTATTCCGGCTAAAAAACCAACAAAATTTGCCTCATCCTCCGCTCCAAAACCCATTTGATGCGACATTTCATGACAAGCAACTACTGGTCTGTTAAATACTGGCATGTCACCGTTTATTTGTGCTTCGCCAGTAAAAGGATTAAAGTATCCTGCGGTTCCTAGGTAATTTAATAAGGGTGTTAATATTGATGATTTTACTCCAGGGTTATAGGTTTTAAAATCACCATAATTATTTGATAAAGTTTGAATGGCTTTGGTTGCAGCAATATAAATTGATTTATTGCTTTGCGATAAATCTGCTTGTGTTAAAAGTTTACGACTCACGTTCACACTATCAATTAATGAGGCCGTAACATCTTTTAATTCGGATGTAGAAAAGGTAATATTTCGAAGGCCAAGTAATTCGCCTGCAGGTGGTCTTGAATAGTTTAAACCCCATAAAAGATAAAATAATGAAACAAAAATTTGAACTCCTAAAATTACCTTTAATATCAATGTCTTTAATTCAAAATAATTCCGCTTTATCATGACCTTGGAAATGCAAATTATCGTATAAACAATTAAGCCAATAATTAGGGTATATAAAAAATCGCCTATGCTAAAAGGAATAAGTAGGGTAATTGGATGAATAATTATTGAAATATCTTTATATAAAGTATTTGTATAATATTTATTTATTAGCTGAGGATAGGCTCCTAAAATATTTAGGGAAAAAATTACGAATCCAAATAATATGGTAAATAAAAAGTATTTTTTAAGAAGTTTATTGTGTTGGGAACGCTTGATTAATGTCATTAATATATATAAGATTAAATAATATGCAATAACCAGTATTTGTTGAAAAATAAAATTTAAAAAGCCTTTGATTTTCTAACCAAAGGCTTTTTGTAAATTAAATAGATTATTTAGGTTATTGTATTTTTACAGGTACTGCAAGGTTTTCCCAAATAAGCACAAAACCTTTATCAATTTTAAATATCATTCTTTCACTAAATGCCTTTGATTTCATTGACTTTACCTTAACAATTAATACATCTTTTTTAGGATTATCATTTGCAGAACCATCATCCTTAATACCCCATTGGCCTGTTTCTGAATTAAAAATAACCTTCCATTCCTTTTCACCCGGAATAGTAAATAAACTGTATTTACCAGCTTTTAAAGTTTTACCTTCAACCATTATATTTTTACTAGCCTGAAACGTAGTTACAGGATTTGCTCCGGTTCTCCAAATTTTATTATACGGAACCAAAGCTCCCCAAATCTTTCTTCCTCTAACAGCCGGGCTTCCATAAGCAATTTTAATTGAGGCAGCGCCTATTTTTCCACTTACACTATCTCGTGGACTAGCTTCCTTCTGAGGAGCTTTTTGTGAAAACGCGCTAAAAGAAACTAATAATGCAAATACTAATAAAGTAATAGCCTTTAATTGAAATAATTTTCTCATAATATATAATTGGTTAAATTTTTACAAACATAAAGATAGGTTGAAAATTACCTTTAACAATACAAATCATGAATTTTTTGTTTTGATTCTGGAAATTTACTTTCAGCAAAGATAAACCACTATTTGGCAAAAATTTTTAAATAAAAATCTTATCCAATAGGTCTATATTTGTAATTAAACTCCGAACTAAAATTGAAAGAACCAAATAAACACATTTATCTGTTACTGTTTGTTTTAGCAATTGGCGTTAATTTTTCCGGAATCTTTACTCCATTTTTTTCTGATGATCCGGGGCTATATGCCTCTATTTCAAAAAATCTTTTAAATCACCATTCATTTTTTCAATTATATACTTACAACCAAGATTGGCTTGATAAACCTCATTTTCCATTTTGGGTTGTACTTTTTAGTTTCAAAATTTTTGGAATTTCAGTATGGGCATATAGATTGCCTGCGTTACTTTTTTTCTTAATGAGTTTATGGTATACCTATAAGTTTACACTTAAATTCTATAACCGGGAAACTGCTATAATTGCTGTTTTAATACTATCTACAGCATTGCACTTAATTATTTCAAATACAGATGTACGTGCAGAGCCATATTTAATGGCCCTTATAATTGGAAGCATTTATCATATCTCTAACCTCGAAAATAAATTCAGTTGGTTTAGCTTATTAATGGCTGCTCTCCTTACGGCCTGTGCCATCATGACGAAGGGCATTTTTGTTATCGTAGCTATTTACGGTAGTCTGTTTGGTCAGCTTATGTTCCAAAATAAGCTCAAGCAATTATTCAATCCTAAATTTATTTCTTTATATTTATTAACCATATTTTTTGTACTTCCCGAAATTTATGCCCTCTATATACAATTCGATCTACACCCAGAAAAATTAGTATTTAGTAGGCATCATGTATCCGGTATTAAATGGTTTTTATGGGATAGCCAGTTTGGAAGGTTTATTAATACAGGTCCGATTATTAGAAAATCAGGAGGAAGTATCTTTTTTTTTCTACACACTTTATTATGGGCATTTGCACCTTGGGCTTTATTATTTTATTTATCGCTTAGCAAACAATTAAAAAATATTATTCAAAATAAGCCTTTAAATGAGTATTATTCTATTGCAGGCGGACTGCTCTTATTAATCCTTTTTTCGGTTTCAGGTTTCCAATTACCATTTTATACAAATGCAATATTCCCTCTTTTTGCAATTGTTACAGCTCCAATTTGTTTAATTGATTTAAATAAATTTACATCGCGGCTTAGGTTAATATTTAATTTAATTTTTATAATAACTATTCCCGTGGTTGTAATAATTGTCAACATTTACCTCAAACCACAAAACAATCTATTGATAATAATAGCGTGTTTAATTTTGATAATTCTGATACTATTAATTTATTTTTTAGAAAAAAATTTA
>CAIYNX010000351.1 GCA_903927645.1 uncultured Mucilaginibacter sp.
CCATGGTAAAACCATCAGCATAAAACATGACGGTATATGTTCCGGGCTGCAGTTTTGTTGAGTTTGACCAAGATATATTGTACGGACTACCATCATTTTTGAAGTCGATAGAGGCTTTAACAGTTGGTTGTAAATTCTTACCATCCGCAACAAAAGTAGTAGAATCTGATGTTTTTATTACTTTGCTTGTTGGGTCGAGTACCTGCGCAAAAATATCGTGCGAGCCGATTTTAGCAAGCGGGTTAATGGCTATGGTGAAAGTGATTTTTACCTTTTTCACTTTTGGTGCGTAATTGTCTACTATTTCTTTGCCACTACTTCTAATTTTGTAGGGAATAACAGCCGCTGATGCCAATTTAAGGGCCGCACCCATTTTTACTTTATTATCGAGCTCCGCGTTTGATTTTTCTAAGTTTGATGCTTTATTATTAACCACCGCAAGGTTACTTTTTAAAGTATCGCTCACTGTTTTTAACGAATCGTTTTTCCTCTTTAAGTCGGCAATTTGATCGGTATAATCTTTAACCTCCTTCTTTAAAGCATTTAGTTCAGCTTTCACCCTAACAAGTTCGGCAGTGCTTAGTTTTCCTTTGGATAATTTAACTTTTAAATTAGCGATAACCGACATTAATGAATCAGTTTTCACCTGCATTTCTGCTGATAATTGTGTTTTACTTTCGGTAACACTTGTTACTTTAGCTTCCAAACTGTCTAATTCAGTTTTCAATTTTGCTTTTTCGGCAGTTTGTGCAACAACCTTTGGTTCCAGTTGATTGGTTTGACTAATAAAATAAATATTAGAAACAACCAATGCTACTATTATTGCTATTAATCCGTAAATTACCAGTAGCAGTTTTCCTCTTGAATTTGATTCCATTTTTAATTTGATAAATGATTTGGGTACTTTAATATAATGCTTAATCTATTTGGGGTTAAACGTATCTATTTACTAAAACAAATCTTAATTGTTATCAATCTTCAAAATATTTCATTGTTTTAAATGAAACAAGTGATAAAATATTTTGTATAAATGTAATAAATATTTTTTTAGATAATAAAGTTAATGGTAGAAAAAAATAAAAAACCGACTGCTTTTAAAAGGCTATAAACCTTATTTTCCAACAGGAATTGATCAACCCAAAATCCGATGATGCCACCCATACCAAGCTTTCTGGCACCCAAAACTTCTAAACCAAATCCCACACAACCAAAACCACAACTCACAACCCACAACTTTTGTAAATTTGAGATAAAGTATAGTCCCAAATTCCTACAACCTACAACGCGCAACCTACAACCTACCCAACCCCCGTTTAATTTCCGTTTAATCTCCTATATTTTCCATTATTTTAACAAAGCCGAACATCTATACCCAAACAGATCAAATTGTTTAAATGCGGCTAATTTAATTCTGTTATTTTTTGGCTTATAAAATCGAATTCTCAAACGGCATGCCTGTATGCACCCCGGTGGCTGTGTCTAAACTGCCAAGTTGATCAATTCCTTAAATAAAATGTCCAATTTTAAGGAGAGTAACACAAAAACAAAACACCTACCAAATAAAAAAGCCGTTCATCACTGAACGGCCTTCCCAACTAAACCAAACCTATTATGAAAACTATTACTACTATTTTACCCATTGGCTGTGTCGCCACAGCCAACTTATTATTTTACAGCAATTTCTCTTGCTTGAATTTTAGCTTCTTCTTTTTTGGCAATGTTTAAAACCAATATGCCATCGTTGTAAGTAGCTTCAATTTTGCTATGATCAACTGTTTCGGGTAAGGTAAATGATCTTACAAACGAGTTGTAGCTGTACTCTCTTTTGCTGTATTTTTTACCTTCTTCAACATTCTCGGTTTTCTTTTCAACCGAAATGGTCAACACGTTTTTGTCCAAATTCACTTTAAAATCATCCTTTTTTAAGCCCGGTGCTGCCAATTCAATATGGAACTCTCCATCAGTTTCGGCAATGTTAACAGCCGGTACACGGCTCGAAAGCCTATCGTTCAAAAACGAATCATTTACTATTGAATCAAAAACATCATGAAAAAATGGATTTACTGAAAAGTTTTTTGGTCCGTTTGCTAATTTAACTAAAGTCATTTTTATGTCCTCCTAAATTTTGTTATATTTATATTTGCAAAATCTTATTCAACTCCCGTACCAATTGGGAAAACGGATAAAATAACAGACAATATGTCTGTATATATATTTTTTGAACGACAAATTGACACGTAATGGCTGAAAAAATTACTGATTATAAATATAAGACCCCAATAGCAATCCGATTTTCGGATATTGATAATGTTGGTCACGTAAACAATGCTATTTACCTTACCTATTTTGAAGAGGCACGGTTTAATTATTGGCGCGAAATTATTAAGTGGGATTTAAGGGAAAGCGGCATCATAGTTGGCCGTACAGAGGTAAACTATTTGAAGCAAATTACCCTTGAGGATGAAATATATTGCTACCTGCGCACAACACGTATAGGCAATAGCAGTTTTGATATTATGCACCTGTTGGTAAAGGCGACCCCAAACGGAGAAGAAATTTGCACCACCTGTAAAACGGTATGCGTAAGTTACGACTACTCGGCTAAAAAATCAATCCCCATACCCGAAAAAGAAAGGCAAAGAATGATTGATTTTGACGAACCCCGGTTGATATTAAACACCAATTAAACAATTATTAACCGCTTAAAACGATTTAATTTCGCTCATGGTCATTAATTTTTCGTCCAATTTGTAAATGTTTTTTTGATGGCCGGTTACTAAAATGGCGGTTACCAAATTGCCCTCCATTTTAGTTACCTTGATGGTTCTATGCTTTAAATTGGTATTTTTAACTAAATGGTTTAGCTTGTTAATGTTATCATAATCATGGTTTACAAAACTAATTTCGTATAATTTATCGCGGTGTACCTTATCAATATACCGTTCCAACAAATTAAACACTATTAATACCACTAAAATTAAAACGGTAGCAATAAGCGCCAAATAATAATTATTTGATCCAATGGCCATCCCAATTGCTGCCGAGATCCAAATAACGGCCGCGGTAGTTAGTCCGCTAACGCCTACATTATCTTTAAAAATTACCCCTGCACCTATAAAACCAACCCCTGTAACTATATTAATATTAACCCCTGGCCCCACAGCCATGGTAAATATGGTAGAACCCAAACAAATTAAAATCATGGTTCTGAAACCTGCTATTTTGTTTTTGTATTGCCGTTCCAGTCCCAAAATACCTCCGCATAAAATGGCTAAGGCTATTTTTATTAAATCTTGATAGTTTATATGAAACCCGGTTGGCATTATTTATTGATTTATTGTCCCGATAGCTATCGGGATATTGATTTATTGTATTGATTATTAGTGCTTTATATTTGGATTGTACTATTAAAAATTTTATCGGGGTTTAGGATGCCGTTGGGGTCGAAGGTTTGTTTGATGCCTTGCCATAGGGCAAAATGAATGGGCGAAAATTTTATCGCCATAAATTCTTTCTGTACCAAACCAATACCATGCTCGCCGGATATGGTACCCCCCAAAGCAACCGTTAATTCAAATATTTCTTTGATTCCATCCTTTAATTTATGTTTCCAATCATCATCGCTCATGCTTCCCTTAATAATATTAACATGTAAATTACCATCGCCGGCATGCCCGTAACAAATTGATTCAAAGCCATAATTGCTACCAACTTCCTTAATCCCCTTTATCAATTTTGGCAAACTTGCTCGGGGTACTACAGTATCTTCTTCCTTATAAATTGAATTCGCTTTCACCGAAACAGGCATCGTTCGCCTAACCTTCCAAAGTTCATCTTTTTGGGCTGCGGTATCAGCAAATAGTACTTCTTGACAATCAAATTCTTCTAAAACAGTATTAATTTTCTCGCAATCATTAAAAATAACATCTTGGTGGGTTCCATCAACCTCAATTAACAAATAAGCCTCTATGCCAGCTTGCAAATTGAATGATACTCCATCCTTTTCAATTACCCACTCCACCCCTCTTCGTTCCATAAATTCGAGCGCAGAAGGTACAACGCCAGCCCTAAATATAGCCGATACGGCTCCACAAGCCGCCTCATTTGTTTTAAATGAAGCAAATAACAAGGCATCAACAGTTGGCCGTGGTATTAGTTTTACCACAATTTTGGTAATAATTGCCAATGTACCCTCCGAGCCAATTATTAATTGTGTTAAATTATAGCCCGAGGCATATTTTAAGGTGTTGGCACCGGTCCAAATAATATCGCCATTGGGCAAAACAACCTCCAGATTTATTACATATTCGCGTATGGTACCATATTTAACCACCCTGGGTCCTCCAGAACCATGCGAAACGTTGCCACCAATAAAACAACTTCCCTTACTTGCCGGATCAACCGGGTATAAAAGTCCAATCTTGGCTACTTCATTCATAAAGTTTTCGGTAATTACCCCGGGTTCAACAGTTGCCTGCAAATTTTCTTCATCAATAGCCAAAATTTTATCAAACCGCTCCATCGACAAAAGCAAACCACCTCTTACCGGCAATGCCCCCCCGCTTAAACCAGTTCCGGCTCCACGTGGCGTTACAGGTATTAAATTTTTATTGCACAATTGCATAATAGCCGAAACCTCTTCAACAGTTTTAGGCTTTACCACCACTTCGGGGTAATAATGCAAGTCTTCTGTTTCGTCATGGCTGTAATGTTCCATGTCGGTCTTGCCGGTAATTATTGCATGCTCACCTACTATTAATATAAGCTCATTTAAAATTGCTTCCGAAATTTTATGATAACCCATTTTACAAATTCTCTTTTTTAATCCTAAAATACATTTATTGCAATCATTTACAAAGGTTTACAACGTTAACACTACGGCCGAATAATCTACCTCGCCATGCAATGGGGGATGACTTTTTTTTATGGTTACTTTTAATGTTTTAATAAATGGATATTTCGCTTTTACATCATTCATTATTCCATATGCAACCGTTTCAATTAACTTTTTGGTTTGCTTCATTTGTTCATTGATGATAAAATGGAGATATTCATAGTCAACTGTATTGGTCAAATCATCTTCCAATATTATTTTTGATGGCAAATAGCCCACCTCAATATTCACAATAAATTTATTCCCTAAAAGCTGCTCCTCCGGATAAAAACCATGATATGCAAAAAACTCGGCTCCCTTTAGTTCTATTATAATCATTCATCAAAAATACTTTTTGATTTCGTAATGCAGCACTATAATTAAAACATAAATTCATTTAAGGTTGTATTTTATTTATGTCAAAAATATTGAAATGATGGTTTTATAGCCTGTTTTTGACAGTAAATATCTTTCAAACCTTTATCTTTGCCAACCAATTATAATTTTATGTCTAAAACCGATTTATACGAGGCTCCAGATTATTATCAAATAGATGAGTTATTGACCGATGAGCACAAGCTAATTCGTAACAGCGTGCGCGATTGGGTTAAAATGGAAGTTAGTCCCATTATTGAAGATTACTCGCAAAGGGCAGAATTCCCTAAGCACTTGCTCAAGGGGCTTGGTGAAATTGGTGCCTTTGGACCCACCATCCCGGTTGAATATGGTGGTGCTGGTTTGGATTATATGTCTTATGGCCTAATTATGCAAGAAATTGAACGAGGTGATAGTGGGATTAGGTCTACTGCCTCGGTGCAAGGTTCATTGGTGATGTACCCTATTTATGCATTTGGGTCGGAAGAACAAAAGAAAAAATATTTACCAAAATTGGCTACAGGCGAACTGATGGGTTGCTTTGGCCTAACAGAACCGGATCATGGTTCAGATCCGGGTGGCATGGAAGCCAATTTTAAAGATGAAGGAAGTCATTACCTGCTAAATGGTGCAAAAATGTGGATTTCTAACGCTCCTTTTGCAGATATTGCCATAGTTTGGGCAAAAAATGAACAAGGAAAAATCCATGGGTTAATAGTTGAACGTGGTATGGAAGGCTTCACCACACCCGAAACGCACAATAAATGGTCGTTAAGAGCATCTGCAACAGGCGAGCTGGTTTTTGATAATGTGAAAGTACCAAAAGAAAATCTTTTACCGGGTGTTTCGGGCTTAAAAGGACCTTTAAGCTGCTTAAATCAAGCTCGTTATGGTATAGCATGGGGAGCTTTAGGTGCGGCAATGGATTGTTATGATACTGCCTTAAGATATTCAAAACAACGCAAACAGTTTGGAAAGCCTATAGCCGGATTCCAATTACAACAAAAAAAACTAGCCGAAATGATTACCGAAATTACCAAAGGGCAATTGTTGGTATGGCGTTTAGGTACCTTGAAAAACGAAAACAGGGCTACCCCTGCCCAAATATCAATGGGTAAGCGTAACAGTGTAGAAACTGCTATAAATATAGCGCGCGAGGCCCGTCAAATATTAGGTGGAATGGGCATTACCGGCGAATTTCCTATTATGCGCCATATGATGAATCTGGAATCTGTGATTACCTATGAAGGTACACATGATATACATCTATTAATTACAGGTCTCGATATTACCGGGGAAGAAGCCTTTAAGTAAAATTATAGGTATATTTCTCTGAGGTTTTTGGATATTTGGTAGGTAACGTTGAGGATATCATCTGCTTCATGACCATTATTGGTAATTATCCTATCGCATTCAGACTTGTAAGGAAGTAAAAACTCATTGAAAGCAGGTAATACGTGGTTTTCCCATTTGTATAATACATCTTCGTTTGAATATCCACGTTCCGCTAAATCGCGTTTAAGTCTTCTATTAAGCGCGATATCTTCGTGGGCATCGATAAAAATTTTAAGATTTAACAATTTAGCTATTTCCCTAAAATGAAGAATAAACAAACCCTCAACAATAATGATAGGCGCGGGTTTAATTTCTAACAATTTAGGAACTAAATTGGGGTTGTTAAAAGTATATTCCTTCTTAAAAATTGTATTCCTATTTAAAAGTTTATTGATATCAAGTTCAAACAAGTTGTGATCAATGGTACCGGGTAAATCAAAATTATAAAGTTTATTTTCTTCAGGAGTCATGCCCTGTGCAATAGGCAAATAATAATCATCCTGCGATACCAGGCATACTTCATTTGGCTCAAAGTGTTTTAAAAAACAATTCAAAAAAAATGTTTTACCCGAACCACTTCCGCCTGCAATCCCAATAATAAAGGGTTTATTCATTTGGACTACCGTAACTTATACTAACATGAAACCGCTTATCCAAAGCACCTAAGGCATCTGCAACGTTTTTGGTCATTACAATTATCACATCTTTGGTTGATTCATTTTCAGTAAACCTGCCAACCACTTTTGCAAAAGTAGTGCGGTTGGTTAATGGATTGGTAATTTTAATTACCGTACCAATAGGTGCTGTTCGGTGCAATACCAATTTTTTATTAGGATCCAAGCTGGTATCATCAATCCATGTTGCTGCTCCTTTTTCGTCTTTCTCATATAATCCATACCTGCTGGTATTAAAATTATGCTCGGCCAAGCTATCTTTTGTTTGGTTAACAATTGGAGCTACAGCGGTAGAATCTCGTTTGGCTACCATATTTTCTTGGGTATTTGTTGCCGGAGCTGTAGCTTGAGGTTCGGCATTGGTAGTTGGAGATGCAGGGCTAGCCGGCACTGAAACCTGTTGTTTTATAACTAATATTTGACCCGATTTTAGTGAATTGGATTTTAAATTATTCCACTTTGAAACATCTTCTACTGTTGAATTATATTGTTTAGCTATAGAATACAAAGTTTGATGAGGTAGTACTTTATGCTGAATGGTAATATAACTTTCCTGATTTTGACCAGGTATTATTTGTTTTGTATTTTGCGGTGGTAAATTACCCAGAGAGGTATTATTATCCACCTTCAAATCATTCTGCTTTTTTTGTAATTTTTCGGCTTTCGCCTCAGCAGCTAGTCTTGCCTTTTTGGCCTTGGCAGTTTCTTTTACTTCCAGGTTTGATGAGTTAAAAAATTCACCAGTAGGCACTTCAACAATTTCGCCAATGCTAAGGGTTTTCTTTTTACTTTTATTAAAATCCATCAACACTTTTGGCTTAACGTTGTATTTACGCCCTATTGAATAGTAAGTATCTTTGGCCTTTACTTTAAAAAGAATTACTTTTTTGCCTTTTACATTTTTTTCGCCAATAGAATCAACCACCGATCTAGCAAATACCAAAACAGAACTAAATAATAAACAAATAGTAAATATTAATAATTTAAATTTCATAACAACACAGGTGGGTACTTTGTTAAAGTTTTAAAAGAGATAAAACTTTTAATTCAACATTGTTTTTAACATAAATCAAAAAACTTTCAAACAAAAAAAATGATTCCGGTTGCATTTTTTTGATATTATCATTCAATAAATCCTGATAAATAATAGTATTGTTTGCAAAAACGTATATTAAATGTTTCAAAACCTCATTTTCAAAAGTATGCAAAGATACGATTATGTAATTATTGAAAGTATGATACTGAACGCTTTTTGTAATAGTATTTTTGGGGAAAAGATAATCAGGAAGAAAATTTGGTATTATAGCAGTAGGATATTCTATATTTTTATTGTTTAAAGTATTATCAGATTTATCAATTTTTGAAATAATTTCTCCGGTTTGAATATCGAACAGGAATAGTTTTCGAGGCTCAATTCGCGTATCATAGCCTATAGGGCCTCGGGTAGTAATATGGTCAAAGCAATAATTATAATTACTCCATAGGGTTTCTCCTGTTAAACCGTTAACAGCCATTATACCTTTATGCTGGGGAGAGGCCGCAGATTGGTACAGATGTAACAGCAGAACGTTATTAAAAGCAGCTTCCATCCCGATTAACCAGGGTTCGAATCCGACTAATTCTTTAAAATTAAAAGCTCCGGTTTTTAAATTAACAGAACCAAATGCAACTTTTCTTTCATTTTCATCACGAATTTCTAAAAACAAAAGCCCATTCAATTCATCAATTTCTATCTTCCAAATTTTACCCTTAAATTTTTCTGAGATATGCGCTTGTAATGGAAACATTTTTGCAAATATGACAATAAATAATAGGTGGATTAATTATAATGGAAGCTTTATTAATAAATTACATCCAAATCAAAAACCAGGCACTTAAAAAAATTCAATCTGGCTTTACCGGGCTACCTATCCAATCAGTTTGTGGCGAAAGGCGCTCGCCTTTCATTACCAATGATAGGGCTTCAATATGGGTATCATCTCCAATTTCACTATCATATAAAATAATGGTACCGGCGCCAATACTACTCCTGGCCCCTATTTTTACTGAACCAACTTTCATAACCCTATCTTCAAAAAGATGAGTTTGCGGACCACAATCTGTATTTAAAGCAGCATCATCTCCAATTGATACCATATCAAATTCGGTAATATCAGTGGTGTTCATAAAAACCCTCTTTCCAGTTTTTACCCCAAAAAAACGCATCAATATAGGTAGCCAAGGTGTTCCTTGTAAAAAATATAGCAGAAATGGTATGCTTAATGCCTCATAAGTTGATGTTATAGCCTCGCTACGCCATACATTCCATGTCCACATTGGTTTTTGTACAGCTTTATATTTGCCAATAAAAATCCATTTGAGCAATACAGTTAAAATAAAAGCCGGAATTCCTAAAAAAAACAAATAATAAAACGGGAAATATAATATTGTTTTCCATAATGGTTCATCTACAACCAAGTCATGTCCGTAAGCTATAAACAGGATGGAACCACAAATAATGGCAGTTTCAGGTAGAATAATGCGAATAAATTCAATTATTCCACGTGCAATTTTCCGAATTAAGGACGGATGAATGGTTAAATGAGGAGGGAAAGCATTGCTTTCTTGCCTTCGAGGTAATGGAATAGCCGGCGAACCAAACCAATCTTTTGCATCATTCGCTTCCATTTGTTGCTCAGATGGAGGTATTGATAATACGCCAATCAGCATATTTCCTTTTAAATGATAACCTTGTGGAATAAGTGCACTATTGCCAACAAAACTATTCCCATCAATGGTTGTTTTTTGCAATATAAGTTGCTGGGCCCTAATATCTGCTTCACCTAAAGTTACCGCATCCGCAACAAATGCACCATCCCCAATTTCTAATAGAGGGTGGGTTACATTGCTAGCCGTTGAAATCTCAGTATCCTTTCCAATTTTTGCACCCAATGCTCTAAAAAAACCGGCAACATAAATTGTTGCATAAATAGGATGCATTACAATTAAACTTAATGACATCATTTGGTCGGCAAACCACTTTCTAACATAAAACATACTGTATATTGGGTATTTACCGGGCTTAATACCTTGTTGCACCCATCGAGTAATTAATATAGTTTCGGCAGCAAAAAGCAATATATATATTAAAGCTAAAAGAGGAGCATGTTTCAAATAGGAAAAATCATAATCTCCAGAGGCATTGTCTAAACTATTTATTGCCACAATGGTTGGCAATAATGGTAGTAAAACAATGATTGAAAATGCTACAATGCATCCTGCAAAAATCAATTTATATTTTAAGCGGGTATTAATACTTACAGGAAGTGGCTTTGGTAAATCCTCAATATTTTTCTTTTCTTTAAATTGTGCCGGACTACCTTGCCAGATCTCCCCAGTTTTTATGGTTTTTCCAGGTTGCAACAAACTCAAATCTTGTAATTCGCCCCATGCTTCCATATGGCTATTTCCCGAAATAATAGCCGAACTGCCAATATATGCATGGTCGCCAAGTGTTATACTCCGTAGTTTAAACAAACCCTCTTCCACAAAAGCATTGTTTAAATTAGTTAATGAACTTAAGCTTACGTCGCTACCTATCGTTATTAAATCTTCCGCTCCGAAAGTAAAATCGCTTATTTGCGCATCGGGCGAAATTTTCATCCCTAAATACTTTAGATAAACAGGGTAAAGTGGTGTACCATTTAAAAACTGTGCAGGCAACAAATGCTGCACTGTTTTAACAAACCACCATCTAAAATAATAAGTACCCCATAAAGGATAATCGCCCTCTTTCATTTTACCAATTACCAACCACTTGGTAATTATACTAATGAAAGTAAAAACAGGCGGCATTAATGCAAACAAAGCCAATGAGGTTATAATTGCATAAGCAATATTATTTGTTTCCTGATCCATATAATAATATCCCAGATATGGAACAAATATTTGAAAAGCGAACAAGCCATAAATTAAAAGTAATGCTATGGTTTGTGCTATCCAGCATATAAAATGTCGGTATTTTGGTACTTTGTTAAAAACTCTTTTTGTTGCTCCCCTTTCATCCTGCTTTACATTCCAAATATTTATTAAATTACTCAGAGGCCTATTTAAGTAAACATCCTTTAATGAAGCATTTGGTAAGGCAGCATCACGGCGTAGTTGTGAAACAAAACCAGCTGCTAACAATGAGTGTCCACCCAAATCATTAAAGAAATCCATAGTGGAATTAATTTCCCTATTTGGAAACACCCTGTGTAGTATGGCTAAAATCCTATCAGGTATTGGTGCGTTAAGGTCTAGCGTTTCATTAATTTCCTCATTTTCCGCCATTAACCATTCAGGTACTGGCAATGCCTTTCGGTTTATTTTTCCACTAGGCATTCGAGGCAATTCATCTAATTTTACAAAAGCCAAAGGCACCATGTATATTGGTAGACATTTTGAAAGCTCGAACCTATAAAGGTTTTCATCTAAATTATTTAACCCTTCTGTTATTACATATCCAACCAATTGTTCTTGGCCTGCTTTGTCTTTTTTAAGGGCTACTGCTGCGTATTTTACGCCTGCAATGGCATTTAATTTCAGTTCAATTTCCCCTAATTCAATTCGGAAACCTCGTAATTTTATTTGGTCGTCTATCCGGCCATGCATGTCAATTGTCCCATCGGTATTCATAACAGCTAAATCTCCCGTCCTATAAATCACGTTACCGGGCATATAAAAAAGCGACTCCGGTTTTACGATAAATTTTTCGGCAGTAAGTTGAGGCAAACCTATATAACCATTTGATGAAACCCCAGGACCCGAAATTACCAACTCCCCCTCCTCCCCAAGAGGCATTAGGTTAAATTTATCATCAATTATTGCCAGGTTATAGTTTGGTAATGGATTGCCTATCATTATTTCGTCCCCTTGAGCCAATAAGGCCATAGTAGCTGTTACAGTGGTTTCTGTTGGTCCGTAACTATTAAAAAAATGAATGCCTGGTTTAGCCCATTTTGCCAATACTTGTTTAGTACATGCCTCGCCACCCGCATTTACCAATCTTAATGATGGTATATCGTTATCTATTACACCTAAAAGACTTGGTACTGCATGCAAAATGGTTATTTGTTGTTGTCTTAATACGTCGGCCAATTCATCTATGGCTTTTGAGGTTGTTGCATCAGCTACCCATAAAGTTGCACCTACAAAAAAGCTGATCCAAGTTTCTTCACACCACATGTCAAACGATACCGAAAAACCCTGGTAAACTTTATCATTGGGTTCTATATTTAGAATGGATTGTTCGGCTCTTACTAAATGACAAATTTGGCTATTTGTTATTGGTATTCCCTTTGGTTTACCTGTACTGCCAGAAGTATATAATACATAAGCAAATTCGGAACTTGGTTCATCAATTTGGGTCCGCGTAAAATCAACTTCAATGTTTTCAATTTTTAAATTATCAGGTATCGAATCAAGGTTTAAAATACCGCATTCAACATTTATGGGTTGCTTACTGAAATATCCTGCTGCACCAACCTCCTTTAAAATAACTTCTACACGTTCGGCAGGTATTTCCCTATCTACTGGTACGTATACTGCCCCAGCTTTTACAATCCCTAATATTATGGCATGTAATTCAAGACCCCGATGCCACCAAACTCCAATATAACTTTGTTTGTTTAAACCTTTACTTATTAGCATCAATGCAATGGCGTTGCTCCATTTATCAAGCTGACTATAGGTTAAAGACTCATCATTGAATATCAATGCTATTTTATCAGGATACCGCGCAACCGTTTGGCTGAACAAATCGGCCAGGGTTTCTTGTTTTATTAAATCGGGGCGGTTATCGCCTAGTAGTATACTTAGTCCGTCCATTTAAGTTTGCTTTTGGCAAGCATTAAGTAAATTATTAGTATTAATTAGGTAGTGTTTTAAATTATGGTAGCGTTATTTAGGGCCGTGTTTTTACTCAGCCAACTTGTTTTCATAGCATTGCAAAATTAGCCTAAACTTAAACCGTGTTTTGCTGTTAAATAACAAAATAAAACAAATAAGTTTTAATTCCGATTAAAATATTTATCAAATAAAAATCGTTAATTTTATACAATCCAAGTTTTAACCAAACGCCTGTATGAGGAAAATATTTTTGTTGTTTCTGTTATTATCTATGGCTGGTTTTAGGGTTTTTGCCGATACCATTACAATCAAACATTTTGTAGTAAAAGAGAACCCTTTTGCTACAGGAGAAATTGCTATAATGGCCACAGATACTCTAAATCAGGTTCAAGAAAATGTAAACGGGGTATTTTTATTTACCATAAATGGGCTTGACGATACTTTAAAATTTGAAAGAGGAACCGGGTTTTTACGCCATAAAATAATGAGCTCCACATTCATTTATATAAAACATGAAAATATTACAGGCACACATTCAAAATTATATTACATATACAAAAACAATGATACCTTAAGTGCGTTCTCTATAAGTTGGGTATGGTTACTGGTAGTTCCTGTTATACTTGGGCTATTTGCCTACCTATTTAAAAAGTTTATAGTGCTGGCAATTATTATATTAATGGTTTTCTTTTATTTTAACTACCATAATGGCTTAAGCTTACCTACATTTTTTGAAAGTATAATTGATGGGTTAAGGGGCGCTTTTGGATAATGGATACCTTCAATAAACAATTTAATTATATAACCAATTTGTTAAATTATTTTGATGCTAGGGGCAAAATATTCCGCTAATTTATCTTATCTATTTACTTCTAAATTACATACATAATCACTATATTTGCAAAATATTAATAATCAAAAAATTAACCGCTCCCTTTATCTACCGCGCATTACAAATTTGCGGTTTTTTGCTAAGCAAACTATTCCGGTCCGGTCATCATCGTATTATTATACATTTTTATTAAATATCCATCTAAGTTGCTGATCCTCATTAGCTTATGCTTTTAGGTTTTGGCTTCTAAATTATTGATTAAAAAATGAGACAATTAAAAATAACACAATCAATTACCAATCGCGAATCACAATCGCTCGAGAAATATTTACATGAAATTGGTAAGGTAGATTTAATAACCGCTCAGGAAGAAGTGATACTGGCACAAAAAATACGTGAAGGCGATCAGGCGGCTTTAGAGCGATTAACAAAAACAAATCTGCGTTTCGTGGTATCGGTAGCTAAACAATACCAAAGTCAGGGTTTAACCCTTGGCGATTTAATAAACGAAGGCAACCTGGGTTTAATTAAAGCGGCAAAACGTTTTGATGAAACCAAAGGATTCAAATTTATATCGTACGCCGTATGGTGGATTCGTCAATCTATCCTTTCGGCTGTTGCCGAGCAAAGCCGTATTGTGCGTTTGCCATTAAACCAAATTGGTTCATTGAGCAAAATTCATAAATCGGCCTCTAAGTTAGAACAACATTTGGAACGTCAGCCAACGCCGGAAGAATTGGCGGAAGATTTGGAGACTACCGTTGAAAAGGTATCCGACTCGTTATCAAACGCTGGTCGCCAAGTTTCTGTGGATGCACCATTTATTACTGGTGAAGAAAATACGCTTTTAGACGTATTGCAAAGCACCGACGCGGGTACCGATAGCGATTTGATGATTGATTCGCTTTCGCAAGAAATAAAACGCTCCTTAAATATTTTGGCCGAACGCGACCGTGAAGTGATTATCCTCTTCTTCGGTTTAGGTAACACAGCGGCTCATTCGCTGGAAGAAATTGGCGAAAAATTCAACCTGACACGCGAACGTGTACGCCAGATAAAAGATAAGGCATTAATGCGTTTGAGGCATAACTCAAAAGCCAATATGTTGCAATCGTATTTATAAAACTTAGGCTTTAAGGTCGAATTTTTAGGGAAAGGATTAGTTTTTAAAAAGACTAGTCCTTTTTTTTTGATTGACTGTCCCGATAGCTATCGGGATATTGATTGGTGAAGGTCTTAACATTTTCTCATATCTAACATCTCAATACTCAAATCTAAATAAGTTGTAGGTTGTGGGTGGGTTTTGGTAGGGAAATAGTGGAGACACAGTCTCCTAGCAAAGGTGTTCGAAGTTACAAACTTCCCACAGCGCAATTTTAAGTTATTGATTATCAATACAATTTTCGCTGTCAAAAAGATGTGCAAGGCAAGCGTTATGCTCCGCTTCGAACAGCGGGGGTTATGGGTGGATTTGGGGATATGGTTTTTTCTATCCTTATATCTCATATCTAACATCTCAATACTCAAATCTAAATAAGTTGCAGGTTGTAGGTGGATTTGTGGTTGAAGTTGTGGAGGTTGGAGGTTTTTTAAAAATGCCAATTCAAGTATAGAGGTTTGAAGTCGAGAGAATCAAACAACGTGGGAAAGTTAATCGAGCGACTAAAGTTTGGTGAAATATAAATCCCAAATTTTTTCTATTCTTTTCGCGATATGGAATGCGAGTAATGGTGGTACCGCGTTACCAATTATTTTATAGGCTTGCGAAGGACTTACCAAGAAAGAACCTTTTTTCTTCCATTTATTTTCAATCACAAATTCGTAATCTATTGGAAAAGTTTGAATTAAAGCGCACTCTCTGGGCGTTAATCGTCTTTCTTTCATTCCTTTTGAAAGCTCATCAATGTATTTGCCACCATGTTCAACCCCCAGTCGCCTAAATTCAATATTACCATGATGTTCAG
>CAIYNX010000352.1 GCA_903927645.1 uncultured Mucilaginibacter sp.
ATAAAATAGGCATGGGCTACCGGGAGGTCAATTTTTCGCTTTCGCGCGAGGAGCAAATTATCCTGAACCGCCAAAACATGTACGATGGCCTTTGGAACGAAATACCCAGCATGGTATGGGGATTTGTACCACTCACCAAATACCAAGGTGGCGGTCCCGAAGCCATCCTGGAGCCATTAAGCGAACACTTGAACGCCTACACCGCCTTAATGATGGAGTATTATGGTGCCGGGGTGCAGGCCTGTTACCGTGGTCCACGGTTGTACGATACTGAAGAAACCCGCAAAGCCGTAGCCGAGGTAATTAAATGGTACAAGGCGCACCGTGCCATACTGAATTCCGACTTGATACATTTACGACGCGCTACGGGCAGCGATTGGGATGGCATACTGCATGTAAACCCCCAACTAAAAGAAAAAGGATTGATGATGCTGTATAATCCGCTAAAGCAAAAAATAACCCGCACCATTAAAGTGCCCCTCTACTATACCGGACTAACCAACACCGCTACCTTTATAGAACGAGGCGTTAAAAAAACCACCCGCAAACTAAACCGCGATTTTACGGCCAACTTAACCTTTACCATTAACCCGGAAAGTTATACTTGGTTTGTGGTGGAGTAGGGGGGTAGGGGAATAAATGGCTTTTATTCAATCCTCCAAATCTTTTCCAAAATCCGTCTTCCCCACTTTCGTACTAAATCCTATCTTTGCCCATTATCATCTTAAACAATGAAGATATCTTATAATTGGCTTAAAGGTTTTATTCCCGCGACTATTGGTACTGATAAAGGCCCCGAAGAAATTTCGAAAATATTAACTGGCATAGGGCTGGAGGTGGAGAGCTTGGAGAAAGTTCAGGCTATTCCGGGTGGTTTGGAAGGTCTGGTAATTGGCTTCGTAAAAGAATGTACCCAACACCCCAATGCCGATAGACTAAAAGTAACCAAGGTTGATGTTGGCCTGGGAGAGGACCTGCAAGTGGTTTGTGGCGCCAGCAATGTAGCCGCCGGACAAAAAGTGGTGGTAGCCACCGTTGGCACTACTGTTTACCCGACCACAGGCGAGCCGTTTAATATCAATAAATCAAAAATTAGGGGAGAGGCATCCGAAGGGATGATATGTGCCGAGGATGAGATAGGTTTAGGCAGCAGTCACGAAGGGATTATGGTATTGGATGCCGATGCCCAAGTGGGCAAAGCGGCTAAAGATTATTTTAACATAGAGGACGATTACCAATACGAAATTGGTCTTACCCCCAACCGTGCTGATGCGGCATCGCATTTAGGCACTGCCCGCGATATTGCTGCTTTTTTAAAAATAACTGTTCAAAAACCAGATGTTTCGGGCTTTAAGGTGGCCAATAACCTCCGACCCATAAAAGTAATTATTGAAAATGAAGCGGCTTGTCCGCGATATTCAGGCCTTACCATTTCGGGAGTTGAGGTAAAGGAATCGCCAAAATGGTTGAAAGAACGTTTGGCGGTAATAGGGGTAAGGGCAATCAATAATATAGTAGATGCTACCAATTTTGTTTTGCACGATTTAGGTCAGCCCCTTCATGCCTTTGATGCCGATACCATTGTTGGCGATACCGTGATTATAAAAAATTGCCCCGAAGGCACCCTATTTAAAACCCTGGATGATGTAGAGCGCAAACTCAGTGCCGACGATTTAATGATTTGCAACGCCGAGGCCCCTATGTGCATTGCAGGTGTATTTGGTGGCATAGGTTCGGGCGTGAGTGCAAAAACAAAAACCATATTTTTAGAAAGTGCCTGGTTCAATGCCATAGCTGTGCGTAAAACAGCCAAAAGGCACGGTCTAAAAACAGATGCATCCTTCAGGTTTGAGCGTGGTACCGACCCGGATATGGCGGTTTTTGCTTTGAAACGTGCCGCCCTCTTAATTCAGGAGATTGCCGGAGGAGTAATATCATCAGAAATATCAGATGCATATCCTGAGCCAGTTAAACCTTTCGAAATTGACATTTCCTACGGCAATGTTGCACGCTTGATTGGTAAAACCATCCCCTCAACCGAAATTATAGCAATTCTGCGTGCTTTAGACATTCAGATTGTAACCGAGACTGCCGAAGGGTTATCCTTAAAAGTACCACCTTACAGGGTTGATATTTTGAGAGAGGTAGATGTGATAGAAGAAATTTTACGTATTTACGGGTACAACAATATCGAAATACCAACCCAAATAAGGGCATCGCTCAATACCTCCTCACGTCCGGAGAAAGACACGGTTCAAAACGCTTTGTCTGATTTATTGACCGCCAACGGCTTTCATGAAATCATGGCGAACTCCTTAACCAAATCTGTTTATGCGGACGATTTAGACAAGGCGGTAAAAATTCTAAACCCTTTAAGCAGCGATTTAGACATTATGCGTCAAAATATGTTGTTTTCGGGTTTGGAAGCCATCAACTATAACATCAACAGGCGCAGTACCGATTTAAAGTTGTACGAGTTTGGCAAGGTGTATAGCTTGGAGAATGATAAATATGTAGAAAATCAGCGATTATCTATTTTTATCACCGGGCTAACCAATCAGGAAAATTGGAACCATAAAGGTACGCAGGTTTCATTTTACCATTTAAAAGCCATTGTTGATGGCATTATCGGCAAATTAAAAATAAAGGATTTGCAGGTGGAGGAAAGTACCAATCAGCATTTTGCCTATGGCTTGCAATACAGCCGAGGTAACAAGGTACTGGTAAGCTTGGGTGCGGTAGCAAACAGTCCGGCCAAAAAAGCGGATATAAGCCAACCGGTTTTTTATGCCGATTTTAATTTTGATACCCTATTAACCATCGCCCGTAAAAATGTAATTGTATACGAAGAAATTTCAAAGTTCCCGGCAGTAAGACGAGATTTATCCATGTTGATTGATAAACCGATAAGCTTTAATCAATTAAAACAAATAGCTACCAAAACCGACCGTAAACTTTTAAAAGAAGTAAATGTGTTTGATGTATATGAAGGCGATAAACTACCGCAAGGAAAAAAATCGTACGCTTTGAGCTTTATTTTGCAGGATAGTGAAAATACCTTGACTGATAAGGCCATAGAGGCGGTAATGCAAAAAATTATTCATAACTTAGTAAAAGAAGCCGGAGCAGAAATAAGGAAATAGTTTTTTGTTTGGACGCAAAAAGCCAAATTGAATTTTAAAAAGCGATTAAAAGGGTTTTAAAATAGTTTTAAGTTCAATAAAGTAATAAAAGAGTGGCCTCACTAGCAGAGCAATTAAATAGTATACAAATAAGAACAGAGCATTTAATAGCGCTTTGTAGTGCGCTGCAGGAAGAAAACGATTTGTTAAAATTAGAAAGTGATGTATTGAACGCAGCCTTAAATACAAGTAAAAATAAGGTGAAAGAATTAGAGGAAAAGCTTAGCATTATGATGGTTGCTAAAAGTTTTTCGCAAACAAATGAAAAAAATCTTGACATAAAGCAAAAAATTAACGAATTTGTGCAAGAAATTGATAAGTGTATTGTATTGCTTAAAAAGTAGTGCAAATAGTGAAATGCTCAAATGGGAGAAATCTCGATAAAAATAAATATTGCAGACAGGGTTTACCCTTTAAAGGTAAACATGGAAGAGGAAGAAATAATACGTAGGGCAGCCAAGCTAATTAACGACAGGATAAAGGATTATCAGGAAAATTATGCGGTTAGGGATAAGCAGGATTTACTTTCAATGTGTGTGTTGCATTACGCAACATCGGCATTAAAGGCAGATAAAAAGGTTTCTGTTGATGACACAGAAATTGCTGAAAAGGTTTACGAAATTGATTATTTATTATCTAATTTTTTTGATAAGCAATAACGTTCTTTCATATAACAGAGCAAAAGATTTGACCGTGGTTAAATTTTAAATTTCACTATTTAAACTATCATCTGGTTTATTTGTGGTTCATATTGTTGCATCGTTTGGTTAGCGATTTAACAGCTTGAAGCACTAATACAAAGGTGTTTTCAATATAGTGTACTTTAAAATTTAAGCACGGTTTTTTTATTTATACCAATTATTAACAACAAAAATGAACTCATATTTATATTTAATTATAGGAGTATTACTGGGTGGTTTGCCCGGGGTACTTATTGGAAGGTTCCTGCTAAGGAAACTTTTTAAAGATCAGGAAACAGCTGCTCAAAATAAGGTAAAGAAAATTTTAAAAGAGGCTGAAGTAAATTCAGAGCTTTTGAAAAAGAATAAATTACTGGAGGCCAAAGAGAAATTTTTACAAATGAAGGCCGAACATGAGCAAGAAATAAATCAAAAAAACAACAACATCAATCAGCGCGAAAACGGAATAAAACAAAAGGAGCAATCTTTAAACTCTCGCTTGGAAAACCTGAACAGGAAGGAAACCGAGCTTGATACTATTCGTAAAAACCTGGAAAGGCAAACAGAAATTGTTGTAAAAAAACAAGATGAGGTAGAAGTGCTTAAAAATTCGCATATACAACAATTGGAAACTATTGCAGGTCTATCAGCCGAAGAAGCAACCAACCAATTGGTGGATACCTTACGCGAAGAAGCCAGAAGCAAAGCAATGGTTCAGATAAAGGATATTGTTGACGAAGCAAAATTAACAGCTACCAAAGAAGCCAAGAAAATTGTTATCCAAACCATTCAACGTACAGCTACCGAGAGTGCTATTGAAAATACAGTATCAATTTTCAATATTGACAACGATGAAATTAAAGGCCGAATAATTGGTCGCGAAGGTAGGAATATCAGGGCATTGGAAGCAGCGACAGGTATTGAAATTATTGTGGATGATACCCCTGAGGCCATCATACTTTCAGGTTTCGACCCGGTTAGGCGCGAAATTGCTAGGTTAGCCATGCACCGCCTAGTAACAGATGGACGTATACACCCAGCGCGTATTGAAGAGGTAGTAGCTAAAACCAAAAAGCAAATTGAAGAAGAAATTGTTGAAATAGGGGAGCGTACTGTAATTGACCTCGGAATAAACGGATTGCATCCTGAGCTAATCAGGATGGTTGGCAGGATGCGTTATAGGTCATCATACGGTCAAAACCTTTTACAACACTCGCGCGAGGTAGCTAATTTCTGTGCTACCATGGCTGCCGAATTAGGATTGAATGTAAAACTAGCAAAACGTGCAGGCTTATTGCATGATATTGGCAAGGTGCCTGATGATAACCCTGAATTGCCGCACGCTATTTTAGGTATGCAATTGGCCGAAAAATATAAAGAGCATCCCGAGGTTTGTAATGCCATTGGTGCCCACCACGATGAAGTGGAGATGACTTCCATGCTATCGCCCATCATTCAGGTTTGTGATGCAATTTCAGGCGCAAGGCCAGGTGCACGAAGGGAAGTGGTAGAAAGTTATATCAAGCGTTTAAAAGAGTTGGAAGAGCTGGCATTATCATATCCTGGTGTTGAAAAGACCTTCGCTATACAGGCTGGTCGCGAATTGCGGGTAGTGGTAGAAAGTGAAAAAATTAGCGACGCCCAGTCGGAGGTGCTCGCAGCTGATATTTCAAACAGAATACAAACCGAAATGACCTACCCTGGTCAAATTAAGGTTACTGTAATAAGAGAAACCAGATCAGTTTCATTTGCAAAATAGCATTTGAATATGTTGAACAGAAAATAATTTAAAATAAACAAGGGCCAGAATTTTATTATTCGGCCCTTGTTTTTTATAAACATTTTTAAGCCCATGCAATCAAATAATTCGCACAATAAAAACCAAGGAAATATTAATTTAAAGCCTTTTGAAATTTTATTCGAAAAATATACCGCATCTCATCAAAATAAAATAAACCTAATAATGAACTGTATTGCCATACCTATTATGGTATTTGGCATATTGGGTTTTACGTGGGCAATACCTTTCCCGGTATTTAGTTTTTTGGGGCAATACATTGGTTATATAAATTGGGCCTCCATTATTATTGCTTTAAGTATTTATTATTATTTAAAGCTATCGCCGCTATTGTCATATTTTATGTTGGTTATTGAATTTGCTTTAAGTTTTGGCGTAAGTGAACTAGCCGAATGGCAAAAGGTGGGCGGACCGCATGTTGGCTTTATATGTTTTGCTTTGATCATGTTGTCGCTAACTGCTCAACTTATCGGTCAAAAAATAGAGGGTAAACCCTATTCCTTAGCTAATATTATTAAATTTCAATTTTATGGTCCAATTTGGCTAATAAGTTTGGTTTTGAGAAAATACTCAATTAAGTTTTAGAAAATTGCAAAAATGGTAGTCTAACGCTAACTTACAAGTTTTTACCCAACTTATCCAATATATCCTGTGGTACTTTTTCAAGGTCGAGTACTAAAAATCCGTCCAAGCAATCTGAAAACTTAGGGTCAATATTAAAGCAGATAATTTTTGCATTTAATGCTATGTATTGACGGAGTAATACCGGTACTTTCATATTTCGAGATTCAACTTCAGATATCAGGTTGTCGAGCGTTTTTAAACTATCTTCTCCTCCTATTAATAAATCAGAATCAATACTTGAAAAATTAACCTTGAATTTTTTCCTTGGTTTTACATATTGGGCCATTTCATGGTCAAAATGGTTCCTATTAATATATTCAACAATTAATGATTTAGAAAATTTTGAAAATGAATTGCTGATACTAACAGGCCCTATTAAATATTGATACCTAGGGTTATCAATTAAATACTTTAAAATACCTTTCCATAACAAAAATAAGGGTAGCGGTTTTTGTTGATATTCCTTCCTTATCCATGATCTACCTAATTCAATACTCTTTTTTAATACAGGTGTAAATTGTGCTTTTATTTTAAATACACTGGCTATATAAAAACCATTTTTGCCTATGCTATAAAAAATTTCATCACCCAAGCCTATTCTATAGGCTCCAACAATAAGTTTTGCTTCAACATCCCAAATAAATAAATGGTGGTAATAAATATCATATTCATCCAAATCGCTGGCCTTATTAGTGCCTTCACCTATTTCCCTAAAGGTAATCTCCCGTAGACGTCCAATTTCACGAATTATATTAGGAATTGAAGCTGTAGGTGCTATATATACTTCATAATTTTTTTCAACCCAAATTTTATAATCGTCTCTAAGTGTTGCAACTTCGTTTTCCAATACCACACTACTTAATTCCGGAACGATGGCTTCAGGCAATTTTTTAATTTTGAATATGTTACGAGGATTAAATATTTTTTTTTCTTCTTCCAAGCCTGTTCCAAGTGCGTAGGTGCGAGCTCTTAAAAAGTTCAATAATTTAACGCTATTGGCATTATCCGGAATTTCGGCTACGTTAATTGGTTTTCCGATCCTTAATTTAATAGTATGGCCATTTTTATTAAATAATTCTGATGGTAACTTTGCAGTACGCAAGGTTGGGTGTATTAAACTTAATAAGTTAAATAATAGTCCGTTATTGCCATGAAAATAAATCGGTATAACTGGTACTTTTGCTCTTGCAATTATTTTACCAACCACAGGGTGCCACATTCTATCAGTTACTTGATGTTGATCAACTTTATAGGTGGACACTTCACCTGCAGGAAAAATACCAATTGGTGTACCATTGGCAAGTAATTCTAAGGTGTTTTTTAAACCACTTATGCTGGATGAGTGTTCAATATTTTCAAATGGATTTACAGCGATAAAATAATCACTCAAGTTTGGTATTTTTTTTAATAAAAAATTAGCCATTAGTTTAGCATCGGGCCTAACTAAACATAGTATTTTTAGTAATACCATTCCCTCAATTCCGCCATATGGATGGTTCGCAATTGCAATAAAGCCACCGGTTGTAGGTATGTTTTTTAAATCTCTTTCATCAAATTCAATATTAATTCCACACCCTTCTAAAATTGCATCAACAAAATCAGGACCTTGCTTTGGTTGTGCTTGGGCAAATAGTTTATTAACCTGATTTATTTTCATTAATTCCATTAGCAATGCCGCTAAGCCTGGCATTTTTAACTTATCCAATTTTGTGGCTTTGGCAAATTCTTCTGTAGTAATTACTTCCATTTTTTTAAAAAATAAATCCTTAGGCAGGAATTTAATGTAAAGATTTTTTAATTTTCCCTATTATTTTTTAAAATGCTGTCAGACCTAATAAAATACATTTCAATCTCCAAAAAAGAATGGAATGGTATCATAGTCCTTATAATTTTAATTATAATAGTAACGATTATGCCTTACGTTTATCAATTGCTTAGCAAAGATAACACAATAAACTTAAAAGATTTTAATAAGGTTTTGGCTCAAGTAAATACAAATTCAAAACAAAATAATTTTGATACAAATAAAAATTTTCTCAATACAAAAGCAGGGTACAAAGAGACATTAACCTATAAGGTCAAAGTTGGTGAGATAATAGAAATAAATAGTGCTAATATTGCCACATTATCCAAAATTAGAGGAATTGGTACAACCCTGGCAACGCGTATAAATAGGTACAAAGAAAGGTTAGGCGGGTTTTTATATAAGGAGCAATTAATGGAGGTGTTTGGAATTGATTCATTAAAATATAATCGAATCAAGGATGGAGTTAGGATAAATGATTCAGTGGTAAAAAAAATCAATATCAACAATATATCTTTTGTGCAATTAAGATTATTTCCTTATTTAAATTTTAATCAGGCAAATGCTATTATAGAATACAGAAACCAACATGGCAAATATGTATCCTTTATTGATTTAAAAAAAATAGCGATACTTAATGCAAAAGATTTACATAGGATGGAACCTTATTTTAATTTCAAATGATAGAGCAACAAATTAAATTGGCTATACGCGATATTCCTGATTTTCCTAAACCTGGTATTATTTTTAAAGATATAACCCCAATTTTAAAAGATGCAAAGCTTTGTCTTAATATTGTGGATGCCTTTGCCGAAAAATTAAATGGAATAAATATTGACGCGGTAGCAGGTATTGAAAGCAGGGGCTTTTTATTTGGATTAAGTTTAGCGAACAAACTTGGAATTCCTTTTTTTCCGGTTCGAAAGGTAGGTAAATTACCTTA
>CAIYNX010000353.1 GCA_903927645.1 uncultured Mucilaginibacter sp.
AAGCTCTTTGTAAAATATCTTGAAGACAATTGCCCCCCCGAAGAGGTAAGGCAGCTATTGTTATATTTTGATGATGGCGAAAATGAAAAAGTATTAAGGGCCCTCATACGTGCAGAATTGGGGTTTGTAGAAAATGGTGAGGACAGCACAGGAAAAACCGAAACTGCGGTCAACAAAGTAAAATCTATAATCATAAAGGAGATTAGGGATCGAAGTACTCTTGAGTCAAAATCAAAAAAGAATTATAGCATACAAAAATGGGTAAAAATCGCAGCTCTCTGGCTTGTACTCATAACCGCTACATTGTTACTCTTAAATGAACATTTTAAGGATCACTATAAATTTAAAAACGGTAAACAATTGCTGTATGCCGTCACCCGGCCAGGAGAGAAAAGGATACTTCAATTATATGACGGCACGAAGATTTGGCTGAGCCCTTCCAGCTCTCTAGAATACCAAGATCAGTTAATAGGTAATTATCGCGAGGTAAAGCTGGAAGGCGAAGCTTTTTTTGAAGTGGCCAAAGACAAAAAACATCCGTTTATTATTTACACGGGCCAGGTACGGACGGAAGTTGTAGGCACCTCTTTTAATATTCGAGCATTTGGAAAACAACATAAAGTAACAGTTACGGTTGTTACCGGAATCGTCAAGGTTTCAGTTTGGTCAGCAACTAATGCAAAAATTAAACAAGTAACGCTAAAACCTAACCAAAGTGCAGATTTTACTAAAGAAACTCGTACGCTAAAGACAGATAGTGTACCAAATATGCAACCTGAGATAAAAAGGAAGGAAGGCATTTTAACTTATAATGGAACACCTGTACCGGATGTAATAGCAGATTTTCGTAGATATTATAATCTATCGATTGAGTTGGAAAATAAATCAGCCCTGTGCTTATGCTATGGTGAGTTTGATACTACAAAACCCATCAACACTGTGCTTGACCAGTTGGCCGCTGCAATAAACGCAAAAGTGGTCTATAAAAATGAACGATATATTTTACAAGGGGGGTGTGATGAACGCTAAAGGCTGTATCGCGAATAATTAAAGCGACGCTCGAAAACAAGTAAAAATTCTAATAAAAAAATAACTGCAAAATATGAAAACTTGCTTTATGGACTTCCTATTGCCTATTCTTTGGCCTTGTAATAAGTCACCGCCTTACTACGGATGATCTTTATTTAATAATCAAATTATTCTGTAAACCTCTATTAATGTTTTCTATGTACATACCATTACTCTCAATACGAAAAAAAAAGCTTCTTATTTTAAGCATATCGCTTTGGTGCTGTCTTAATTTGGCTTTTACCAGTAGCACAGCAGCATCTCAAGACCTAACAAAAAAGATCAGCTTGGATTTAGAAAAGAAAACCTTAAAAGAGGTTTTTGATCAAATAGCTGACAAGGCAAAAATTGCAATCATCTACAGTGACATAAATGAGGTTACTAAAAAGGAAGTGACCATTCATATTAAGGAAAAGGCAATAAATCAGGTTTTAGATGATTTATTGCCTCCATATAAGTTATCCTATAAAGTTATAGATGACAAAATTGTTATTACATATACAGGTGTTAGATCAGATCTATTAAAAGATGGTAGTCGCCAGTCGCCAGTCAATCCGATTAAAGGAAAGGTAACAGATCAAAACGGCGGGGCTTTACCTGGGGCAACGGTCAAGCTCAAAGAAAGCTTCACAATAGTTATTACTGATCAGAATGGTTACTTTGAAATAAGCCCTCTTAAAACAACCGGGATATTGATTATTAGCTTCGTCGGCTATCAAACGATGGAAGTACCTTTCGATACTAATACCTCTGAACGTCTAATTATTAGCTTAAAAGCGGATGCTAACTCTTTAAACGAGGTGCAGGTTATTGGCTATGGGACTACGACCAAAAGATTAAATACCGGGAGTGTATCTACAATTAACGCTAACCAAATAGAAAATCAACCTGTCACAAATCCTTTGGCAGCCTTACAAGGGCGAGCAACCGGAGTATTTATTCAAACTCAAAATGGTTTACCCGGCGGTGACGTTTCAATACAGATTAGGGGCCAAGGTTCTTTATCATCCGGAACAAACCCCCTTTATGTAATTGATGGGGTACCGTTTTTATCTTCACCACTTGCCACAAATGCTAATGCATTGGGTGCCAATGGCGTGATAAGTCCTTTCAGTATCGTAAATCCTGGCGATATTGAAAGCGTTTCTATTTTAAAAGATGCAGATGCTACTGCCATATACGGCTCAAGGGGCGCAAATGGGGTAGTCTTGATAACTACTAAAAAAGGAGCTATTGGCAAAGACAATTTTATTGTTGAGTTTAACCAGGGAATTAACAGGATAAGCCGGTTAAATAAATATTTGAGCCTGCCAGAGTATCTCCAATTAAGAAAAGACGCTTTTAAAAATGATAACGTCACCCCTGATAGTCAAAGTGCTCCTGATTTACTGGTCTGGAGCCAAACACAGAGTACCGATTGGCAAAAATATTTTTACGGTAATACTGCAAATGTTACTAATCTTCAATCAAGTTTAACAGGCGGCGATTTGCAAACTCACTATTTGGCCAGTTTCAACTTTCATAAAGAAGGTACGATAATCCCTGGTGATGCAAGGTATTTAAAGGGTGGCGGCTATATCAATATCGATCATCAAAGTATTAATAAAAAATTCTACACTACTTTTAGTGTTGGTTATAATCGAGATGATAACCATACATTCGGGCAATCAATCATTAATACATTAGGAAGCCTTCCCCCTAATTTTCCGATTTATAATGCTGACGGTAGTTTTAACTGGACGACAGGGATAAATCCCGTTGCTAACCTACAGCAACAGCAAAACAGCCAAACCGCCTATTTTAATGCCAATAGCATAATTAAATATATTTTTTTTCAAGGATTTGACGCCAAAGTAAACTTAGGTTACAACAGTTACACTATCAAGGAAATTGCAACACTTCCTGCATCATCGCAATACCCAGGATCTTCCGACGTAGCTTATTTTGCCAACGGTAATAGTAGCCGGTATATCATAGAACCACAGCTTGATTACATCAAACATTTCAAAGATGGAACCTTGACCGCTTTAATTGGTACTACCTATCAATATTCCCTCAACACCGGGGAAACAATCACTGGAACGGGTGTAAATAATCCCGACCTGTTAGGGAATCTTGGTGCCGCGACAACAATTTCAGCAAAAGCTAATACTTACACGCAATATAAATATGGTTCGGTTTTCGGGCGTATTAATTATAACTGGATGGAAAAATACCTTCTGGATGTTAATTTAAGACGCGATGGTTCCAGCCGCTTTGGCCCTGGAAGACAATTCGGTAATTTTTACGCGGTGGGTGCCGGATGGATATTTTCGCAGGAAAATTTTGTGAAAGAAAA
>CAIYNX010000354.1 GCA_903927645.1 uncultured Mucilaginibacter sp.
ATGTGGAGGCAACAAATTGGTGAAAAAGAAACGGTGGAGATGTGAGTGAGTGATAAATTTATAAAGTTTTGCAAAACTTTATAAATTTATCACTCACTCACATCTCCACCGTTTCTTTTTCACCAATTTGTTGCCTCCACATGGCGTAATATAGGCCCTTGTGGTTTAACAAATCAAAGTGTTTGCCCGATTCTATGATTTTGCCTTTCTCCAACACATAAATTTGGTCGGCATGCATAATGGTGGATAGACGGTGGGCAATGAGGATTGTAATATGGCTTTCAAGCACCGAAACATCACGAATAGTTTCGGTAATTTCTTCTTCGGTGATGGAATCAAGGGATGAGGTAGCCTCATCAAACACCAAAATATCCGGTCGGCGTAACAATGCACGCGCGATGGATAGACGTTGTTTTTCCCCACCTGATACTTTTACACCGCCTTCGCCAATAACAGTATCCAAGCTATTGCTGGCTCTGGCCATAAGTGTCTGACAAGCGGCTCGCTGCAATACATCCAAACACTCCTCATCGCTAGCCCCCGGACGAACAAATAGCAAATTCTCACGTATGGTACCCGAAAACAACTGGGTATCTTGTGTTACAAAACCTATTTTTTCGCGCAGTTGATCAAGGTCGATATCCTTACTTAAAATATTGTTGTATAAGATATCGCCCTCTAAAGGTTGGTATAAACCCACCAACAATTTTACCAAAGTAGTTTTACCCGAACCGGATGGACCAACAAAGGCAATGGTCTCACCCGTATTGGTTTCAAAACTAATATAGTTCAAGGCGTTGCGGTTTGCGGTTAAGTGTTTAAAGCTTACATCGCTAAAGGTAAGGGTAGTTACCTTTTCCAACAAAACAGGCTTTTCAGGTTTTGGGTCGATCGGGATGCTCAATATACGTTTAAAGTTCCCTAATGAAACTTCGGCCTCGCGCCAACTTAAAATAACATTACCAAGCTCTTGCAATGGGTTAAACAAAAAGAAGGAATAAAACAAAAAGGTAAAGTATTGCCCTGGTGATATAGCGCCTTTAAATATAAGCAAAAGCAAAACTACTACCATAGTACTTCGTACCGCGTTTACGGTAGTACCTTGTACAAAGCTCAAGCTACGTACGTACTTTACTTTTTTAAGTTCTAGACTTAATATTTTGTAGGTAGTATTATTTAGCCGTTCAATTTCTTGTTTGGCAAGCCCTAAGCTTTTTACCAATTCAATATTCCTAAGAGATTCGGTAGTAGAGCCGGCTAATACAGTTGTTTCTGATACTATTTTCTTTTGTATGGTCTTTATTTTTCGGCTCATTAACAAGCTTACAATGGCTATAACTGGAATAGCGCAGAAGTAAACCAAGGCAACCTGATAACTTATCTTTAACGAGTAAAAAAATACAAACACCATGCCTATAATGCTCACAAACAGAATACTGATAAAAGAGGTAATAAATTTTTCGCTGTCTAAACGTACTTTTTGCAAAATGCCCAAAGTTTCACCACTGCGCTGATCTTCAAAAACTTGGTACGGTAGCTCTAAGGAATGTTTTAAACCATCGGCATACATGGCTGCCCCAACTTTTTGGGTAATTATACTTGTAAAATAATCCTGAAAGTTTTTTGCGAAGCGAGATATCATGGCAACGCCAACTGATAAGCCAACCCAATACAATACTCCATGCAAAAATTGATCGTAAGTTAAAAGCTTACGTTTTTCAATATATCCATCAACAATACGTCCGGTTATATATGGGTCGAGTAGGGAGAAACCAATGTTTACAGCTGCCAAAAAGAGGGCAAAGACCACTGTGTAGCGGTGTTTTGAAAGATAGGATAAAAGAACCTTCATTTAATTTTATTGCTATGATTAAGTATTTAGCAGCAAAAATAAAAAAAGGAACGGCTAAAGCCATTAACGAGGCCTAATTTGACACTTAAAGTATTTAACTTATTGATTACCTGCTTAAAGATTAATCATTAAAATGATACAGAAAAACTACTTCGCCGGTATAGGCCGGTTTTTTTTGCCCTTCAATTTCCATTTCAACACC